>JAEUPH010000295.1 GCA_016790395.1 Rubrivivax sp. | reverse complement strand
CACCGCCAGCATGGCCTCCAGGCGGCGCAGCACGCGGTCGGTTCGCCAGTCCTTGGTCAGCTCGATGGCCGCGCGCTGCAGGTGGCCCTGGTGCTTCTCCAGCTTGGCCTCGAAGCGCTCGAACAGCGTGAAGGCGTCGGCCGTGGCCCCGGCAAAGCCGGCCAGCACCTGGTCGCGGTACAGCTTGCGCACCTTGCGCGCGCTGCTCTTGACGACGGTGTTGCCCAGCGTGACCTGACCGTCGCCGCCGATCGCGACGAGTGGCCCGCGGCGAACCGAGACGATCGTTGTGCCGTGGTAGGAATCCATAGGTCCCTCAGACATGAGGCCGCAAAGCCCGCGATCAAGGACAAGCACGGATCCGGCTTCGCCGGTCCGTCGCTTGAGCCCACTTGGGGGGTGGCGAAGGCGCGAAGCGACAAGCCTGGGGGCCCGTCACACTTTACGAACTTGCACCTTGGCGTGCTCGTTGATGCCCATGGCACCGAAGAACAGCGCCACCAGGCGGTGCGTGTCCACGAACTGCACGCTGCGGTTGTCGCTGCGCTTGGACAGCACCCAGTTCAGCAGGTCGCCAGCGGCGATGAAGTCGACGCGGATCAGCCGCGCGCAGCTGACGCTGATGACCGGTGCCATGGTCGCCTCGGTCTGCAGCTTGCCCAGCGTCTGGCTGATGTCCCCGATGAGCTGCCCCGACAGTTCCACGTGCGCCACCTCCACCGCGCCGGCGGCGTCTTCGTGAAGCGACGACTCCATGAAGCCGGTGGACACGTCGCTCACCAGCGACAGGTCAGGCTGGCGCGTGGACGAGCCCGTGCCACTCACGCGCACCTTGCAGCGCGTGGGCTCCCAGGAGGGCGGGCTGACCTCGTAGGTGACGCAGTAGTCGATGGCGGCTTCGTCGAACTGGTCGGGCCGGTTGACCAGGCGCAACGCGTCCAGGCGCGTGAGCCAGAAGGCCGGGTCGGCGTCGCGCATCCCGGTGGGGGCGGCGTCCTGCAGCACCTGGAAGAGCCTCTCGCCGGCCAGCCATCGCTGTTCCAGGGACTGCCCGCCCCAGACGCGGAACAGCGTCGACAGCTGCATCGCGGCTTCGGCATCCACATGGCGCAGCTGTTGCCAGTCGAAGACCCAGGGCAGCGGCATCTGCAGTGTCTGCGAGCGCAGCCGCGCCACTTCGTCGATGTCCAGGTGCTCGGGGCAGACCCAGCCGACGTCGGTGCTGGGGCCGCGCGACGCGGTGCCGCGGTCGAGCAGCGGTTCCTCGGCTTGCGCTTCGGCCACCAGCTTGGGCAGCGAGTACCACTGCGGCGCCGACCAGCCGAACTGCTGGGCGTAGTCCACCGCCAGGCTCTCGAAGCGCTGCTGCTGGCCGGTGGCGCGGTACAGGTCGAACAGCACCAGCCAGGTCTCGGCATGCTGGCCCCGCGTGCCGGTCGGGCCGGTGATGCGCTGCAGGGCTTCCTCGCACTGCGCGAAGTCGGCGTTGGCGAAGGCGATCACGGCCTCGTCCAGTTCGGGGTCGTGCTGAACCTCGCTCACTTCCACGGCGAACGGGTTGCTGAACTCGCTGGGCGCGCCGGAGACGCTCATGCCGGCCGGCTGGGACGGCTCGGGCGCTTGCGGGCTGGGCGCTGCCGGGGCGCTGAACGACACCGCAGACAGCGGCGCCAGCGGCGGGAGCCCGCCGCCCATCTGCACCGGGGCCGGCGCGGCGGCGGGCGGCAGGCGAACCGGGGGCGGTGGCGGCAGGGGGCCGCCTTCGAGCACACCGCCGCGCAGCGGCGCTTCGGGCGCGAAGGCCTCGCGCGTCAGCACGGGCGGCTCGCGCGTGCCCGAGGGCGGCGACAGGCTGGCGGGGCGGCTGCGCGTCGAGTTCACGAAGCCGTCGCCTACCATCTGCTGCTCGATCTCGTCGATCTTGGCCTTCACACCGTCAGGCCGCTGGTTGGCGGCCTCGGTGAGGCGTGCTTCGGAATCGTCCAGCCGCGACGAAGTGCCGAGCGCGGCCAGCTGTTCGGGCGACAGGCCTTCGCGCCGCACACGGCGCAGCATGTCGAATTCGCGCTTGCGGACGAAGTCGTTTCGCCGCTTGCGCTCGATCATCGCCTTCAGCTCGGACTTCTCGACCTCGAGCTCGCGGTTGTCGTCCTGACGCGAATTGAGGTCCGTCCAGTCGGTGGCCGGGTTCGCGACGAACCGGACCACCTTTCGGAAGAAGCTCTCGTTCTCGGCCATGGGAAGGCGGATGGTAACCCGCGTGCAGCGCCCTTGCCGCGTGCGTACTTCGCAGCGGGCCGAGCCGGCGCGACGCTCAGTCGCCGAACATCTTCTGTTTCAGCTCGCGGCGCTGCTGGGCTTCCAGGGACAAGGTGGCGGTCGGACGCGCCAGCAGGCGCTGCAGGCCGATCGGTTCACCGGTTTCGTCACAGTAGCCGTAGTCGCCGCTCTCCAGGCGGCCCAGCGATTGCGCGATCTTCTTCAGCAGCTTGCGCTCGCGGTCGCGCGTGCGCAACTCCAGCGCGTGCTCTTCCTCGATGGTGGCACGGTCGGCCGGGTCGGGCACGATGGAGGTGTCTTCGCGCAGGTGCTCCGTGGTTTCGCCGGCGTTGGACAGCAGGTCGTCCTTCTGCTTCTGCAACTGGGCTCGGAAGAAGTCGATCTGCTTGTCGTTCATGTACTCGGAGTCCGGCATGGCCAGGAGCTCCTCGACGCTCAGTTCGCGGCCGGGCTTGGTCTTCCAGGCGTTGGCGAGCTTCGGGTCGATCTTGCGGGTGGACTTCGGGATATCGGCCGTTTCGGTCATGGGTCGGGAAGCGGGCGCGGCGGGCGCGAAGCGGTCGGTGAATCGGTTCTGCACGGCCGCCGGTGCCGGGGCGGGTGGTGGGGTGGGAGCAGCGGGCTTGGCGGGAGTCTTGGTCGCTGCCTTGGCGGCAGGCTTGGGCGCGGTGGCAGGAGCAGGCGCCGGCTTGGGCGCAGGGGCCGCCTTGGCCGTCTTGGCGGCGGTCGGGGCCGGGGCCTTGGTCTTGCTGGCGGCCGCGGTCTTGGCCGTTGGCTTGCTCACGGGTACCTCCTCACCTGTCTTGTGCTGCCGGTTCGGGCGGGGCTGTCGAGCCTCCCCCGCCACGTGCGGGGGGCCTGCAAGCGCCCGGGGGCCCTTGAAGGCGCGCGGATTGTAGCCACGCCCCGGCGGCAGCAAGCGGGGCATCCGGGGGGCTGTCGCAAACCCTCACACGAGGCACTGTTCCAGCCCCTGAAGCAGCACTTCCTTGGGCAGGTCGATGCCGATGAAGACCATCTTGCTGCCCTTCTCCTCGCCGGGCGCCCACTTCGGGCCCAGGTCGCTGCCCATGAGCTGGTGCACGCCCTGGAACACCACCTTGCGATCGCTGCCCTTCATGAACAGCACGCCCTTGTAGCGCAGCAGCTTGGGGCCGTAGACCTGGACGATGGCGCCGAGGAAATCCTCCAGCTTGGCCGGGTTGAAGGCCTTCTTGCTGCGGAAGACGAAGCTCTTCACGTCGTCGTCGTGGGCGTGGTGGTGCGGGTGGTCGCAGTGTTCACCGTGCTCGTGGTCGTGGTGATCGTGGTCGTGATGATCGTGCCCGTGCGCGTCGGCATTCAGGAACTCGGGGTCGATCTCCAGCTTGGCATTGAGGTTGAAGCCCTTGAGATCGAAGACCTCGGCGATGGGCACCTCGCCAAAGTGCACCTTGCGCTGCGGCGCACGCGGGTTCATGTGCTTGATGCGGTGGCTCAGCGCTGACGTCTCGGTCTCGGGCACGAGGTCGGACTTGCTGATGAAGATCTGGTCGGCGAAGCCGATCTGCCGGCGTGCTTCCTGGCGCGTGTCGAGCTGCTGGTCACCGTGCTTGGCGTCCACCAGCGTGAGCACGCTGTCCAGCAGGTAGGTCTCGGCGATCTCGTCGTCCATGAAGAAGGTCTGGGCGACGGGGCCGGGGTCGGCCAGGCCGGTGGTCTCGATCACCACGCGGTCGAACTGGATCTCGCCCTTGCGGCGCTTGTCGGCGAGGTCGGCCAGCGTGCTGCGCAGGTCTTCGCGGATGGTGCAGCAGACGCAGCCGTTGTTCATCTGGATGATCTGCTCGTTGCTGTCGGCCACGAGGATCTCGTTGTCGATGTTCTCCTCGCCGAACTCGTTCTCGATGACGGCGATCTTCTGGCCGTGGGCCTCGGTCAGCACGCGCTTGAGCAGCGTCGTCTTGCCCGAGCCGAGGAAGCCGGTGAGGATGGTGGCGGGAATGAGGCCGGGGGTCGTCATCGTCGTGGGTCCTGGAAGGTCAAGCTGTAGAGGATGAGGGCGCGGCCCAGGTTTGCAATCGCGGCAGCAGGGCGCGGTAAGGGGCCAGCAGCAGCGTGGCCATGGCGGCCTTGACGGCCAGGTCGCCGGCGGCCAGCTGCAGCCAGTTCGCCTCGCCGCTGCCGGCGAAGGCGAGGAAGAAGAAGACGGCGGTGTCGACCACGCTGGCCACGAGGTTGCCGATCAGCGGGGCCTTCCACCAGCTCTGGCGGCGCCAGCGGTTGAAGACCAGCACGTCCATCAGCTGCGAGAACAGGAAGGCCGCCGCCGAGGCCACCGCGATGCGCCAGGGCGCCAGCGCCAGCGACACCGCCAGCGCCACCACGAACCCGGCCCAGGCGACGCGGCGCGCCGCCACCGGGCCCAGGGCGCGGTTGGTGAGGTCGCTGACGAGGAAGACCAGCGGGTAGCTGAAGGCGCCCCAGGTCAGCCAGTCGTTGATGGGGTGCTGCACCAGCACGTTGGACAGCACGATGACGGCGGCCATCGCGGCGATGGGCGCGCGCAGGGAGGCCAGACCGGCCAGCGGGGAGGTGGGCACAGGAGCTCGGGAAACTGCCAAAGGGGGCGCATTGTCGCCCTGCGCCCGGGACGTGTCATTCGGCTCGGTTATTCTTCGCGCCTTCTCCACTGCCGGCACCTGTCCCAGTGTCCGACCCGGCTCCTACACGCGCTGCGCGCGGCCCCGCGGCCACGGCAGACAAGCGCACTTTCTTCGAACGCCTGGTCGAGTTCATCTCGCCCGGACCGGACAGCAAGGACGAACTCCTGCGGCTGTTCTCCGATGCCGAGAGCCGCGAGCTGATCGAGCCCGAGTCGCGGCTCATGCTCGAAGGCGTGCTGCGCATGGCCGACATGAGCGCCGGCGACGTGATGGTGCCGGCACCGCGCATGGACCTGCTGGACATCCATGCCGACTACGACGAGCTGCTGGCCATCGTCATCGACACCGCGCACTCGCGCTTCCCGGTCTACGACGGCGAGCGCGACAACGTCATCGGCATCCTGATGGCCAAGGACCTGCTCAAGCTGCAGCGCGCGCCCGAGCTGAACCTGCGCACGCTGCTGCGGCCGGCGGTCTTCGTGCCCGAGAGCAAGCGTCTGAACGAGCTGCTGCGCGACTTCCGCAGCAACCGCAACCACCTGGCCATCGTCATCGACGAGTTCGGCAACACCGCCGGGCTCATCACCATCGAGGACGTGCTGGAAGAGATCGTCGGCGAGATCGAGGATGAGTTCGACGAGGCCGGCACCGACAACGGCATCTACACGCTGGCCGACGGCACGCACCGCGTGGCGGGCGACGTGGCCATCGCCTCCGTCAACGAAGCCTTCGGCACGCAGCTGCCCGAGGGCGAGTTCGACACCATCGGCGGTCTCGTCGCGCAGGAGCTCGGCCGCGTGCCGCGCCGCGCCGAGGCCGTGGCCGTGGGCGGCCTGCGCTTCACGGTGATGCTCACGCGCGGCGGCGCGGTGCGCTGGTTCCGCGTCTCGCGCGTGCCGCCTTCCGAAGCCGGCAGCGAAGGCGGCGACGTCGATTGAAGGCCACCCTGGGCGCGTGGCCGGAACGCGCGCTGGCGGCGGCCCTGGGCGCGCTGCAGACGCTGGCTTTCGTGCACACGGCGGCCTGGCCCCTGCCGCTGGCCACCCTGGCCTGGCTGGTGTGGCGGCTGGACCGCGCCACGCCGCGCCAGGCGGCGGGCCTGGGCTGGTGCTACGGCACCGGCTGGCTGTGCGCCGGCACCTGGTGGCTCTTCATCAGCATGTACGTCTACGGCCACCTGCCGGCCGTGCTGGCGGCGGCGGCCGTGTTCGCGCTGTCGGGCTTCCTCTCGCTGTACCTGGCGGCGGCGGGCTGGGCCTACGCCAAGCTGCGCCGCGGTGATGCGCTCGACCCGCTGGTCTTGGCCGCCCTGTGGCTGCTGGCCGAACTGGCCCGTGGCGTGCTCTTCACCGGCTTCCCCTGGGTGGCCAGTGGCTATGCGCAGGTCGATTCGCCCCTGGTGGCACTGGCGCCGTGGGTGGGTGTGTACGGCATCGGGGCGCTGGGCGCGCTGGTCGCTGCCGCCGGCGTGAAGCTCCTGCGGCAGCGCGAATGGCGGCCGGCGGCGGGGGCGCTGGCCGTCGTCGTGGTCGCGTCGCTGGTGCCGGCCCGCTTCACGCAGCCGGCTGGCGAGCTGCGCGTGACGCTGCTGCAGACCGCCGTGCGCCAGGACGAGAAGTTCTCCGCCGAGCGCATGCCCGAGGTGCTGGCCTGGGTGGCCGCCGCGCTGCGGCAGGCCGCGCCGGGCCTGGCCATCGCGCCCGAGACCGCCGTGCCGCTGCTGCCTGCGCAGCTGGACGACTTCGCGCCCGGCTACTGGCAGGCCCTGCGCGAGGACGCTGCCCGGCCGGGCCGCGCCGTGCTGGTGGGCCTGCCGCTGGGCGACTTCCAGGCCGGCTACACCAACTCAGTGGCGGGCCTGGCCGGCCGCGAGGTCTACCGCTACGACAAGCGCCACCTCGTGCCCTTCGGCGAGTTCATCCCGCCGGGCTTTCGCTGGTTCACGGCAGCGATGGGCATCCCATTGGGCGACTTCGCGCGCGGCGTCCCGAACCCGCCTTCCTTCGCCGCCCTGGGCCAGCGCATCGCGCCCAACATCTGCTATGAGGACCTGTTCGGCGAAGAGCTCGCGGCACGCTTCGCCGACGCGGCCACTGCGCCCACGGTCTTCGCCAATCTCAGCAACATCGGCTGGTTCGGCGACAGCGCGGCCATCCCTCAGCACCTGAACATCTCGCGCCTGCGCACGCTGGAGTTCCAGCTGCCGATGCTGCGCGCCACGAACACCGGCGCCACCGCCGTGGTGGACCACCGCGGCGTCGTCACCGCGCAGCTGCCGCCGCACCAGCGCGGCATGCTGGAAGCGGTGGTGCAGGGCCGCGCGGGCGTGACGCCCTTCGCCTGGTGGGCGGCGCGGCTGGGCCTGTGGCCGCTGTGCGGGCTGGCGCTGGCCGTGCTGGTGCTGCGCTGGCGCTTCAGGCCGAAGGCGGGCGCCTGAGGATGTGGATGGGCTGCGCGGCCGCCGGCCGGGCCGGCGCGCAGCCGCTGCAGCCTCCGCAGCCCGACGTCCCCCGGGCTTTCAGGCCCCAGCGCGCCGTCAGACGCTGGCGCAGCGCCATGGGCATCAGGGCCCAGGCCGCGTAGGCGCTGCAGGTGCCCACGATCAGCCCGACGGCGAGGTTCTGCAGCATGTTCAGCCCCCGCCCAGCGCCAGCGTGACGCGGTAGGTGACGAAGGCCGCCAGGTAGGCCAGCGCGAACATGTAGCCGGCCATCAGCGCCGGGTAGCGCCAGGAATTGGTCTCGCGCCTGACCACTGCCAGCGTGGACAGGCACTGCGGCGCGAACACGTACCAGGCAATGAGCGAGTAAGCCGTGGCCAGCGGCCAGCCCTGCGCGATGACGGGCACCAGGTTTTCGGCCACCGAGTCGCCCGCCGCCGAAAGCGCGTAGACCGTCCCCAAGGCGCCCACGGCCACCTCGCGCGCGGCCATGCCGGGCACCAGCGCCACCGAGATCTGCCAGTTGAAGCCGATGGGCGCGAAGACGAACTGCAGGGCGTGGCCGATCTGGCCCGCGATGCTGTACTGCACGGCCGGCCCCGTGGCCCCCTCGGGCGGGCCCGGCCAGCTGGACAGGAACCACAGCACCACCATCAGCGCGAAGATGATGCCGCCCACGCGGCGCAGGAAGATCTTCGCGCGCTCCAGCAGCCCGAGGGCCAGGCCGGGCCCGCTGGGCAGCCGGTAGGGCGGCAGTTCCAGCATCAGCGGCTGATAACTGTTCTTCAGCCACAGCCGCTTGATCAGCCAGCCCACGGCCATGGCCGACACCACGCCGGCCACGTACAGGCCGAACAGCGACAGCCCGCGCAGGTTGAAGGGTCCCACGGCACGCGAGGGCACGAAGGCGCCGATCAGCAGCGCATACACCGGCAGCCGCGCCGAGCACGTCATCAGCGGCGCCAGCATGATGGTGGCCAGGCGGTCGCGGGGTTGCACGATGGTGCGCGTGGCCATGATGCCCGGCACGGCGCAGGCAAAGCTGCTGAGCAGCGGGATGAAGGCGCGGCCCGACAGGCCCACCTTGCCCATCAGGGTGTCCAGCAGGAAGGCGGCACGCGGCAGGTAGCCGCTGTCTTCCAGCACGAGGATGAAGGCGAAGAGGATCAGGATCTGCGGCAGGAACACGAGCACGCTGCCGGCGCCGGCCAGCATGCCGTCGACGATCAGGCTGCGCAGCGGGCCGTCGGCCATGTTCGCCGAGACCACGTCGCCCAGGGCACCGATGCCCGACTTGATGGCCTCCATGGGCCAGGCCGCCCAGGCGAAGACGGCCTGGAACATCAGGAACATCAGCAGCGCCAGCAGCACCAGGCCCCAGACCGGGTGCATGACGACGGCGTCGATGCCGTGCTGGAATCGCCCGCGGCCGGCCGGCTGCGAGACGCAGGTGGCCAGGATGCGGCGCACCTCGGCCTGCAGCGCGGCGGTGTCGTGGCGAGCGTCGGCCGCCGGGTGGGCGAACATCTCGGCGGCCACGGGCTCGGGCGGGTGGGTGGCGCGGGAAGCGAGCGCGGCCCGCAGTGACGCATGGCCGTCGCCCTTCACCGCCACGGTCTCGACGACCTGGCAGCCCAGTTCCTGCGCCAGCTTCGTGGTGTCGATGACCAGGCCCTGCGCGCGTGCCGCATCGGCCATGTTCAGTGCCACCAGCATGGGGTGGCCACGGCGGCCGAGTTCGTCGCGCAGTTCCAGCACCAGGCGCAGGCCCATGCGCAGGTTGGTGGCGTCCAGCACGGCCACCACGAAGTCGGGCCGCGCTTCGCCGGCACGCTGGCCGCGCAGCACGTCCAGCGTCACCTGCTCGTCGGGCGTGGCGGGCGCCAGGCTGTAGGTGCCGGGCAGGTCGATCACGGCCACCGTGGCGCCGCCGTCGAGCCGGGCGATGCCGATCTTGCGTTCGACCGTCACGCCGGCGTAGTTGGCCACCTTCTGGCGCGCGCCGGTCAGGCGATTGAAGAGGGCGGTCTTGCCGCAGTTCGGGTTGCCCACCAGGGCCACCGTCAGGCGGTGCAGGGCCAGTTCAGACATCGATGTGCTCGACCTGGATGCAGCGCGCTTCCACAGAGCGCAGCGCGAACATCGTGTCGCCGATCTGCACCGCCAGCGGCTCGCGGCCACCCGGGCCGCGCCGGAGCAGGCGCACCGGCTCGCCGTCGACGAAGCCGATCTCGGTGAGGCGGCGCAGCAGCGCGGCATCGGCCTCCGTGGCGCCGGCGTGCACACGCCTGACCACGGCTCGGCTGCCGGCCGGCAGGTCGTTCAGGCTGAGGGAGGGGGGCAATTTCATCGGCGCCACCGAGGTGTGCACCGCAGGGGAAGGCGGTGCAGTGACTCTAATCGCAATGCGAATTGTTCGCAATTGACGAAGGTCAAGGCGCGTGGGGAGCGCCCGCGGAATTGAACCGGTTCAAGGCGGCGCCCAGCGGGGCTGCCTAGTCTTCCGAGCCATCGCAACACCGAACAGGAACTGCCATGAGCACCCTCGCCCCCACCGCCGTCGCGATCGACGTCCGCGCCCTCCCGCCGCAAGAGCGCCACCCGCTGATCTTCGGCACCTTCGACGATCTGGCCGTCGGCAGCGCCTTCGAGATCGTCAACGACCACGACCCGGTGCCGCTGTACCACCAGTTCCACCGCTCACGCCCAGGGCAGTTCACGTGGCAGTACCTCGAAGCCGGCCCGGCACGTTGGCAGGTGCGCATCGCGCGCACCGCCGAAGGCGTGGCCATCGCGCCCACCGGTGGCTGCGGTGGCGGTGGCGGCTGCGGCTGCAGCGGCGGCCACTGAGTTCCTGCTTCCCGAACCCACACGGAGACTTCCATGAGCCGAGGCTTCACCAGCCAGACGGCGCGCAACATCTTCTACGGCGGCACGGCCTTCTTCGTGCTGCTGTTCGCCGCGCTGATCCTGCACACCGAACAACGAATTCCCAAGCGCAGCAACGTCGCCGAGCTCACGCCGGCCGTGGCGCGCGGCAAGCACATCTGGGAAACGCGCAACTGCATCGGCTGCCACACGCTGCTGGGCGAAGGCGCCTACTTCGCGCCCGAGCTGGGCAACGTCTACACCCGCCGCGGCGGCGACAACGGCGGCAGCGAGTACCTGAAGGCCTGGATCCGGGCCCAGCCCACGCAGGCCCCGGGCCGCCGGCAGATGCCGCAGTTCCATCTCAACGACCAGCAACTCGACGACCTGGTGCAGTTCCTCAAGTGGACGAGCCGCATCGACACCGAGAAGTGGCCTCCCAACCCCGAAGGCTGAGGCGACACGACCATGACCACCTCCACCCTCATCAAGTTCAAGTCGCAGTCGGTGTCCCGGCTGTACTTCATCGGCGCGCTGGGCCTGTTCCTGGGCCAGATCGTGTTCGGCATCGCGCTCGGGCTGCAGTACCTGATCGGCGACCTGCTGTTCCCCGCCATCCCCTTCAACATCGCCCGCATGGTGCACACCAACCTGCTCATCGTGTGGCTGCTGATGGGTTTCATGGGCAGTGCCTACTACCTCATTCCCGAGGAGGCCGAGACCGAGCTGCACAGCCCGTTGCTGGCGAAGATCCTGTTCTGGGTCTTCCTGGGGGCCGGCGCGCTGACCATCCTCGGCTACCTGCTGGTGCCCTACGCCACGCTGGCCGCGGCCACCGGCAACGACATCCTGGCCACCATGGGTCGAGAGTTCCTGGAGCAGCCGCTGCCCACCAAGCTGGGCATCGTCGTGGTCGCCCTGGGCTTCCTCTTCAACATCAGCATGACGGTGCTGAAGGGCCGCAAGACGGCGATCAGCCTCGTGCTGCTGATGGGCCTGTGGGGCCTGGCACTGATGTTCCTGTTCAGCTTCGTCAACCCCAGCAACCTGGTGCGCGACAAGATGTACTGGTGGTTCGTCGTCCACCTGTGGGTGGAGGGCACCTGGGAGCTGATCCTGGGCGCGCTGCTGGCCTTCCTGCTGGTGAAGACCACCGGCGTGGACCGCGAGGTCATCGACAAGTGGCTGTACCTGATCATCACCTTCGCGCTGGTGACGGGCATCCTGGGCACCGGCCACCACTTCTACTTCATCGGCCTGCCGGGCTACTGGAGCTGGGTGGGCAGCATCTTCAGCGCGCTGGAGCCGATCCCCTTCTTCATGATGACGCTGTTCGCCTTCAACATGGTGCAGCGGCGCAAGCGCGAACACCCCAACCAGGCGGCGGTGCTGTGGACGGTGGGCTGCGCGGTGATGGGCTTCCTGGGCGCCGGCCTGTGGGGCTTCATCCACACGCTGAGCCCGGTGAACTACTACACCCACGGCAGCCAGATCACCGCGGCGCACGGCCACCTGGCCTTCTACGGCGCCTACGTGATGGTGGTGATCGCGATGATCAGCTACGCCATGCCGCTGCTGCGCGGCCGCGAGGCGAACGCACGCCGCGCACAGACGGTGGAGATGTGGAGCTTCTGGGCCATGACGCTGGGCATGGGCGTGATGGTGCTGGCGCTCACCGGTGCCGGCATCCTGCAGGTGTGGCTGCAGCGCATGCCCACCGAGGGCGCGATGCCCTTCATGCAGACGCAGGACCAGCTGCGCTTCTTCTACTGGGTGCGCGTGGGCGGTGGCGTCGGCTTCCTGGCCGGGCTGATCACCTACCTGTGCAGCTTCTTCGTCGGCCCGGCGGCCGACGAGGCCGGGCCAGTCACCACGGCGCAGCTGCGCGCGGCCTGAGGAGCGTACCGTGGACATGAGCACCGTGCGCTGGCTGCGCGAGCCGGCGGCCTACCTGCCGCAGGCGCAGGAGTGCGAGCTCTTCGCGCAGGCCCACGCGGCGCGGCTGCCGCTGTTGCTGAAGGGCCCCACCGGCTGCGGCAAGACGCGGCTGGTGGAGCACATGGCGGCGCGGCTGGGACGGCCGCTCATCACCGTGAGCGGCCACGACGACCTGGGTGCGGCCGACCTCACCGGCCGCCACCTCATCGAAGGCGGCGACACGCGCTGGTGCGACGGCCCGCTCACGCGTGCCGTGCGCGAAGGCGCCATCTTCTACCTCGACGAGGTGGTGGAGGCGCGCAAGGACATCACCGTCGTGCTGCACCCGCTGGCCGACGACCGCCGCGTGCTGCCGCTGGAGCGCACCGGCGAAATCATCCCCGCCGCGCCCGGCTTCATGCTGGTGGTGAGCTACAACCCGGGCTACCAGAACCTGCTGAAGGGCCTGAAGCCCAGCACGCGGCAGCGCTTCGTGGCGCTGACCCTGGCCTACCCCGATCCCGTGCTGGAGCAGCGCATCGTGCAGGCCGAGAGCGGCTGCACGGCCGCCGTGGCGGCGCAGCTGGTGCGGCTGGCGCAGGCGCTGCGGCGGCTCACCGAGCACGACCTGGAAGAGACCGCCAGCACGCGGCTGCTGGTGATGGCCGCGCGGCTGCAGGCCGGTGGCATGCCGCTGGCGCAGGCCGGTCGAGCGGCTGTCTGCGAGGCATTGACCGACGACGTGACCACGCTGGCGGCCTTGATCGAGGTGCAGGATGCCGTGCTCGGCCCTGCCGCTTGAGACGCCGGCTGCCGGCCTCGCCCTGCAACGCCGGCGCCGCGCCCTCCAGGCCGGCTTCTTCGTCCTCTTTCTGCTGGCGCCGGCGCTGGACCTGCTGCGCTTCGACCTCCACGAAGCCCAACTGTGGGTGCTGGGCCAGCGCTGGACGCTGGGCATCGCCGCCTTCCAGCGTGGCGAACTCACGGCCAACGAGGTGGCGCTGTCGATCCTTCTGCGCGGCATCGTGCCGGCGCTGTTGCTGGTGGTCGGCTTCCTGGCGGTGGCGTACCGCTGGGGGCGCCTGTACTGCGGCTGGCTGTGCCCGCATTTCTCGATGGTGGAGCAGCTCAACGACCTGCTGCACCGCGCCACGGGCAAGTTCAGCCTGTGGGACCGCCAGGCCACGCCGCGCCCCGGCCGCAGGCCGCAGCGGCGCTGGTGGCCGCTGTTCGCGCTGGCCTGCGCGCTGCTGGGCTTCACCTGGGCCGTCACGCTGCTGAGCTACCTGCTGCCGCCAGCGGAGGTGTGGGGTGGGTTGCTGCACGGCAGGTCCACGCCCAACCAGGCGCGCTTCCTGGCCATCGCCACGCTGGTGTTCACGCTGGAGTTCGCCTTCGCGCGGCATCTGTTCTGCCGCTTCGGCTGTGCCGTGGGCTTCTTCCAGAGCCTGGCCTGGATGGCCCACCCACGTGCGCTGGTCGTCTCCTTCGACCGCCAGCGCGCCAGCGACTGCCGCGGCTGCGCCACCGCCACGTCGCCGCAGGGCGACGCCTGCGAGACGGCCTGCCCGATGCGGCTGCGGCCGCGCCAGATCAAGCGGCTGATGTTCAGCTGCGTGCAGTGCGGCCAATGCCTGGACCAGTGCGAGCAGTCGCTCGCCGTGGCGCAGCGCAAGCCCAACCTGCAGTGGACCGTGGGCGTGGACGCGCTGCGCGAAACACTGCGCCAACGCCGGAAGGACTGAGACGTGGAAGAGTGGGTCGGCGCGCACTGGGACCGCTGGGTGACGCAGCGTGCCGCCGGCGGTTTCCCTGCCGCGGCGGTGCAGCTGGCCGACGTGATGCGCCCGGTGCAGCTGCTGCTGCACGCGGCCGGCGCGACGCAGCGCGTGGCCGTGGCGGCGCCGGTTGCCGTGGGCGGGCCACGCAGCTTCTGGCAGCGCGTGGCCGGCGCCGGGCGCCGGCTGCCGCTGCCGCAGCTGGATGCCGAGGTGCTGGCGCTGCCGGCGCGCGTGGCACTGTTCGACGACGCGGCGCTGAACCGCTCGCTCTACCTGTGGTGGGCCGCGCTGGCCGGCGGCTTCGACCTGCGCCAGGCCTGGGCCGCCGGCAACCTGCAGGCCATGGCGCTGACGATGGAGCGCTTCCCCGGCCTGGCGCCGCGCGCGCGGCGGCTCATCGCGGCCGACCTCGAACGGCAGGACCTGCACGCGCTGCAGGGCGCGTCACCGCGCGAGCACGCCCCGGTGTGGAGCTGGCTGCTGCCGGTGGCCACGGCCGCGGTGCGCGCGGGCAGCGACGCTGCGCCCTCCGCCCCGCGCCCGCCCGGCCGAGCGACGGCTGCACAGCGCCGCCGCGCGCGCGAACAGGCGCAGGGCGAGGCGCGCGCGCCGCTGCTGCTGGCACCCAAGGGCGAGTCGCTGAAGACCTTCGCCGATGCCTTCCACATCGACCGCGGCCAGGACGACGAACCCGACGACGACGCGGCCGTGGCCGCCGAGGAGATCGAGACGCTGAGCCTGCAGCGCGCCGAAGGCTCGGTGGCCGCGCGCGTGCGCTTCGACCTCGACCTGCCCAGCGCCGCCGCCGACGACCTGCCCGTGGGCCCCGGCGAACGCTTCCCCGAATGGGACCCGCGGCGGCAGTGCCTGCAGCCCGGGCGCGTGGCGGCCCAGACCTACCGTGCCCGCCCCGATGCGGGGCTGCCCTGGGTGCCCCCACCGGCGCTGCGCGCGCAGGCTGCGCGCATACGCCGCCGGCTGGAAGTGCAGCGCGCCGCACCGCGCTGGCAGCGCGGCCTGCCCGATGGCGAGGACCTGGACCTGGACGCGCTGGTGCGCCACCGCGGCCAGCCCTCGGGCAAGGCTGCCGTCTATCAGCGCCGCGAGCGCAGCACGCACGAGCTGGCCACGCTGCTGCTGGCCGACCTATCGCTGTCCACCGACGCGCACGCCAACGACACGCAGCGCGTGATCGACGTCATCCGGGACGCGCTCTACGTCTTCGGCGAGGCCCTGGCCGGCAGCGGCGATGCCTTCTCGGTGCTGGGCTTCTCCAGCGTGCGCCGGCAACTGCGGTTGCACGAACTCAAGGGCTTCGACGAACGCTGGAACGACGGCACGCGCCAGCGCCTGGCCGCGCTGAAGCCCGGCTACTACACGCGCATGGGCGCCGCGCTGCGGGCGGCCACGCGGCGCCTGTCCGAGCGCCCCGAACGCCAGCGTCTCTTGCTGCTGCTCACCGACGGCAAGCCGCACGACCTGGACGGTTACGACGGCCGGCTGGGCCAGGAAGACACGAAGCAGGCCGTGCTGGCAGCGCGCCGCGCCGGGTTGCTGCCCTTTGCCATCAGCATCGACGAGCAGGCACCCGAGGTGCTGCCGCAGCTCTTCGGCAGCAAGGGCTGGGCCTGGGTGCGCCGGCCCGAAGACCTGCCTCAGCGCCTGGCGGGCCTGTATGCGCAACTGACGGCTTGAGCCGCATCAAAGCCATGCTCGCGGCAGGTGGGAACACTGCCGCCCCATGCTGGACACGAGCAGCTTCGACATTCCCCGCTTCCTGGCGCGCCTGGCCCTGTTCAGCGACATCGAGCCCGCCGCCCTGGAGCGTCTGGCGCTGGGCTGCCGGCTGCGCCGCCTGGAGCGCGGCGAGACCCTCTTCCGCACCGGCGACCCCTGCGAAGCCTTCTTCGTCACGCTGATGGGGCAGGTGAAGCTGTTCGCCATCTCCCCCAGCGGCCAGGAAAAGGTGATCGAGATCGTCGGCCCCGGTCAGAGCTTCGCCGAGGCGCTGATGTTCCTGGGCAAGCCCTGCATGGTGAACGCGCAGGCGCTGGCCGACACGGCCTTGCTGGAAGTGCAGCGCCAGCCCATCCTGGACGAGCTGGAACGCGACAGCCGCCTGGCGCTGCGCATGCTGGCCGGCCTGTCGCGCCGGCTGCACGGCCTGGTGAGCGACGTGCAGGGCTATGCGCTGCGCAGCGGCGCGCAGCGCGTCATCGGCTATCTGCTGAACGACCACCAGGACGACCAGGGCGGCGCGCTGACCGTCACGCTGCCGGTGAGCAAGGCGACGGTGGCCTCGCGGCTGTCCATCACGCCCGAGTACTTCTCGCGCCTGCTGCACGAACTGGAAGACGCCGGGCTGATCGAGATCGACAAGCGCAACATCCGCATCCTCGACGCGCGGCGCCTGGCGGCCTACAGCGGCGGCTGAGCGCACAGCAGCCCGGTGCGGGCCCGTAAACTCAGGGGTTTTCCCCGGCCCGGCGCGCGTCCATGCTCACCTTCCAGCAGATCATCCTGAAACTGCAGTCCTACTGGGACGCGCAGGGTTGCGCCTTGCTGCAGCCCTACGACATGGAAGTGGGTGCCGGTACGAGCCACACCGCCACCTTCCTGCGCGCCCTGGGTCCCGAACCCTGGAAGGCCGCCTACGTGCAGCCCAGCCGCCGCCCCAAGGACGGACGCTACGGCGACAACCCCAACCGCCTGCAGCACTACTACCAGTACCAGGTGGTGCTGAAGCCGGCGCCGGCCAACATCCTGGAGCTGTACCTGGGCAGCCTGGAGGCGCTGGGCTTCGACCTGAAGAGCAACGACGTGCGCTTCGTCGAGGACGACTGGGAGAACCCCACGCTGGGCGCCTGGGGCCTGGGCTGGGAGGTCTGGCTCAACGGCATGGAAGTCACCCAGTTCACCTACTTCCAGCAGGTGGGCGGCATCGACTGCCGGCCGATCACCGGCGAGATCACCTACGGCCTGGAACGGCTGGCGATGTACATCCAGGGCGTGGAAAGCCTGTTCGACCTGAAGTGGGCCGAGGGCATCACCTACCGCGACGTCTACCACCAGAACGAGGTGGAGCAGAGCGCCTACAACTTCGAGCACAGCGACGTCGACTTCCTGCTGCAGGCCTTCGGTGCGCACGAGCGGCAAAGCAAGCACCTGATGGAACAGCAGCTGGCACTGCCGGCCTACGAGCAGCTGCTGAAGGCGGCGCACACCTTCAACCTGCTGGACGCGCGCGGCGCGATCAGCGTCACCGAACGCGCCGCCTACATCGGCCGCATCCGCAACCTGGCGCGCGCCGTCGCCCAGGCCTACGTGGACAGCCGCGCGCGGCTGGGCTTCCCGATGGCGCCGCGCGAGTGGGCCGACGAGGTCAGCGCCCAGCTGGCGAAGAAGGCGGCCTGAGCACCATGGACAAGAACAACCTGCTCGTCGAACTCTTCATCGAGGAGCTGCCGCCCAAGGCGCTGAAGAAGCTGGGCGAGGCCTTTGCCACGCTGCTGTCCGACAGCCTGAAGGCGCAGGGCCTGGCTGCGGCCGATGCGGTCGTCACCGGCTATGCCACGCCGCGGCGGCTGGCGGTGCACATCGCCAACGTGGCGGCCCAGGCGCCCGATCAGCAGCTGACGCGGAAGCTGATGCCGGTGACGGTCGGCTTCGGGGCGGACGGCAAGGCTACGGCCGCACTGCGTAAGAACCTGGCCAAGCTGGGCAGGGAATCGCTGGCCGACGCCTGGCCAAACGGTGTCGAGGGACCTGACTCGCTGTTCGTGCAGAGTGACGGCAAGGCGGAAGCGATCTTCGTGAGCACTTTGGCCAAGGGGTCGTCCTTGCAGGTCGGTCTCCAGAACGCCATCGACGACACGCTGGCCAAGCTGCCGATCCCCAAGGTGATGAGCTACCAGCTGGCCGACGGCTGGCACAACGTGCATTTCGTGCGCCCGGCCCACGGCCTGGTGGCGCTGCATGGCGATGCGGTGGTGCCGGTGCAGGCGCTGGGCCTGAGCGCCAGCCGCCTGACGCACGGCCACCGCTTCGAGGCGCTGGTGCCGCAGATCGCGCTGCGCCATGCCGACAGCTATGCCGCGCAGCTACTGGATGAAGGCGCGGTGATCGCCGCCTTTGCCGAGCGCCGCGCCGAGATCGTGCGCCAGCTGCAGGCGGCGGCCGACGCGCTGGGCCTGCGGCCCATCGAGGACGAGGCGCTGCTCGACGAGGTGACCGGCCTGGTCGAGCGGCCCAACGTGCTGACCTGCGCCTTCGACCCGCAGTTTCTGGAAGTACCCAGCGAGTGCCTGATCCTGACGATGAAGGCCAACCA
Source organism: Rubrivivax sp. (assembly GCA_016790395.1). Taxonomy (GTDB): domain Bacteria; phylum Pseudomonadota; class Gammaproteobacteria; order Burkholderiales; family Burkholderiaceae_C; genus Rubrivivax. The sequence continues at coordinate 229 of JAEUPH010000295.1, read as the reverse complement.
GAAGTACTTCCCGCTGCTGGACGCGCAAGGCCGGCTGACGCAGCACTTCCTGGTGGTCAGCAACATCCGGCCGGCCGACCCCAGCCGCGTGATCGAAGGCAACCAGCGCGTGGTGCGGCCGCGCCTGGCCGATGCCAAGTTCTTCTTCGACCAGGACCGCAAGCGCACGCTCGAATCGCGCGTGCCGGCGCTGGCCAAGGTGGTCTACCACGGCAAGCTGGGCTCGCAG
>JAEUPH010000285.1 GCA_016790395.1 Rubrivivax sp. | reverse complement strand
GCGGGCGACGCCATCTACCCGTCCACGCTGGAGCCCTGGGCCGAGTGGCTGAGTGGCGAGCAGGGCAAGGCGCCTTGGGGCGCTGGCGAGACCCCCTGGGACCCACTGGCCTTCTGGGTGCAGGAAGCGCACCGCCGCGGCCTGGAACTGCACGCCTGGTTCAACCCCTACCGCGCGCGGCCCACGGCCGCCAAGAGTGCATTGGCCGCCACGCACATCGCCGTGCGCCAGCCCGCCGTGGTGAAGCGCTACGGCGACCAGCTGTGGATGGACCCCGCCGAGCCCGCCGCCGTGACGCAGACGCTGGCGGTCGTCGCCGACGTGCTGCGCCGCTACGACGTGGACGGCGTGCACATCGACGACTACTTCTACCCCTACCCGGTGCAGGCCGAGGGCGCCGACGTGCCCTTCCCCGACGACGAGCCCTGGGCCCGCTACCAGCTGGGCGGCGGCGCGCTGACGCGCGACGACTGGCGCCGCGCGCAGGTGGACGACATGGTGCGCGCCCTGCAGCGCACCGTGCGCGACGTGAAGCCGCATGTGCGCTTAGGCGTCAGCCCCTTCGGCCTGCCGCGGCCCGACCGGCGGCCGCCGGGCATCACCGGCTTCAGCCAGTTCGACAAGCTCTACGCCGACGCCGAGCGCTGGCTGGAACAGGGCTGGCTGGACTACTGGGCGCCGCAGCTGTACTGGCCCATCGCGCGCGAAGGGCAGCAGTTCCCGGTGCTGCTGGACTACTGGCTTTCGGCCAACCCGCAGCAGCGGCACGTGTGGCCGGGCCTCTTCACCAGCCAGTCGCGCGCCGCGAACAACCCCTGGCCGGCGCGCGAGTTCGTCGACCAGATCGACGCCGTGCGCGCGCGGCCGGCGGCGGGCGGGCACATCCATTTCAGCCTGGTTTCGCTGATGCCCGAGAAAGACCCGCAGAAGCTGGGCGAACTGCTGAAGCTGAAGACCTACGGCGAACCGGCGCTGGTGCCCGTGACGACCTGGCTCAGCGCGCCGCTGGTGGGCACGCCGGTGCTGCGGGCCAAGGCGAAGGTGGTGACGATCGAAGCCGCGCCCGGCGAGCCCGCGCGGCGCTGGGCCGTGTGGCAACGCCATGGCGGTGCCTGGCGCTTCGCCGTGCAGGCCGCGCCGGAGCGCGTGGTCATCGCCCCCGGCGCCGACGCCGTGGCCGTGGCCGCGGTGGACCGCCTGGGCCGGCTGAGCGAAAGCGCGATGATCCGGCTGTGAACACGCCCGCCCTGCCCCGCACCGAGCAGCCGCACCCGGCGCACGCGCAGCTCGACCGCTACGACACCGCCACGCTCGTCGACGCCCTCGCCGCCGACCAGGCCGAGGCCGCCCGCGCCGTGCGCGAAGCCGGCCCGGTGCTGGCGCAGGCCGTGGACGCCGCCGCGGCCCGCCTGCAAGCCGGCGGCCGGTTGATCTACGTGGGCGCCGGCACCAGCGGCCGCTTGGGCCTGCTGGACAGCGTGGAGCTCAACCCCACCTTCAGCTGGCCCCCCGAGCGCTCGCCGGCCCTGCTGGCCGGTGGTGAGCGGGCGCTGTACCGCGCGGTGGAAGGCGCGGAGGACAGCCGTGAAGCCGGCCGTGCCGACATCAACGCGCTGGCACCCACCGCCCACGACGTGGTGCTGCTGCTGGCCGCATCCGGCGGCACGCCCTACACGGTGGCTGCCGCACAAACAGCACGGACCGCCGGCGCGCTGACGGTGGGCTTCGCCAACAACCCTGGCGCGCCGCTGCTGGCCGCCTGCGAGTTCGGCGTGCTGCTGGACACCGGGCCCGAGGTCATCAGCGGCAGCACGCGGCTGAAGGCCGGCACGGCGCAGAAGATCGCGCTCAACACCTTCAGCAGCGCGGTGATGGTGCGACTGAACAAGGTGTACGGGAACCTGATGGTGGACCTGCGGGCGACGAACGCGAAGCTGGAGAAGCGGGCGCTGCGGCTGACGCTGGTCGCGACAGGTGCCGACGAAGCCGCAGCGCGGGAGGCGCTCGTGGCTTGCGGGATGAAGGTGAAGACGGCGATCGTGATGTTGAAGGCGGGGGTGGGTGCGGCCGAGGCGGAAGCGCGGCTGGCGGCGGCCGGCGGCAGCGTGCACGGGGCGCTGGGCCCGTGACCGGGATGGCTCGGGGGCGCGGCCCGGGGCCTGCCCTCAGCGCGCGAACACCTTCCTGAAGAAACCCAGCATCGCCTGACCCGCCTGCTCGCGGGCAGCGCGGTTGCCCTCCACGGTGGCGCCCTGCGCCCCGCACTGCTTCAAGGCCTCGCGGAAGGCCTCGCCCTGCACGCGCTGGCCGCTGACACGGTCGAACACCTGCAGCGTCTCCACATCGGTTTCCAGCGGGCAGTCCTCGCGCGTGCGCTGGGCCTGGCGCAGCGTGATGCGGCGCGTGTCGTCGGCGTCGAACTTGTGGTGGGCGCCGGGGATGGCCACGAACTCGGTGGGCGTGCCGGCCTCGCCGATGCGGCGCGCGTAGTCCTGGCAGGGCGCCATCGCCGTGTAGTCGTCGGCGTCGCCGTGCACCCAGAGCATGGGCGCCGGGCCGAACACGCCCGGCTTCACGCGCGCCCGCGTGGCGCCGACGCAGCCGCCCGCGTACAGCGGCACATGCGCCGCGAAGCGCAGCCCGCCCGGCAGCTGCTGCGCGGCCAGCACGCGCGCCATCGCCGTGCGCGTGGCCGTGATGCCCCCGCGCGAGACGCCGATGATGGCGATGCGCGTGGCGTCCACCGCCGGGTGCGTGGACAGCAGGCGCAGCGCGGCGAAGGCGTCGGCGGTCTCGGCCGTCACGGGCAGCTGGCTCTGGTCGTCGGCCGTGCCCTGCACGCCACGCGGGCCGAAGGCGTCCAGCGCCAGGAAGGCCCAGCCCTGGGCATTGAACAGGCGCGGCCAGTGCTCCAGCATGGCGCTGTAGACGCCGCCCGAGCCGTGCACGAAGACGATGGCCGGCACCTTCTCGCCGGGCTTCAGTGGCGGCAGAAAGAGGTGGCCGGTGACGGCCTGCACCGGCGCGCCGGCCGGGCCGCGCAGCAGTTCGGGCAGGCTGCGCGGCGTCCAGCTGGCGAAGCTGTAGCTGCCGTTGCCGGGCCCGGCGCTGAAGTCGGCCACCGGCTGGGGTGCCGGCTGGGCCTGGGCGGCTGCGGTGGCCAGGCCCAGCGCCAGCAGCAGGGTCGGGCCGGGAATGGGGCGTCGAAGCATGGTCGGTCTCCTCGTCGCCCGCGGCCGGGCGCTGGCCTCATTTTCGGGCCGTTGCCGATATGCCCTGCGCGCCGGGCTCCCGACAATGGGGAGGTGTCCGCCCCCGCCCTGCCGGCCCCCCGCTTCCGCTCGCTCGACGCCTTCCGTGGCGCCACCGTGGCGCTGATGATCCTCGTCAACAACCCCGGCAGCTGGTCGCACATGTACCCGCCGCTGGCGCACGCGCCCTGGCACGGCTGGACGCCCACCGACCTCGTCTTCCCTTTCTTCCTCTTCGCGGTGGGCAATGCGCTGGCCCTGGTGATGCCGGCCGAGCCCGACGCCGCCTTCTGGCGCCGCGTCGCCCGGCGCACGGCGCTGATCTTCGCCATCGGCCTCTTCCTCAACGCCTCGCCCTTCGTGCGCTGGAGCCCCGAGGGCGCGCTGGTGCTGAAGGACCTCGGCACGCTGCGCACGATGGGCGTGCTGCAGCGCATCGCGCTGTGCTTCGGTGCCGCGGCCTTGATCGTCGGGCTCTTCGGCCGCCGCGGCGCGCTGGCGGCCACCGCCGTGCTGCTGCTGGGCACCTGGGCCGTCTACGCCACCTCCGGCGCAGCGGGCGACCCCTACAGCCTGGCCGGCTGGTTCGGCACGGCGGTCGACAAGGCGCTGCTCGGCGAGGCCCACCTCTACCGCGGCGAAGGCCTGCCCTTCGACCCCGAAGGCCTGGCCAGCACGCCGCCGGCCGTCGCGCAGGTGCTGCTGGGCTGGTGGGTGGGCGCGCGCATCCGCGGCGCGCCGGCCGACGCGGCGCTCGTCCGCTGGCTGCTGTGGCGCGCGCTGCCGCTGCTCTTGGTGGCGGGCCTGTGGTCCAACGTGCTGCCCATCAACAAGAAGATCTGGACGCCCAGCTACGTGCTGCTCACCACCGGCTTGGCCATGCTGCTGCTGGCGCTGATGGTGTGGCTGATCGAGATCCGCCGCCGCCCGGCCGAGCAGGCCGGCTGGCTGCGCTTCTGCGAAGTCTTCGGCCGCAACCCGCTGTTCGTCTTCGTGCTCTCGGGTTTCGTGCCGCGCGTGCTGGCGCTGTGTCGATGGCAGCAGCCCTCGAACGTCGAGGGGGTGGCGACGTGGACGAGCCCGCTGCCCTGGCTGTACCGGCATGTCTTCGCGCAGGTCGGCAGCGACCCGCGGCTGGGCTCCTTCCTCTTCGCCGTGGCCAACCTGGCCGTCTACGCGGCGCTGGCCTTCTGGCTGGACCGCAGAAGGCTCTACGTCCGCGTCTGAATCCTCCAGCGAAGGAGACCCGATGTCCGCCCGAGACCCCCGTGTCGACGCCTACATCGCCCAGTCCGCGCCCTTCGCGCAGCCGCTGCTCACCTGGCTGCGCGACACGCTGCACGCCAGCGCGCCGGGCCTTCGCGAAGACATGAAGTGGGGCATGCCCTTCTTCACTTTCGAGGGCCGCAACATCGCGCACATGGCGGCCTTCAAGGCGCACTGCGGTTTCGGTTTCTGGAAAGGCCGCGAGGTGGCCGACACCGGCAAGGAAGGCGAGGCCATGGGCCAGTTCGGCCGCATCACCTCGAAGGCCGACCTGCCAACCAGGACCGCGCTGAAGGCCTTGGTGAAGGAGGCGCTGGCCCGGGCCCACGAGCCCGCCGTGCCGGCCGCGAAGAAGCCACCGAAGCCCGTGCCTGCCATGCCTGCGGACCTGGCCGAGGCCCTGGCCGCGAAGGGTGACCTGCGCGGCCGCTTCGACGCCCTGGCCCCCAGCCACCGCCGCGAGTTCCTGGAATGGGTGCTGGACGCCAAGCGCCCCGAGACGCGGGCCAAGCGCGTGGCGGCCACGGTGCTGAAGATCGCGGCCGGCGCCAAACGCCCGGTGTGACCGGCCGGTGCAGAGGCCGGCCAGGGCGCGCCACCTAGAATCCGCGCCCCTGCTCCCCCTGCCGCCATGTTCAAGAACGCCTTCATCTACCGCATCGAACACTGGGAACCGCCCACGCTGGCGGAATTCGAGAAGCGCCTGTCCGCGGCGCGCTTCGTGGAGTGCGGGGCCTCGCAACCCGAGTCGCACGGCTGGGTAGGCCCGCGCGGTGACGGCCAGGGCGCCTTGGCCGAGAGCGTGGGCGGGCAGCTGATCCTGAAGCTGGCCACCGAGACCAAGGCCGTGCCCGGCAGCGTGGTGAAGACGCAGGTGGAGGCCGAGCTCGACAAGATCGAGAAGGACACCGGCCGCCGCCCCAAGGGCAAGCGCGTGAAGGAGCTGAAGGAAGCCGTGGTGCACGCGCTGCTGCCGCGGGCCTTCCCCAAGCGCGGCGAGACGCTGGTGTGGGTGGATGCGAAGGCGAAGTTCGTCGTCGTCGGCGCCGGCAGCGTGAAGAAGGCCGACGCCGTGGTCACGCGGCTGCTGGATTTGCTGGCCGGCGGCTGTCGTCTCTCGTCCTTGCAGACGCAGCTGGCGCCGTCCACCGCCATGTCGATGTGGCTCACCGAGAAGGAAGGCCCCAGCGGCTTCAGCATCGACCGCGACTGCGAGCTGAAGGCCCCCGAAGGCGAGAAGCCCGCCGTGCGCTATGCCCGCCACACGCTGGACATCGACGAGGTGGCCGCGCACATCCAGCAGGGCAAGGTGCCCACGCGGCTGGCGCTCACCTGGGCCGGCCGCGTGAGCTTCGTGCTGACGGAAGCGCTGACGCTGAAGTCCATCAAGCTGCTGGACGTGGCGCTGGAAGGCGCGGGCGCCGACGCCGGCGCCAACCAGGGCGACGACAGCTTCGACGCCGACGTGGCGCTGATGACGGGCGAGATGCAGCAGCTCATCCCCGAACTGCTGAACGCCCTGGGCGGGCTGCAGGAAGAACCGGTGACCGGGCCGCAGGCCGCACCGGCCACGGCCGACGAAGCGCCCTTCTAGCGCGCCGTTTCGCGCTCGGCCAGCCGCTCGCGCAGCCCGCGCCGCGCCACGCGCAGCGGCGTGCGGTGCACCGTCCAGCCGCCCTGCCAGCCGGGCATCAGGCTGCGCAGCGGCCGCGCGCAGGCCAGGGCCAGGCGGTACAGCCGCGGGTGCTCGTTCAGCCAGGCCCAGCCGCGCCAGGCCAGGGCCTCCAGCCCGCTCTTCGCGCTGCCCTGGCCGGCCAGTGGCAGGCGGCCGGGGTCGACGTCGTGCTTGCTGGCGCGGCGCAGCTGGATCAGCAGGTCGGGGATGGGAATGCCCACCGGGCAGACCTCGCTGCAGGCGCCGCACAGGCTGCTCGCGGTGGGCAGGTCGCGCGTCGGCTCCAGGCCCAGCAGGTGCGGCGAGATGATGGCGCCGATGGGCCCCGGGTAGGTGGTGCCGTAGGCCAGGCCGCCGATGCGTGCGTACACCGGGCAGTGGTTCATGCAGGCGCCGCAGCGGATGCACTGCAGCGTGGGGCGGAAGTCGGCGTCGCGCCAGGCCTGCGTGCGGCCGTTGTCCAGCAGCACCAGGTGCAGCTCGCGCGGGCCGTCCAGCTCGCCGGGCCGGCGCGGGCCGGTGATGACGTTGAGGTAGGTCGTCACCGCCTGCCCGGTGGCCGAGCGCGTGAGCAGGCTGAAGAGGGGCAGCACATGCTCCAGGCTCTCCACCACCTTCTCGATGCCGGTGATGGCGATGTGCACCTCGGGCACGCCGGTGCACATGCGGCCGTTGCCTTCGTTCTCCACCAGCACCAGCGAGCCGGTGTCGGCGACCATGAAGTTCACGCCCGAGACGCCGATCTTCGCGTCGCGGTACTCGTCGCGCAGCGTGCGCCGGCCGATGGCCACCAGCGTGTCCACGTCGTCGGTGTAGGGCGTGCCCGGGATGTGCTCGGCGAAGAGCTGGCCGATCTGCTCCTTGGTCTTGTGGATGGCCGGCATGATGATGTGGCTGGGCCGCTCGCCCGCCAGCTGGACGATGTACTCGCCCAGGTCGGTCTCCAGGCAGCTCACACCTTGCTCGGCCATGCGGTGGTTCAGCTCGATCTCCTCGCTGACCATGGACTTGCCCTTGATCATGCGCGTGGCCGCATGCCGCCGCGCGATGGCCAGGAAGATGGCGTTGGCCTCGTCGGGTGTGCTGGCCCAGTGCACCTGCACGCCGCGTTCGACGAGGCGCTGCTCCAGCCGCTCCAGCAGATCGGGCAGGCGGGACAGGCTGTACTGGCGGATCGCCTCGCCCACCTGGCGCAGCGTGTCGAAGGCGGAGGCGTCGCCGAAGTGCGCGGCGCGCTTGACCTGCAGGAAGTCCATCGCGCTGCGGAAGCTGCGGCGCAGGTGGGGGTCGTCCACCGCCACCTGCGAGTTGGCCTTGAAGCGGCGCGGGTCGACGAACTGCAGCGGCGCTTCGCCGGCCGGCGTGGTGCTCGTGCTCATGCGGGTTCTCCTGCCGGCGGGGTGGTGTCGTGCACCAGCACCACCACCAGCACCTTCGGACCATGCGCGCCGTAGGCCAGCACCTGCTGGATGTCGGCGGTCTTCGACGGGCCGGTGACCAGCAGCAGGTTGCTGGGCATGTCGGCCTCGGGGGCCAGCGCCTGGAAGGCGGCCGGCAGGCCCGCGTAGAGCGTGCTGGTGCGCAGCAGCGCCAGGTGCACCTGCGGCACCAGCGACAGCGTGCGCGGCTCGTGCGGCCCCGTGCGCAGCACCAGCGTGCCGGTGTCGGCGATGCCGGCCACGGTGTCGGTGATGCCGGCGTCCACCGCGTCGAACAGCGTGGTCTTCCAGGCGTCGAGCGGGCGGTCGAAGACCTCGGTGTGCAGGCCTTGCAGGGCCTCGGCCAGGCCGGCCTGCAGGCGCGGTGCGGTGCCGATGGCGACGCGTCGGCAGCCGTGCGCGTCCAGCGCCTCGCGCAGCACGGCGGGCCAGGTCTCGGGTTGGGCGTGGCGCACTTCGGCGCGCCAGCCGCGCGCCGCGGCCTCGAAGCCGGCCACCAGCGTGGCCGGGTCGGGCCGCTGGCCTTGCGTGCCGCGGCCGTAGGGGCCGGCGTGGTAGGGGGCGAGGTCCGGCCGCGGCCGCGGCACGGGCGGCGTGCCGCCGCGCAGCAGGCCCAGGATGGCGCTGCGTGCGGCGCGGGTGTCGGGCAGGGGGTGTTCGTTCATCGCGGCCTCGCTGTCAGTCGGTGACCTGCTGCGCCGCGTCGGCCGCGCCCAGGCGTTCGCGCAGGAAGCTGGCCAGGTGCACGAAGCGCGGCAGCACCTCGCCTTGGGCGCGGCGCTTCTCGGCAGCATGGTGGATGTTGAGCAGGCAGCCGCAGTCGGCGCTGACCACCACCTCGGCGCCGCTGTCGCGCAGCGTGTCCACCTTCTCGTGCACCATGGCGCCACTGATCGCCGGGTGGCGCGCCGCGAAGGTGCCGCCGAAGCCGCAGCACTCGGCATTGCGCTTCGGCTCCATCAGCTCCACGCCGGGCAGCGCGCGCAGCAGGGCTTCGCCGGGCACGTGGCTGCCCATCTCGCGCCGCGCAGCGCAGGAGGTGTGCAGCGCCACCTTCACCGGCCTGGGCGCGGGGGCGGCGGCGGCCGGCGCCAGGCCCAGCACGTCGCGCGCGAAGAAGCTCCACTCCACCACGCGCGGCACGATGTGGGCCACGCGCGCGGCCAGTGCCGGATCGTCGGCGAAGAGGCGCGGCCACTCGTGGACGATCATCCCGGCGCAGGAGCCCGAAGGCACGACGATGGGCCAGGGCTCGGGGAACAGCGCCAGCTGCATGCGCGCCACGCGCCGGGCCTCTTCGGTGTAGCCGCTGGTGAAGGCCGGCTGGCCACAGCAGCTCTGGGCCTTCGGGAAGTCGACCTCGATGCCGGCGTCGCGGATGAGCGTGATGGCGTCGATGCCGGCCTGCGGCGCGGCCAGGTCCACCAGGCAGGTGGAGAAGAAGTACACGCGCTGCGGGCGTGGCGGGGGGTTCGTGCGCATGGGCTCACCGGGGCAGTGGATCGGCTCCCCGGCCGGCAGGGCGGGGTAGCGCATGGTCGGTGCGCGGGCGCGCAACGGCAAGCGCAGCTTTTTCAGCCCCCGGCGCCAGAAAATTCAGCCCGTGGAAACCCCAGGGGCTCCGGCCAGGCTGGCGCCCAGCCAGTCGGCGAAGGCCACCACCTCCGGGCGGCCACCGGCCTCGGCGTCCACCAGCAGGAAGTAGCTCAGCGGCGAGGGGGCGCTGATGCCGAACAGCGGCTCCAGCTGCCCGCGCGCGAGCCAGCTCTCGGCCACACGCCGCGTGCAGGCCGCCACGCCCAGGCCGCTGGCGGCGGCTTCCAGCAGGATGCCCAGGTCGGCGAAGAGCGGGCCGCGCGTGGGCTCGGGCCCGTCCAGCCCGGCCGCCGCGAACCAGGGCTTCCAGGGCAGCAGCCGGGTGCGCAGCAGTTCGGCGCCGGCCAGCGCCGCCGGCGCCTGCAGGCCGTGCGCGGCCGCGTAGCCGGGGGCGGCCAGCACCACGATCTCGTCGTCGAAGAGCTTCACCGCGGGCCGGCCGTCGAAGCTGCCACTGCCCCAGCGGATGTCCACGTCGTGCCGCTCGGGCTTGCTCTGCAGCGGGGCGGCGATGTCGATCTCGATCTCGATGTCGGGCCACAGCCGGTAGAAGCCCGGCAACGCGGGGATCAGCAGGTGGCGCGCGAAGGTCGGCGGCGCGCCCACGCTCAGGCGCAGCGGCGCCGCCTCGGCCTGGCCGCCCAGGTGCGCCAGGCGCTCGAAGGCTTCGCGCACGCCCTGCAGGTAGCGCTGCCCGGCGCCGTTCAGGCGCACGCCGCCGGGCGTGCGGTCGAAGAGGGCTTCGCCGAGCTGGCTCTCGAGCAGGCGGATGCGGTGGCTGATGGCGCTGGCGGTGACGCACAGCTCTTCCGCCGCCGGGCCGAAGCCGCCCAACCGCGCTGCCGCCTCGAAGGCCATCAGCGCGTGGATGGGCGGCAGCTTCAGGGGCCGGGCCAAGCCGGGGCTCCTACACCGCCGGCAGCTCGCCGCGCCGCGGCAGGTCGGCACCGCGGCGGCTGCAGGTGATGGCCGCCGCCTGCGCGGCGAAGCGCAGCACGCGCTGCAGCTGCGGGGCGTCCAGCGCCGCCATCGCCCTGCGCGTGAGCCAGCCGCATTCGGCCAGCGCCGTGAGCAGCGCCGCCTGGAAGGTGTCGCCGGCGCCCACGGTGTCCACCACCGTCACCGGCACCGGCGGCACCGCCACGTGCTGCTGGGCCGTCCAGGCCCAGGCGCCTTCGCCGCCGCGCGTGACCACCACCAGTGCCACGCCGGCGGCCAGCCACTGCGCGGCCAGGTCGGCAGGGGCCGTGCCGGGGTAGAGCAGCGACAGGTCCTCGTCGCTCACCTTCAGCAGCGTCGTGCGCGGCAGCATCCAGGCCAGCGTGTCACGCCAGCGCGCCAGGTCGGGCTCGACGTTCAGGCGGATGTTGGGGTCGTAGGCGATCACGGCGCGCGCGCACTCGCGCTCCACCAGGGCACGCTGCGTGCCGGCCACCGGTTCCACCACCATGGCATAACTGCCGAACTGGTAGGCCTCGGCGGCGGGCACGTTCGCGAGCGCCTCCAGGGGCAGCTGGCGGTCGGCCGCGCCATCGCCGTAGAACGCATAGCTGGGCACGCCACGGGCGTCCAGGCCCACCAGGCTGAGCGTCGTCGGCGCGTCCAGGCGTGCGGTGCAGGCCGTGTCCACGCCTTCGTCGTGCAGGGCCTTCATCAGGCGGTCGCCCAGGAAGCCGTTCGACACGGCGCCGAAGAAGGCGGCCTGCTGCGACAGCCGCCGCAGGCCCACCGCCACGTTGAAGGGGCTGCCGCCGATGCGGGCGTCCAGCGCCAGGCCGGTGGGCGTTTCACCGGCGGCGAAGACGTCCATCAGCGCCTCGCCACTCACCACGATCTTTGCCATGCGCGCCTTATAGCGGACCCCGATGGGATGCGGGTTACCGCTGGGGTAGATTCGCGCCCCACGCCTGCCGCCATGAACACCACCGAACTCTTCCTCGTCGCCATGCTGGCGGTGTTCACCCTGCCCTACGCCGTGTGGCGCCTGGGCCGCACCGACTACTGGGCACCGCTGGTGGTGGTGCAGATCTTCACCGGCATCCTGCTCGGCCCGGGCGTGCTGGGCGCCCTGTGGCCGCAGGCCTACGCCACGGTGTTCACGCCGGCGGTGATCGGCTCGCTCAACGGCGTGGCCTGGTGGGCGGTGATGCT
>JAEUPH010000254.1 GCA_016790395.1 Rubrivivax sp. | reverse complement strand
ATCGGTGGGTCGGCCGGAATCAGGATCCACATCAGCAGGTAGACCAGCAAGCCTGTTCCGGCGCACAACGCCAGCAACGCGTACAACAGACGCCAGATCCAACTCTCGACACCGGTGACGCGTGCGATGCCGCCGCACACGCCGCCCAGCCAGCGGTCCTCTCGGCTGCGACGCAGCGCTTTGACCGCCAGCAGAGCCGGCGCGGTGACATCCGGAGTGCCACCGAGAACGCGCGCCTTGGCGCGCACGAATTCCTCGTCCGAGAGCACGCCGCGCTCGTGCAGCGCGCCCAGTCGGCCCAATTCTTCGCTCAGACTCATGATGCAGCTCCCTGCAAATCGGTCATCCAGATGCACAGATTGGCACGGCGCCGACGCTGTTCAAGAGGACTGCGACGCGCTGCCGTGGCGGGCGACAGATCGGCATATGGCAGAGCAGGTTGGCTGGTTCGCATCGGCTGGAGGCTGCGGCTCGATCGACCGGCCGTGCGATTGAGGCAGGTCTGGTCCGTCGCCGCCAGCGATGTTGGCAGCACCTCTTCGATGCGGCGCTCCTGCAAATGACAGCTTCCTGGACCTGTCGCCAACTGGCAGTCCCGGCCAAGAGCTGACGTCGACAACGGGCAGTTCACTGGCATTGCGATGCGAACTCCAGCGGATCGCCTTGGCGCGGGGGGCGCACTTGCCCCCTCGGGTGGAACCACCGGTGCCACCGCGTACTGCCAGCAGCCAGGCACGCAGGCTGTGTTCGGCTCATCGGTGGTCGAGGACGCAGCAGCCGTTTGAGAGCGCGGAGCCGAGGCGAAGGCCTCGCGCGCCGTCGCCATTCGCGACGCGAGCGCGGCCAAAGTAGCCTTCTTCCGTTGCCATCCACGCAATGGCACAGCGGCAACGATGCAGGCGCCCATGAAGGCCGCTCCATGCATCCCGACTCACTCCACCAGGAAGAGCGGCTTGACTTGACTGAGGCAACTGCTGTTGGGCGCCTGCCTGGGGTTGGCAAGAAAGTCGGTGGCCATCTGCATCACGCAGCTTGTCGCCGGCATTCCCGGAGGCGGAAAGAACGAGCCGTGCCCAAGGCCGGGAAAGGTGTAGATGTGAGCGCTTCTCAGATTCGCTGCCACGGCTTCCCCGTACGGCTGGGGCGTCACGGGGTCGTAGGCGCCGTTCAACACCAGGGTGGGGATCTCGGGGTTCCGATAGACGAACGGCGGCTTCAGGTTCGCCTCAAGCACGGAGCAGACCTTCGCCACCGCCTCGCCTTCGCGACTGCCCCAGGCGAGGAGCGGCGGAAACGGTGGCGGCAAGGCCTGGTCAGGGGTGGCCTGCACCGACTTCGCCCGCACGCAGACCACGCTGTGGTACATGCCCTTGGCGCTGCCGTCGCTGGTTTCCAGGTCGCCCGACAGGCTGTCCGCAGCCCAGTCGAAGTGGCCCTGGCTGGCGGCCTGGATGAATCTGGGGATGGACGTGCCGCGGGCTGAGTTGCCCGAGTAGGGCCGGGCCATCAGCGGCACCAGGGCCGACACGAAGGCGTTGCCGTCGAGCCGGGTGACGACAGCCTGCTTGGTCAGCGGTGTGGTCAGGGTCAGGGGAACGGGCTGGCGGTTGAGCTGGTCGACCACGGCCAGGAACTTCTGCTCGAGATGGGGATAGGCCCGGCTGCACCGCAGGTCCTGCGCACAGGCATGGAACAGGTTGCGCAGGGCGTAGCTCATCGCGTGGCCGCCCGCCAGGTTGAAGTCGATGTCGGCCCGGACGACGCCATCGATGATCACGCTGCGCAGTCTGGCCTTGTGCCGGTCGGCCTGGGCGATGACGTACTGCCCCAGCAGCGTGCCGTAGGACACCCCGTAGTAGTTGAAGGCCCGGTAGCCCAGGGTCTCGGCCACGAGGTAGACATCGGCTGCGTTCTCGATGGTGTTGAACGCGTCCAGTCGGATGCCCTGCGCCTGGAAGCGCGCCTGGCAGGTCTTGAACCAGCTGGGGTCGGTGTAGGCCAGCTCGCCCTTGGCAACGGCAATGTTCCTGGCGTCGTACTCCGGGCAGGCCAGGAAGGGCTTGGAGTAGCGCGTGCCCCGCTCCTCGACGAACACCAGGTCGCGGCTCTTCAGCACCGCTTGCAGCTCGGGCAGGAAAGGGAAGACCTTGTTGACGATGACGCCGATGGTGGAATCGCCAGGGCCGCCTTGCTCGACAAACAGCGGATCGGCCGCAGGCTTCTTGCTGGTGCTGCGGATGCGAACGACGGCCAGCTGAATGGTGCGCCCCTTCGGCACCGCGTGCTGTTCAGGGGCCGTGACGTACCCGCAATCCGACTTGGCTGCCACGGCGGCAGGCACGTCGAAGGTCTTGCAGTCGACAGATTGCCAGCTCGCACCGAACTTGGCACGGGCGCTTGTCGCGGCCTCTGCAGCAGGGCTGCCGGCGATGACGGCTCCGACCGCGAGGCTCACCAGCATGCACCGTGGCAACCGCGCCCGTGCTTGCTTCGAGGGGAGGATGCTGCGGGCCAGGCCCAACGCCGGTTGTGAAGGTGCCGTCATCGTTCGATGCTCCGGATGGTGGGGTTGGCTGAGGTCAGTTGCCGAGGCCTCGAAGCTGCCCCTCGATGTGCTCGGGAGCCTCGATGGTGCGCAGCCACTTCACCGAACCCACCGCCCACTTCGGGTCGAGCTTGCGCAGCTCAGCCACCAGGCCGGGCAAGTGCGCCGACCCATAGGTGATGAAGATCTTGTCCTCCGGCGCCTGCATGATGCGCTGCGCGAGGGCGCGGTTGCGGAAGTCCAGGATCACCGGCTGCATCGGGCCCGGCTTCGAGTTTGCATCCGGCTGGTTGAGCGAGAACAGTCCGCGGCAGGTGACACCGCCGAGGGCCTTCTGCGAGGGACTGCCACGCTTGAGCCACTCCACCACCTTCAGCATGAAGGCGTCGTCGCTCGCTGCAGGCTTGGGCTGGAAGTCCTTGGCATGCGCATTCGCGAAGGCGGCATCCTCGCGCATCAGGCGTTCGTACTCCGCCTTGAGCTCCAGGGCATCGACGTCGGCCACGAGGTGGCGCTTCGGATGCTCGGCCTTGTCGGCCTCCAGCAGCCCGAAGTAGTCGAGCTGGAACTTCAGCCCGCAGACCTCGCCGATTGACTTGTAGGTGCCACTCAGGTCGGTGCCGCCCACCAGTTCGTGCGAGAGCTTCTCGAAGAAGGCCTTCGATGCCGGCGTGGGGGTCTGCACGCCTTCGTAGTAGCTGACATAGCCCTCCGACAGCGCCTTCTCCACGTCGTAGATGACTGCCTGGTAGAAGTGCTCCGAGCCGATGTGCTGCATGCCTTGGAACACGACGCGCTTCGTGCCATTCGACAGCGAGACCTGCGGCACGGTGGCCGGCCGGGTCTCGGTGACGACCATCAGGTAGTAGAAGGGCGCGGCAACCAGGACGCCAAGGATCAGCGTCCAGCCGAGCAAACTGCGCGCCCAGACCGAAGCGAACGGGCGGCCAGCCGCGGTGGCGGAAAGTCGGCGGATGACCCACGCGCTCGCCAGGGCCAGTGCTGCAGCGAAGATCGCCAGCACGAAGAGCAGCCCATAGCCCCACCCAAGGAGGATGGGCAGGCCGAGCAGGAACGCGGTGAACAACACGAACCAGGCGATCGCCTGCAAGCGGATGCGCCAGAGTGGCGGGGCTGCGGCAGCGGATGTGCCGGGAGATGCCTGCGTGTTCGACGATGCCTTCATGCTTGCCTGACCTGTCAGTGATGGGTGGCGGAACACGCCAGCTGTATGTACGGCGTCGAGGAAGCCCTGCTGCTGCTCGTGGATCTGCGGGCACCTGCTACGAATGTCGGTCAGGGTACCGCATCGAAGCCATTCGGCCCACCGCGGGCTTCGGCGTTGCTGGGCCACATGGCCCATTCGTGGCCCACACCCGAGAGCCGACCTCCGACGCTGACAATGAGCGCTGCGTCGACCGGCAAGACTGCGCGCGCCGGACGTCCGCCTGTCAATCCTCAGGAGACGCAGACGAGAACAACTGCACCACGCGCGATGCCGCTGGCGAAAGGTAGGCCTTCGCGCGGTGCGAGACGACCAGGCGCCGATGCATCGTGGCCTCCTTGATCGGGACTTCCTTCAGCAACGGGCGACCCTCTCGAGCCTGGAGGTGATGCCGCGAGATGAAGCTCAGCAGGCCGGTGCGTTCGATCAGCGTGGGCAGCATGAGCAACATCGTCGACTCGACATGGACACGTGGGCGAGGCAGGCGCTTTCGATCGAACGTGTGGTCGAGCCAGTCCCGGGTGGGCGCGCCGGGCGGCTGCAGGGCCCATCGGTATCCGACGAGGTCCTTCAAGGAGGGAGAGCCGCGCAGCAGTTCGTGCTTCGCGCTGGCTGCAACGACGATGGCATCCTCCGCGATGACCTTGGACTCAAGACCGTCTTCGACCGTGCTCGCGGTGCCGACCATCAGGTCGATCTCGCCTGTGCGCAGCAAAGGCCTGAGCACGTCAACGAGCCCCACGGTCGTGCTCAGCGTCACCTCGGGCGCCTCGACCAGCAACTGCTGAGCCACCGCAGGCAGGAGGAACTGCGCTGCCGTCGGCACGATGCCGATGCGCACATGGCCGGTCAGCCCCTTCCCGATGGCAGCGATCTCCTGCCTGGCGTCCTCGGCGTCGTAGCGGAACCGCTGTGCCCACTTCTGCAACACCTTGCCCGCCTCGGTCAGCCGGATGCCTCGACCGGACTTCTCCAGCAGCGCGGCACCGCAGTCGTGTTCGAGACGCCGGACGCAACTGCTGAGCGCCTGCTGCGTGCGATGCAGCTTGGCCGATGCACGGCCCATGTGCTGGTGCTCGGCGATCGTTTCGAAGTAACGCAGGTCCCGAAGATCCATAGTGAAAGCCCAATTTGTCGATCAGCAAAAAGAATCGATTGGACTGTAGCGCTTCAATGCCCAACACTGAAGCCCGAACGACTGCCACGGGCCCAGGCGCCACGGGCAGCGACCTACGACAACCGGAGACAAGATGCACATCCTTCGTCGCGCCACGCTGGCGCTCGTCGCCTCGACCCTCAGCGCCGGCGCATTCGCCCAGGCCTGGCCCGCCAAGCCCATCCGCATCGTCGTTCCCTTCCCTCCGGGCGGAGGCACGGACATCATTGCCCGTGAGACCAGCCAACGCGTCGCGAAGGCGACCGGCTGGACCTTCGTGATCGACAACAAGCCCGGCGCCGGCGGCAACCTCGGCGTCGACTCGGTGGCCAAGTCGCCCGCCGACGGCTACACGCTCGTGCTCGGTCAGTCGAGCAACCTGGCGATCAACCCGACGCTGTACTCGAAGCTGCCGTACGACCCGCAGAAGGACCTGGCGCCCATCGTGCTGGTGGCCAACGCGCCGTTGGTGATGGTCACCGGCATGAACACCCCCTACAAGTCGCTGGCCGACGCCGTGAACGCGGCCAGGGCGAAGCCGGGCCACATCAACTTCGCGTCGCCCGGCAACGGCACCGTGGCGCACCTGACGAGCGAGCTGTTCCAGAAGGCGGCGGGCGTGAAGACGCAGCACGTCCCGTACAAGGGCGCGGCGCAGGCGCTGACCGACGTCGTCGGCGGCACCGTGGACCTGTACATGTCGTCGGTGCCGACGCTGCTGGGCCAGATCAAGCAGGGCAAGCTTCGGCCCCTCGCCGTGACATCGGCCAAGCGCGTCGACGACCTGCCCGCGGTGCCGACGATCAACGAGTCCGGCTACAAGGGCTTCGACGCCGTCACCTGGTTCGGTCTGCTGGCGCCGGTCGGCACGCCGAAGGACGTGATCGCCCGGCTGAACGCCGAGTTCAACAAGGCCTTGAAGGACCCCGAACTCGTCAAGCGCCTCGGCGACGAAGGCGCCGACACGGCCGGTGGCACGCCCGAACAGTTCGCAGCGCTGATCCGCGACGAGATCCCGCGCTGGGGCAAGGTCGTGAAGGAATCCGGCGCGAAGGTCGACTGACCGGCCCGCCTAGGCCGCCTGCCCGCGGCCTCCCCGCACACCACCAGGAGATTCGCATGAGTCAAGCCGCTGCATTGCCGGATGTCGTCCGGGACATCGAACGCGTGGACGCGGGCGTGGTCGAACAGGTCGCCCGGTTCCCGTCCTCCATCCTCGCCGACGTGGCCGGGCGTCGGGGCGCACTGAGCGGCCGCATCGCGCCGCTGGCCCCGACGATGAAGTTTGCCGGCCCGGCCGTCACGGTCGAAGTGCGTCCGGGGGACAACCTGATGATCCACGCCGCCCTGGCGCTGGTGAAGCCGGGCGACGTGATCGTCGTCGACGGCAAGGGCGACCTGAGCGCCGCACTGATGGGCGAGATCATGAGCCAGCAGGCGATGGCGCTCGGCGTCGCCGCGGTCGTGATCGACGGTGCCGTGCGCGACAGCGAGGCCATCCGCGAGCTCGGCTTCCCGATGTATGCCGCCGGGCTGAACCCCAACGGTCCGACGAAGTGCGTGCCCGGGCGCGTGAACCACCCGATCTCTATCGGTGGCGTCACGGTCGAGCCCGGCGATCTGGTCGTGGGCGACGCCGATGGCGTCACGATCGTCGAGCGCGCCAAGGCCGCCGCGATGCTGCCGCTGGCCGCCGAGAAGGTCGCCGCAGAGGCCAAGCGCATCGCCGACATCAAGAGCCGCAAGGCGCTGCGTCCGGGCTGGCTCGACGGCGCGCTGCGCTCGGCCGGCGTGCTGAAGGAAGGGGAATCGCTGTGAGCGCGCATCGGCCCACCATCCTCGTGACGGCCAACGACCTCGCGCCCGACGCGCTGGCCTTGCTGGGTGACTTCGAGATCGTCTTCGCCGGCAAGTCGCCGACCGAGGACGATGTCGTCGCCCTCTGCCGCCGGCACGACCCCGTGGCGATCATCGTGCGCTACAGCAAGGTCGGCGCCGCAGCGATGGACGCTGCGCCGAGCCTGAAGGTGATCTCCAAGCACGGCAGCGGCACCGACACCATCGACAAGGTCGCCGCGAAAACGCGCCGCATCGAGGTCGTCGCTGCCGTCGGCGCCAACGCCGCGGCGGTGGCCGAGCAGGCGATGGCGCTGTTGCTGGCAGGTGCGAAGTCCGTGGTGGCGCTGAACGAACGCATGCACGCGGGTCATTGGGACAAGGCGACCCACAAGAGCATCGAGCTCGAAGGGCGCACCGTCGGCGTGATCGGTCTCGGCGCCATCGGCCTGCGCTTCGCGCGCATGGCCGATGCGATGGGCATGCGCGTTCTCGGATTCGACCCGTACGCGCAGGACCTGCCGGCTTACGTGCAGCGCGTCGAACTGGAGACCCTCTGGCGCGAGGCCGATGCCATCTCGCTCCACTGCCCGCTCACCAGCGACAACGCGAACCTGCTGAACGCCCGCACGCTGGCCGCCTGCAAGCCCGGCGTGCTGATCGTGAACACGGCGCGCGGCGGGCTGATCGACGAAGCGGCGCTGCTCGACGCCGTTCGCTCCGGCCGGGTGGCCCACGCCGCCCTCGACAGCTTCGCCGTCGAGCCGATGACCGTACCGCACCCGTTCCATGGACAGCCCGGCTTCACGCTCAGCCCTCACGTGGGCGGCGTGACGGCCGACGCCTACGTGAAGATGGGCGTGGCCGCCGCGCACAACGCGCTCGCCGTGCTGCAGCGCTGAGCGCAGGCGCGACCAGGGCTCAGCGCTGGAAGCCAGCGCCGCCGGGCGCGCACGGGGGCGAGTTCGGTCCTGACGACCAGCGCGGCCGCCTGAACCTGGTCACGCCCGCCAAGGTGATGCAGGGCATCGCCGAGGTTCGCGAGGGCCGCACGTTCTGCCTGAGCCTGCCGCTCGACGTGCCGGGCGGGCAGCTGATGAACCCCCGCCGGATCGCGCCACGCCGCTATGCCGTGCTGCGCGATGGCCAGAGCGCGGGCCAGCAGGGCTTCTGCTGGTCGTACGACCGCGAGGATGCCGAACTCACCGACGTCGTCAACGGCGACGTCGTGCTGGTGAGCCTGCAGTACTCGACGCAGTGGGACAGCCTGGCCCATGTCGGCAGCCGCTTCGACGCCGATGGCGTCGAGGTGGAAGCGGGCGACACGGTGTGTGTGCACACCGGGTTCGCCGACACCCTGCTGGCCATGAACCGCGAGCCCGACCTGCAGCGCCTGCACGAGACAGGCACCGGCCTCGACGGCTGGGACTCGAAGCTGCTCAACGGGATCGTCGACACGAAGCTGGCCGGCCTGCTGGCGGACCACCCGGCGGTGGAACTCGTCGTCCCGAAGCTGCAGACGCCCACGCCGATGCGCCGCTCCCGCGCCGCCGCAACAACATCCCCAGCACGCCGCCGCCGGCCAGCCAGAGCGCCGCTGCCCCGGGCTCGGGCACGGCTGCGGTGTATGCGTAGACATCGAACCAGGGTGCCCCCACGGTGGCACACTGGCCCGACGAGCCACTGCAGCCACCGGCATAGCCCGCCGCGCGCAGGCTCGCGAGGATGTCGAGCTGGAAGCTGCCTTCGTTCAACGCCACGAAGGGCGAGTCCAGGTAAGGCGTCCCGTTGAAGTTCCAGCTGCCGTTGGTCCACGTCGGCGAGCTGCCTTGGTTGACGGTGGCTAGGCCAGTGACCGACCAGTTCATCTGCAGGTAGCCGCTGCCTTCGGTGGTCGACACGGGCACCGTCATGCGCCAGTCGACCCCGGTGAACACCCAGCCCGGGTCGGCCGTGAAGGTGGCCACCAGCGAGGCCGCCTGCGCCTGGTTCTGACCCGGCCCGACCTGCAGCAGGTAGGGCGGGTTGCCCGGCAACGAGAACCCGGTGGCCTGGGCCCCGCTGTAGCCGGTGGCGATGGTGAGCTTCGATGACGGGTCCACCGTGATCGAATAGCTGTTCTGCTGGATGAACATCGTGTTGGCCGCGGCCGGCACCGTGGCAAACGCCGCGGCGGCCAGGGCCAGGGCGCGATGCGCACCGGATGGTGTGGTTTGCATGCTTCCTCCGTCGTGGTGATGACGGAGGCGACCTTAGGCGGGGGGCGTTTCCTTGCCGTTTCCCGTCGCGCGCCCGGTGTCCCCGCCCGGCCGCTCGGCGCGCATGGCGGTGAGCACCCCCTCCAGGGTCGGCAGCGCAGCGCAGGCAAGCGCCCGCTGCTCGGCTGTCAACGCCAGCCGCTCGATCAGCGTCAGCACGCCCCGGCGGTCCATGTCGTCCAGCGCCGGCTGCGCGACGACCATCTGCCAGAGGGCCACCGCCTCCAGCTGCCGGCCGCGCCCGGCCAGCCACTCGCCATAGATCGATGCCGCCTGCACCGGGTGGGTGTGGAAGGCCTTGGTCTGGGCCAGGTCGGCGACACGGCACAGCCGTTCCAGCGTCGCGGCGTCTTCGCCCTGCAGCAGGTGGATCCGGGCCAGGCCCAGCTCCGCCGACAGCTGCACCTGCAGCTGGCCGGCGTCGCGCATCTCGGCCATCACGGCCTGCAGGTGCGCCTGCGCACTGCCGAGCCGGCCGAGCTCGGTCTCGGTGAGCCCCAGATTGAGTTGGAGGAAGGGCGCGGCCGCCGCCAGACCGTACTCCCGGCAGTGGTGCAGGCCTTCGGTGAACCAACGGTGCGCTTCGTCCCATTGCCCCAGCGCGCGGTGCAGGTTGCCGATGTTGTTCAACTTGGACGCCACGCCGCGCTGGTTGCCCAGCTCGCGCTCCATCGCCAGCGCCTGCAGGTTCAGGCCCAGCGCGGCTTCGTAGCGGCCCAAGGCCTTCTCGGCGATCGCGACGTGGGACAGCGACGTCGCGATGCCGTGGCGGTCGCCGTCCGCGCGCGCCAGCGCCAGCGCCCGCTCGAAACGGGGCAGCGCATCGGCGGGCTGACCGGCGTGCCACAGGCACAGCCCGATGTTGCCCAGGCAGCCCCTTAGCGCGCCGCGCTCGCCGCACTGCTCGGCCAGCGCCAGCGCGTCCTCGGCGATGGCGCGTGCCTCGTGCAGGTCGCCCTTGCGGTAGAACAGGGTCGACAGCGCGTGGCGCAACTTGCTCACGGCCTGCTGCGCCAGCACCGTGGCCGCGGGCAGGTCCAGGGCCAGGCGCAGCAGTTCGATGCCCTCGACGAGCCGACCCTGGTTCTCCAGGCCGGTGCGCCAGGTGATGACCATCGCATCGACGAGATCGGCACGCCGCAGCGCCGCGGCATGCTGCCAGGCGGCGCGGGCATTGGCGAACTCCGCGTTCACGCCGTCGACCAGCGGGCGTGGGTCGCTGCGGGCGTGCGGCGCCAGCGACGCCCACAGGCGGGCATAGAACTCGGCATGGCGCGTGCGGCCCGTCGCAGCACGTTCCGGCTCCTCGGCGTCGCGCTCGGCCGCATAGGCGGCCACCACCGGATGCAGTGCGAAGCGTCCGGCCTCGTCCACCGCCAGCAGGCTCTTGTCCACCAGCGACGACAGCAGCGGCAGCGAGCAGCCGGCCACCGCCAGCGCCGCGGCCCGCGTGAAGCCGCCGCGGAACACCGACAGCGCCCCCAGCGCGACGCGCTCGCGCGGCGCCAGCAGCTGCCAGCTGCCTTCGAGCACGGCGCGCAGGCTGGCGTGCTCGGGGCGCGCAGGCTGGCCGGGCAGCGCGGGGTCGCGCTCCAGCAGGTCGATGCCGCCTTGCAGGTCCTGCGCCACCTGCTCGGGCGGCAGCAGGCGCACCCAGGCCGCCGCCAGTTCGATGGCCAGCGGCAGACCCGCCACGGCCTCGACGATGCGGATCACCGCGTCGAGGTGCGGCGCGAGCGCGAAGTCGCGGCGCGCCCGCATGGCATGGCGCTCGAACAGGCGCACGGCGTCGAAGCTGGTGGCGGCTTCGAAGTCGCGGCTGTCCTCGTCGGGCACGGCCAGGCCGGCCAGCGGCAGGGTCCACTCGCCGTCCAGGTTCAGGCGCTGGCGCGACGTGACCAGCAGCACCAGCGACGGCGCGCCGGCCAACAGGCGCTGCAGCAGCGGGCCCAGTTCGGGCAGGTGCTCGGCGTTGTCCAGCACCACCAGCGTGCGTTGGCGGGGCAGCTGCCGAAGCAGCTGCTGGACGAGGTCGCCAGTGTCCTGCAGCGTGGCGTCCAGCACTTGTGCCAGGCGGGCCAGCGCCGCTGCCAGCGTGGCCGTGTCCACCAGCTCGACCCAGTGCGCACCGCCCGGGAACAGGCCCGCGCTGCCCGGCATCAGCTGCTGTGCGAGCCGGCTCTTGCCGATGCCACCCGGGCCCAGCAGCGTGAGACAGCGAGCGTCAGGCCGCGCGAGCTGCTGACGCGCCTCGGCCAGTTCGAGGCGGCGGCCGACGAAGCCGTCGTCGGCCGGGGCGGGCGCCGCCGTTTCGCGTGCGTCGGCCGATGCGGCAGCCGCGCCATGCATCAGGTCGCGCAGCGCCCGCGCCGGCTCGACGCCGAGTTCCTGCGCCAGCCGCGCGGCGTAGCGCCGGTACGCGGCCTGCGCCTCGGTCACATGGCCTTGCTGCAACTCCGCCAGCAGCGCGGTGTGCATGGCCGCTTCGTCCAGCCCGTCCACGGCCAGCACGCGGCGCGCGGCGACGGCGCGTGACGCTGGCGTCGACTGCGCCCTCATGTCGGCCACCGCGAGCGCCAGCCAGGCCTGTTCGATGCGGCTGCGCTCGGCGGCCAGCACCTCGGCCAGCACGCCGTTCTCGGGCTCGTCGACGCCGTCCAGCGGGGGCGCCACGCGCCAGGCCAGGGCGCGCGCCGTGTCGCCGGCGCGTGCCGCGGACTCGAAGGCCTGCAGGTCGGTGGCGATGGGCCAGCGCAGCGCATGCTCGGTGGCCTCGAGCCCCTGCGTGCCCGCAAGTGCACGCGCGCGATGCAGCACCTTGCGCAGGTTGCGTCGGGCTTCGGCGGGCTCGTGGCCGGGCCACAGCGTGGCCGCGACGCGGTCGCGCTCGACCCATTGCCCGGGCTGCAAGGCCAGCAGCACCAGCAGCTGGTAGCGGCGCTCCGGCCCGAAGGGCTGCGCGACGGCTCCGCCTGCCGGCCACAGCTGTGGCACGCCCCAGAGCTGCAGCCAGGGCGAGTCGGGGTGCGGCCTCATCGCCCGCGGGCGTGGCGCATCGCCACGGTGGCGGCCAGGAACGGTTTCATCGGCAGATGGCGCGAAGTGCCAACTCGACTATGCCGCGCTTCACCGGCCACGTCGATCGTCGGCCCGGCCCTGCCTGCCGGGGCCTGCAAGCAGCGGCCCTTCAGCTTCCCGGCGGGCGGTCGGAGCCCGGACTCGAGCGCTGCGCCGACCAGACTGAAGGCGCGGCCAAGACCTCAGAGCACGCCGAAACGCCTGGCGAACGCCTCGGCCGCTGCGCGCCCGCGCATCACGGCGATGGACTGCGCGGCCTGCGTCAGCAGGGGCATCAGCTCAGCGAAGTCGCGGGCCTTCTCCATCTTGATGGCCGCGGTTTCGGCCGCGGGCCCGAGCAGGTCGGTCAGCGCGCGCACGGCCGCCTTGCGGGTGCCGTCAAAGTCACTGCCCGCCGGCGCTGGCGGCGGCGGCGCGGGTGGCGATGGCGGCCGCGCGGGGGATGGCGCACTCTCGCCGACGGCTTCAATGAAGCCCTGCTCCGCCAGCGCCGCCAAGGTCTCCTCGGGCTGTTGCAGGATCATCGGCCGCAGGTCGTTCACGTCGCGTCGACCGTCGACGAGGATCAGCGCGCTGCGCAGCCGCGGCGGCAGTCGGTGGGCCCGAGTCTCGATCTCGGCCAGGCCCTTGGCGGTCTTGCGGTAGATGAGCGGCATCGATCGGCGGCGGAAGTCGCGGGGGGCGGTGCGGTGGCCTGGACGGAGGGAGCACGGAGCGCAGATCTTTCGGACAGCTTAACCCGTGCCGGCCCGCAATGCTCAGGAATCCCGGCAGGAACCTGACCACCGGTCCCGCCGCGGGGATCTCCAAGACCCTGACGCTCGAGCCCCCGTCCTTTGCAGCACGCCGCGATGGCGGCGCTCAGCCGACCTGCGCACCCGGGCCGAAGGTCGCGGCAGCGAAGTCCACGAAAGCGCGCACCCGGGTCGACAACTGCAGGCGCTGCGGAAACACCGCGAACACGTCCGCCTCCGGCGTCTCCCATTGCGGCAGCACGGGAACGAGCTTGCCCTTGCGCAGGTATCGCGCGATGTCCCACTCGGCGCGCATCAGGATGCCGTGCCCTTCCAGGGCCCAGTTCACCGCGATCTCGCCGTCGTTGGTGGTGAGGTTGCCCCGCGTCTTGACGGTCACCGTGCGCCGCCGCTGGCCCTTGCCGGTGGACAGGCGCCACGTGCCATAGCCTTCGTCGCCTTGCCGGATGCCGATGCAGTTGTGGCGGGTCAGGTCGGCCGGCGTGGACGGATGGCCCTGCCGCGCCAGGTACGAAGGCGCGGCACACAGCAGCCGGCGGTTGGGAGCCAGCCGGCGGGCGATGACGCGCGCGTCGGGCGGCTCGCCGAAGCGGATGCAGACATCGAAGGCATCGTCGGTCAGCGGCGGCGGGTTCACCGACAGCTGCAGCTGCACCTCCACCTCAGGGTGATGGCGCACGAAGCGCGAGATCATGGGCGCCACATGGCTGCGGCCGAAGCCCAGCGTGGCGTTCACGCGCAGCAGGCCGCGCGGAAGGGATCGGGACCGCACCAGCAGACGGTCCAGTTCCTCGATCTCCCCGAGGATCCTCCGCGCACCGTCCACCACCGCTTCGCCCTCGGGCGTGAGGCTCATGCGCCGCGTCGTGCGGCTGAGCAGCACCACGCCGGAGCGGCCCTCGATCTGCGCCAGCCGCTTGCTCACCGCGGCCTTGGACAGGCCCAGCTCGCGCGCCGCCGCGCTCAGGCTCGGGCTGCCGCCCAAGGCGACGAGAAAACCCAGTTCGGCGGCTTGAAGGCCCTGTCCCATGGTCACTCCATTGTTCACTTCGAGTTGACGATGGATTCACTCTAGCGTTGATCCGAAAGCGGTGCACCCACCTACCATGCCTGCCACACCCCGACACGAGGAGCCGGCTTGAAGAGCTACCGCATTGCCACCATCCCCGGAGACGGCATCGGCAAGGAGGTCGTGCCCGCCGGCCAGCAGGTGCTGGAAGCGCTGGCCGCCACCGACCGCAGCTTCGCCTTCGAGTTCCAGGACTTCGGCTGGGGCGGCGACTGGTACCGCGCCCACGGCGAGATGATGCCGACCGACGGCCTGGACGCGCTGCGCGACAAGGACGCCATCCTGTTCGGCAGCGCCGGCGATCCGCACATCCCCGACCACATCACGCTGTGGGGCCTGCGCCTGAAGATCTGCCAGGGCTTCGACCAGTACGCCAACGTGCGGCCCACGCGCATCCTGCCCGGCATCGACGGCCCGCTGAAGCGCTGCAAGCCCGAAGACCTGAACTGGGTCATCGTGCGCGAGAACTCCGAAGGCGAGTACTCCGGCGTCGGCGGCCGCGTGCACCAGGGCCACCCGATCGAGGCCGCCACCGACGTGTCCATCATGACGCGCGCCGGCGTCGAGCGCATCCTGCGCTTCGCCTTCAAGCTGGCGCAGTCGCGGCCGCGCAAGCTGCTGACCGTGGTCACCAAGAGCAATGCGCAGCGCCACGCGATGGTGATGTGGGACGAGATCGCGCTGCAGGTGTCCAGGGAGTTCCCGGACGTGCGCTGGGACAAGGAACTGGTGGACGCCGCCACCGCGCGCATGGTCAACCGCCCGGCCAGCCTGGACACGCTGGTGGCCACCAACCTGCATGCCGACATCCTCTCCGACCTGGCCGCCGCGCTGGCCGGCAGCCTGGGCATCGCGCCCACCGGCAACATCGACCCCGAGCGCCGCTACCCCAGCATGTTCGAGCCCATCCACGGTTCGGCCTTCGACATCATGGGGAAGGGGCTGGCCAACCCCGTGGGCACCTTCTGGAGCTGCGTGATGCTGCTGGAGCACCTGGGCGAACAGGCCGCGGCGCAGCGCCTGATGCAGGCCATCGAGCTGGTGACGGCCACGCCGGCGCTGCACACGCGCGACCTCGGCGGCACCGCCACCACGGCCGAGGTCACACAGGCCGTGTGCCGGCAGCTGGCCGCCGCCGGCCGCTGAAGCGCACTCACGACGACAAGGAGACAAGACATGAACCGCTTCCGTCGCGGCCTGCTGGCCGTTGCCGCTTCCCTGCTGGTGGCTGGTCCGGCCCAGGCCCAGGCCTGGCCCGGCAAGCCCATCAGCCTCGTCGTGCCCTTCCCGGCCGGTGGCACCACGGACGTGCTGGCGCGCGCGCTGGCCGAACGCCTGACGCCGGCCCTGGGCCAGACGGTCATCGTCGAAAGCAAGCCCGGCGCCGGCGCCACGCTGGGCGCCGACATGGTGGCCAAGGCCAAGCCCGACGGCTACACGCTGCTGGTGGGCGCGGTGCACCACACCATCGCCAGCGCCGTGTACAAGAAGCTGCCCTACGACTTCCAGAAGGACCTCACGCCCATCACCACCATCGCGCTGGTGCCCAACGTGCTGGTGGTGAATGCCGCCTCGCCGGCGAAGACGGTGGCCGAACTGGTGGCGCTGGGCAAGGCGTCCAAGGACAAGCTCAGCTACGGCTCCAACGGCAACGGCACGGCGCAGCACCTCATCGGCACGCAGTTCGAGGCCCTGGCCGGCATCGAGCTGCTGCACATCCCCTACAAGGGCAGCGGCCCGCTGACCACCGACCTGCTGGGCGGCCAGGTGACGATGTCCTTCGACACCGTGACGCCGGTGCTGCCGCACATCAAGGCCGGCAAGCTGCGCGCGCTGGCGGTGACCACGGGCAAGCGCTCGTCGGCCTTGCCGGACGTGCCCACGCTGGCCGAGGCCGGGCTCAAGGGCTTCGACATCGGCACCTGGTTCGGCGTGCTGGCGCCGGCGGGCACGCCCAGGGACGTGGTGGCGCGCCTGTCGAGCGAGATGATGAAGATCATCCAGTCGCCCGAGTTCAGGAAGCGCATGGACGAGATCGGTGCCGAACCGATCGGCAACACGCCCGAGCAGATGGCGCGGCAGATCCGCGACGACACCGAGAAGTTCGCGCGCCTGGTGCGGGACGCCAAGGTGACGATCGAGTAGCGGCCGGCGCCGGCTCGGGCGCCGTGCACGCCGGGTGATCGTGACGCTGTAGCGCTTCTGCCGGCTTTGCGGCATGGGCGGCGCACGCGGGGGCAGCGCGTTGATAGAGTGCGCCGCCTTTCACCGCGCAGCCGGTGCGCGAACCCATGCCCGACACGCCCCGCCCCCCGTTCCCTGTCCCTGCCCTCGCTCCCGTCTTCCTCCGCTTCCTGGGCCTCTGCGCCGCCGCGATGCTGGTGTCTGCCGGCGGGCTGCCGGCGATGGCCGCCCCCGCCGCGCCGGCCGCGGCTGCCGCGCCCCCGGTCACACCGGCCGCGCGGCACGCGGCGGCACGACAGGCCGCCTGGCGCCAGGACTTCGCCTGGGCCCGCGCGCTGTGGCAGGCCATGGCCGATGCTGGCGACACCGCGGCGATGGTGGAACTGGGCCACATGGCGCGCCGCGGCGAAGGCCAGCCCGTGGACGTGGCCGCGGCGCGGCGCCTGTACCAGGCGGCGCTTGCGCGCGGCAACCCGGACGGCGAGGCCGGCCTGGGGCGCATCGCCGAGTCCGGCCTCGCCGGCCCGGCCGACCCTGCCGAGGCCCTGCGCCTGTTCCGCCAGAGCGCGGCACGGGGCAGCCCCTGGGGCCGCTACTACCTGGGCCTGCGCCTGCGCGAAGGCGACGCCGTGCCGCGGGATCTGCCGCAGTCGCTGCGTCTGCTGCGCGAAGCCGCGGCCAAGGGGCTGGTGCATGCCGAGCACGAAGTCGCCATCGCCCAGCGCGACGGCCTGGGCACCGCCGTCGACCTGCCGGCCTTCGTCGCCACCATGAAGCGCCTGGCCGAGCTGGGCAACCCCGAGTCGCAACGCGAGTGGGGCCATGCCCTGGCGCGTGGACAGGGCGTGGAGCGGCAGCCGGCCCTGGCCGTGGCGTGGTTGCAGAAGGCTGCCCAGGGTGCCGACACGGAGGCCCGCAACGCGCTGGCCTTCGTCTACTACAACGGCGAACTGGGCGTGAAGCCCGACCCGGTACGTGCCGCGCAGTTCGCGCGTCAGGCCGCCGAGGACGACGCGGCGCAGGCCCAGTGGCTGCTGGCCCAGATGTACGCCAAGGGCGAAGGCGGCCTGCCCGTGGACCTGGCCCAGGTGATGAAGTGGCTGCCGCGTTCCAGCGACAACGGCGAGTTGCGGGCGACCTGGGCGCTGGCCCGCATCCACACCGAGGGTCTCCTCGGGCAGCGGCCGGACTGCAAGGCCGCGCGGCCTTACGTGAGCCACATGGCGGCCATGGGCCACGACGATGCCGAGCGTCTTCTGGACGACCTGGACCACGGCGCCTGCGAACGGATGGCCCAGTGGTCCGAGGTGTGGCGCAGCTTCGCGCGCGAGTGGCGTTGGCCCGGGCCGATGGGGGGCCCCGAGCCCGACCGCCTGAAGCCCGAGGCAGAGAAGGCGCTGCACGCGCAGCGCCGTGGCGTGCTGGCCGGGCTCGTCGCGCAGGGCAGTGCGGCGGCACGTTGTGCGCTGGTGCGGACCGACATCGCCGCCGGCGAGGGCGCCGTGGCCCAGCCCGCGGACAGCCTCGCCGAGCTCCGCCAGGGTGCGCAGGCCGGCGCGCTGCAATGCATGGAGCTGATGTACTGGTACGGGCGCCAGGATCTCTTCGACGGCTTGCTCACGGCCGAGGAAGGTGCGCAGTGGGCGCGCCGGGCGGCCGAGCGGGGTTTCACGCACGCCCTGGCGCAGATGGGCACCTTCCACGCCGAGGGCTGGGGTGTCCCCCAGGACTACCAGATGGCCCTGCTGTGGCGCATGCTGGAGTCCCTGCGCAAGCAGGCCGAGTCGCCTTCGCTGCCCGGCGTGCTGGCGCGCCTGACGCCGCGCCAGGACTCGCAGGTGGCCACCCGTGTGACCGCCTTCCGCGAAAAGCATCCGGCCTGGGCCCAGACGCCGCCTTCGTGGCCGCTGCCGACCTCCGGGCCTTCGCCGGTGGCCGCGCTGGCCGAGCCTTTCCCGCTCTTCGAGCCTGGCCCGCCCGCCCCCCGCGCCCCCGTGGCCCCGGCCACCGCCGCCGAGGCGGCCAAGCGCGATGCGCCGCAACTCCGCCTGGCCAGTGACGGGCATGTTGCCGCCATCTCCGCCCTGGCCACCGACGCGCAGGGCCGGTGGCTCGTCACCGCTTCGGAGGACAAGACGCTGGCTGTCTGGCGCCTGCCGGGAGGCCAGCGCGAAGCCGTGCTGCGCGTGCCGGTGGGCCCGGACGGCGAAGGCCGGCTGCGCGCCGTGGCCCTGTCGCCCGACGGGCGCTGGGTGGCCGCCGCCGGCGACACCGGCGCCGCCTGGCCCGAAGCCGGCCATGCGGTCTACCTGCTGGAACGCGAGAGCGGCCGCATCGTTCGGCGTCTGAGCGGCCTGTCGGCGCCGGTGGTGCAACTGCTTTTCCTGGACGAAGGACGCCTGCTCGCCGCGGCCACCGAGGGCCCTGCAGGGGAACTGAGCCTCTTCCGCAGCGACGACGGCCGTCTGGTCGCCCGCGAGGGCGTGTGCGACGGTGCCGTGCGCGCGCTGCAGGCCCTGCCCGCGGGCCGACTGCTGGCGGCCTGCGCCGATGCGCTGCTGCAGACCTGGCGCGTGACGCCTTCCGCCGCGCAGCCGCTGCAGCGCGCCGAGCGTGCGCGTGCGCCCGGCGGCGCCGTGCTGTCCACCGTGCGCCTGTCGCCCGACGGCAGCGCGCTGGCGGTCTCCTTCTGCAGCAGCGCAACGGTGAACCTGCTCGACCCGGTGACGCTGCGCCGCGTGCACGAACTCCAGGACAGCACGCACTTCGGCGGCACGCAGGAGTCGCGCTGCGAGCACCTGGGCCACCTGCCCGACGGCCAGGCCCTGGTGCGCGCCGGCAGCCTGCGCGAACGCCTGGTCTGGCGGTTCGACGTCTGGGA
Source organism: Rubrivivax sp. (assembly GCA_016790395.1). Taxonomy (GTDB): domain Bacteria; phylum Pseudomonadota; class Gammaproteobacteria; order Burkholderiales; family Burkholderiaceae_C; genus Rubrivivax. The sequence continues at coordinate 3,643 of JAEUPH010000254.1, read as the reverse complement.
CGCCAAGGGCCAGGGCCGGCGGCGTGAACTGCCGCTGGGCAATGAGCCCGTGACCGCCTTGCTCAGCGTGCCGGGCCAGGGTCTGGCCTACGCCACGCAGGGCGGTGGCTGGGGGCTGATGAGCAGCGTCGCAGCAGGTGCCAGGCCGGCGCTGCAACGCCCGCGCGGCACGCTGTCACTGCGCACCAACCGCTACTACGGGCCCATTCGGGAGGCCGGCCAGGCCCATGTCAACGGTCGCTTCGATCCCGATTCGGCCGACGAGGACAACATCAGCGACCTGCGCGCCGATGGCACGCGTTCGCTGCCGCTGCGCGACCGCAGCACCGACCTCCAGAACAGCCTGGGCCTGTCGCCCGACGGCGAGGTCGTGGCCTTCAGCGTGCGCCGCCCCGACGGCCGCCACATCCGCATGGCCTTCGACGCCGTGGCCCAGCGCCTGGCCAACGACCGCCTGCGCGACACCGCCGTCCCGCCCTTCGACCTGCCCTGGGCGAACACCTTCCGGGACGCCTATGGCTTGCCGCGCGTGCTGGAGGTGCACAAGCAGCGTGTGGGCATGGAGGGCGAGACGCCGCAGGCGCTGGCGCAGGCCGCGGACGGCGGCAGCGTGCTCATCGGCACCGAGCACCACCTCGTCCGTTACGGACGCGACGGCAACACGCAGTGGACCACCCCGGTGCCTTTCGCCGTGCAGGACCTGGCCGCCGCGCGCGACGGCCGCTGGCTCGTGGCCGCGCTGGCCGACGGCAGCATCCGCTGGTACGCCGCTGCCAACGGCCGTGAACTGGCCGCGCTCTTCGTCCACCCCGACCTGAAGCGCTGGGTGCTCTGGACGCCCGAGGGGCCTTACGTCGCCTCGCCCGGTGCCGAATCGCTGTTCGGCTGGCACCTCAACCAGGGCCCGGCGCGCGAGCCGCGCTTCGTGGGCAGCGAGCGCCTGTACGACGTGTTCTACCGGCCCGACATCGTGGGCGCCCGGCTGCGCGGCGAACCGGTGGAAGGCCTGGCCACCACCACCGTGGCGCAGGCGCTGGCCAAGCCGGCGCCGCGCGTGAGCCTGGCCGCGCCCAAGGCCGGGCCTGGCGACGAGCAGGCGCGGCTGTGCTGGCGCGTCTCCTCCGAGGGCGGCGGCATCGGCGACGTGCGCCTGTTCCACAACGGCAAGCTGATCCGCTCGCGCGGCCAGTACCGCGAGAGCGTGCCCGGCGTGCGCACGCTGGCCGGGCAGGGCGGGCAGGCGTTGCACCGGCAGTTGCGTTCGCTGGGCGCGGCCGCGCCTGCGACCGCGGCGGCCGTGACCCCGCAGGCCGACACGGCAGCCCCCGTCGACGACTGCGCCGACGTGCCACTGCTGCCCGGCGAGAACACGCTGGCCGTGGCCGCCTTCAACGCCGACAACAGCGTGCAGAGCCCTCTGGTGCAGCAGGTCGTCGTCTCCAGGCGCGTGGCGCCCAAACCGCGCCTGTTCGTGCTGGCCATCGGCATCAACGAGTTCGCCGAGCCTTCCGCCCAGCTGCAGTTCGCGGCCAAGGACGCGCGCGACATCCACGCGCTGCTGCACAAGGCCGGCGTGTCCACCGGCCGCTTCGAGAGCGTGCAGGCGACGCTGCTCACCGACCGCCAGGCCGACAAGCCCGGCATCGAGCGTGCGCTGGGCGAACTGGCCCAGCAGGTGCGGCCCTGGGACAGCGTGGTGCTCTTCGTCGCCTCGCACGGCGTGATGGACGGCCAGCGTTACCACCTCGTCACCGCCGGCTTCGACGGCCAGCTGAAGCCCGAGACGCTGATCGACAGCCGCGAGCTCATCGAATGGAGCAAGCGCATCCCGGCGCTGCACCAGCTGATGATCCTGGACACCTGCCACGCCGGCGGCGTGGACTGGATCGTCAAGGGCCTGTACGACGCGCGGCTGAGCGTGCTGGCGCGGCAGATGGGCCTGCACATCTTCGCCTCGGCCAGCGACCGCCAGCTGGCACTGGACGGCTTCGAGGGCAACGGCCTCTTCACGCACACGCTGCTGGGCGTGGCGGCGAAGGGTCAGGTCTCGGGCGTCAACGAGTGGGGGCTGGCGGCGCGCAGCGACACGTCGCGCATCGCCGCGCGGCTGAAACACGCGCAGACGCCACTGATCATCAGCTTCGGCCGCGACTTCCCGCTGCTGAAGGCGCCTTGACGGGTGAGTTCACGGGCGCCAGCCCGCCGGCCTGCGTGAGCGTGACGAAGCGCAGGCCGCGCGCCTGCAGCGCCGGCAGCGCTTCGGCGAAGGCCTCGGCCGTGCTGCCGGCCGGCTTGTTCAGGTGCGCGATGACCACGTCGCCCGGCTGCACGGCCCTCAGCCGCGCCACGATGGCGGCCTTGGGCAGCGTGGCGCCGGCATCGGCGTTGACCGAGAAGCCGGCCACCTGGTGGCCCAGGGCGGGAATGGCTTTCAGCGCCGTCTCGTCGTACACGGCCGTGGCGCCGCGAAAGTACACCGGCGCTTGCCCGGTGAGCGCGGTGATGGCCTTGGCGGCGCCCAGCACCTCGGTTTCCAGGTGCGCCAGGTCGGGCTGGCCGGCGATGCCGTAGACGCGGCGCCCGGCGCCCAGCACCGCCGGCACGTGGGCCGTGCCGTGGTTCTGCAGGTCGAAGAGTTCGGGATGGGCCAGTAGCGCGGCCACGCCGGCGGGGTTGCGGTCCAGCCACTTCTTGGTGACGAACACGGTGGCCGGGATGCGCCGCTTCACCAGCAGGGCCAGCAGCTCGGCGTCGAAGGCGCCGCCGCAGGCGTCCAGCGTCAGGGCCACCTGCGGCGCTTGCGCAGGGCCGGGATCGGCCAGGCGGCTGTGCGGTTCCACGGCCCAGCGCGCAGGTTCGGCGGCCACGGCAGCCGCGCCGAGGAGGAGGGCCAGGGCAGGGAGGCAGTTGCGGGGCATCCCTGCACAACGCGCGCGGTGCCCCGGCCGCTGACCGCGGCAGGGCAAGAAACTCAGGCTGCGCCCTCTTCGGGCAGCGTGAGCTCCATGTAGGCGTTGCTGGGCGCGAAGCCCACCTGCACATAGCGCCGCCGACCGGCCTCGGTGGCGTGCAGCACGATCTTGCGCACGCCCCATTCGCGCGCCTGCAGCAGCGCGGCCTGCACGATGGCGCTGGCCGCGCCGCGGCCGCGGTGCGCGGGGGCCGTGTACATGTTCAGCAGGTAGGCGTCGCGGCCGGTCGGGTTGCCGGGGTAGGGCGGTCGCAGGAAGAGCGCCAGCGTGCCGATGGCGACGATCTGGCCGCTGTCTTCGGCCACCCAGTGCTGCCACAGCGGCGAACCCAGCTGCTCGCGGAAGAAGGCCTCGTTGAGGGCCAGCAGCTGGTCGTGTTCGGCCGCGCCCAGGCGCGCGCCGGTTTCCTGCAGCAGCGCCAGGCGCAGCCGCGCCAGCGTCGGCAGGTCGGCCGCGGTGGCCGTGCGCACGGGCAGGGTGGCGTTCATGCGATGGACCTCAGTGCGCAAAGGCGAAGCGCACGCCCGACATCGCCAGCCCCATCAGGAAGCCGTAGGCAAAGCGGTCGATGCCCAGCACCTGCTGGCCGCGCCGGCGGCGCCACGCGCCCAGCAGCGCCATCGACAGCCCCGAGGCCGTGGGGCTGAGCAGCAGGTTGGCGAAGCGCGCCA
>JAEUPH010000104.1 GCA_016790395.1 Rubrivivax sp. | reverse complement strand
AAGTAGTCGACGTCGTTCTTGCCTTCGCTCCACTGGATCTCGTCAGCGCGCTTGAAGGTGGCGTTGATGCGCTTGACGACCTTGGGCACCGAGTCCACGGCGTACAGGCTCTGGTCGGGGTACATCTCGCCGTTGCTGTTGGCGTCGCCGGCCACTTGCCAGCCGCTCAGGTAGATGGCCTTCAGGCCGGCCTTGACCTGCTGCATGGCCTGGTTGCCCGTCAGCGCACCCAGGCTGTTGACGAAGGGCTCGGTGTTGATCAGGTTCCACAGCTTTTCGGCGCCGCGCTTGGCCAGCGTGTGCTCGATGGGCACCGAGCCGCGCAGCCGCACCACGTCGTCGGCCGTGTAGCCGCGCTGGATGCCCTTCCAGCGGGGGTTGGTCGCCCACTCCTTTTCGAGGGCGGCGGCTTGTTGCTGACGGGTCGGGGTGGTCATCGTGGAACTCCTGGGTGAGTGTGAGAACGGGGAAGCGAGGACCTCAGCGTATCAAGCGTCGTCTCGCTTGTCATGACTTATGTCTTATATAAGACATGAGAATGAATCTTTTAAAATCAACGAGTTATGCGCGTTTGCCACAATGCGGAACTGCATTCTCTCATCTGGTGGACTATTGCTGCGCTGCAACCGGTCCTCATTTCACGATGCGGAAGCTGTTTTGTGCGATGCGGAAAGATGCCCCTGGCGATGGCGTTCTGGGCTTGATCCCGCGCAAGCCGCCCCCCGGACGCCCGCGAACAATGGCGCAAACCGTCAGGAGACAGCATGAACGTCGCACGTGCCGCCCGCCCCACCCGCCCGCCCGTTCCGGCCATGCCGGACTTCGCCACGCTGGACCGCACCCACGCCGCGGCCCTGGAAATGCTGGGCGCCTTCGAGCGGCTGCTCGACGAACTGGATGAACGCGGCAGCGACGAGGCCGCTGCCCAGAGTGCGCGCCAGATCCTGGAGTTCTTCAGCGGCCCCGGCCGCGACCACCACGCCCAGGAAGAGCGCCAGGTGTTTCCCGGCCTGCTGGCCAGCAGTGACGCCGAGCTGGTGCATCACGTCAAGCGGTTGCAGCAGGACCACGGCTGGATCGAGGAGGACTGGCGTGAGCTGTCGCCGCAGATCGAGGCCATCGCCGCCGGCTACAACTGGTACGACCTGCCGATGCTGCGCGCCGCGCTGCCCGTGTTCACAGCGCTTTACCACGAGCACATCGCGCTGGAAGAGTCGTTGATCTACCCGGTGGCCAAGCGCCAGGCCCAGGCCATGCAGGACGCCGCCGCGGCCCGCCTGCAGGGCGGCTGAGGCATCATCGGCGGCTCCCCCTCGCCCACGGAGCCGCCATGAACAAGGCCATCGATCCCGCCCTGATGCAAGCCGCCGAGGTGTCCGGCAGCACGGGCCTGGACGCCTACTGGATGCCGTTCACCGCGAACCGGCAGTTCAAGCAGGCCCCGCGCCTGCTCGTGCGCGCCGAAGGCATGCACTACGAGGACAGCGACGGCCGCCGGATCCTGGACGGCGTCGCGGGTCTGTGGTGCGTGAACGCCGGCCATGGCCGGCCACGCATCACCCAGGCCATCCAGGCGCAGGCGGCCGAGATGGACTTTGCCCCGCCCTTCCAGATGGCCCACCCCAAGGCCTTCGAACTGGCCGAGCGCGTGGCGGCCCTGGCGCCGGCCGGCATGGGCAAGGTCTTCTTCGCCAACAGCGGCTCGGAAGCCGTGGAGACCGCGCTGAAGATGGCGCTGGCCTACCACCGCGTGCGCGGGGAGGCCTCTCGCACCCGGTTGATCGGCCGCGAGCGCGGCTACCACGGGGTCAACTTCGGCGGCATCTCGGTGGGCGGCATCGTCGGCAACCGCAAGCTCTTCGGCACGATGCTGGGCGGCGTGGACCACATCCGCCACACGCACGACCCGGCGCGCAACGGCTTCAGCATCGGCCAGCCCGCGCATGGCGCCGAGTTCGCGGACGACCTGGAACGCCTGGTGGCGCTGCACGACGCCAGCACCATCGCCGCCGTCATCGTGGAGCCCATCGCCGGCAGCACGGGCGTGCTGATTCCGCCGCAGGGCTACCTGCAGCGCCTGCGCGAGATCTGCACGAAGCACGGCATCCTGCTGATCTTCGACGAGGTCATCACCGGTTTCGGCCGCACCGGCAACCCCTTCGCCGCGCAGACCTTCGGCGTGACGCCCGACCTCATCACCTGCGCCAAGGGCCTGACCAACGGCGCGGTGCCCATGGGCGCCGTGATCGCGAAAACCGAGATCCACGACGCCTTCATGCAAGGCCCCGAGAACGCGATCGAGTTCCCGCACGGATACACCTATTCGGCCCACCCGCTGGCTTGCGCGGCAGGCCTGGCCACGCTGGACACCTATGCCGAAGACGGCCTGCTGACGCGGGCGCAGGGTCTGCAGGATCTCTTCGCGCAGGCCGTGCACTCGCTGAAGGCAGAGCCGCACGTGGTGGACGTGCGCAACTTCGGGCTCGTGGCCGGCATCGAGCTGGCCAGCATTCCGGGCGCGCCTACGAAGCGCGCCTTCGAACTCTTCCTCGACTGCTGGCAGCAAGGCGTGCTGGTGCGCACCACGGGCGACATCGTGGCGCTGTCGCCGCCGCTGATCATCGAGCCGGCGCAGATCGACCAGCTGGTGGAAACGCTGCGCCGCGCGCTGCGCCGCCTGCACTGACGGTGCCGGCCCGCCCACCCTGGTGGGCCTACGCCAGCCTCGCCGCGAGCATGGCGCTCGTGGGCAGCTACGTGGGCCTGTCCAAGCTGCTGGTCGCCGCCTTCCCGGTGCTGCTGCTGGCCTGGCTGCGCTTCGGCATCGCCGCCGTGGCCATGCTGCACTGGGTGCCGCGGCGCGACGGCGACGCGCCGCTCTCGCACCACGACCGTTGGCTGCTGTTCTGGGAGAGCTTCCTGGGCAACTTCCTCTTCAGCATCTGCATGCTCTACGGCGTGGCCATGACCTCGGCCCTGGCCGCGGGCGTGACGATGGCCGGCATCCCCGCCGCCGTGGCCGTGCTGTCGCGGCTGTTCCTGGGTGAACGCATCCGGCCGCGCGTGGCGGCGGCCATCGGCTGCGCGGTGCTGGGCATCGGGCTGCTCGCCTTCGCGCGCAACACCGGTCCCGGTGGGGGCGGCTCGATGCTGGGCTACGCGCTGCTGCTGGCGGCGGTGCTGTGCGAGGCGTCCTACGTGGTCATCGGCAAGCGCCTGACGGGCAACGTGTCGCCGCGCCGCATCAGCGCACTCATCAACCTGTGGGGGCTGGCGCTGGTGACGCCCTGGGGGCTGTGGCAGGCACTCGGCTTCGATTTCGCGGCCGTGGGTGCGTCCACCTGGCTGCTGCTGGTCTTCTACGCCATCGCCGCCAGCATGGTGACGGTGTGGCTGTGGATGCAGGGCCTGCGCCACGTGCCCTCGTCGCGGGCGGGCGTGTTCACGGTGCTGCTGCCCGTGTCGGCGGCGCTGGTGGGCATCACGGTGCTGGGCGAGAGTTTCGGCGCCGCGCATCTGGCCGCCTTCGGCCTGGCCCTGGCCGGCCTGCTGCTGGCCACCTGGCCCGAGCGCGGTTGAGTCAGAACACGTCCAGCGTGGGAAACGCGGCGCGGCCGCGCAGGCAGTCCCACAGGTAGACAGCGAAGCCCGGGTCGCCCGTCCACAGCGAGTAGCGCAGGCGGCCGTGCCGCCGCTCGTCGGCCAGCGTCTGCGCCAGGCCATGCATGGCGAAGGCGCGGGCACGCTGCAGCCACCGTTCGTCGCCGGTGCGTTCGAACAGGCGCAGGAAGGTGTAGCCGTTGCCGCCGGTGCCGTGGCACAGGTTGGAGCCCTTGGCCAGCGGGCCGGCACGCCACACGGCTTCGCCGGCGGCCAGCAGCAGGTCGTCGACGGCGTCACCGGGGAAGTCGGCCAGCGCCAGCACGATGCCCGGCGCACCGTGGCAGAACTGCATCAGCGGCAGCCGCGCCGAAGGCGGCTTCACCCAGGCGCGCCAGTTCACCGCGCCCTCGTGCCAGGTGGCCATGCGGCGCAGCGTGAGCGCGATGGTGTCGTGCCAGCGCCGCCAGTCGCCTTCGGGCAGCAGCGCCCGGGCGCGCACCACCGGGGCCACCATCGAGGCGAAACCGTGCGCCGCACCGAGGTAGGTGCTGTGGCTGCCGTAGAGGGACTGCGTGCTGATCAGGCAGCCCGCGGCGCTGAAAGGCTCCAGTGTCGCGAACAGCACTTCGGCCTGTCGGCGGCAGGCCGCACGCCAATGCTCGTCGCCCGTGCGCTGGTGAAGGAACCAGGCCGCCAGCAGCGTCCCGGGGGCGCCCCACATCAGTTCGCGCGCTGGGTGGTGGTCGTTGCTGTCGATGAGCTGCACCAGCCGGGCCGAGGCACGCGCGGGGTCATCGTTCCAGCGCAGCAGTTCGATCGGCGTCTCGCCCATCAGGAAGGAGGCCGCCTCGCGCCCGGCGTCATCGCCCAGCCACTGGCGCGTGCGAACGACCAGGCGGTCGGCTTGGCCGCGCCAGTCGCGCTTCAGTTCCGCGGCGCCCACGCGCTGCAGGTAGCGCAGCGCCCAGATCACGCCGCACTGCCCGTAGTAGAGCGAAGGGCCGATGTGGGCCGGGTCGTCCGCGGGGCTGCTGTCGTTGGGGTGGGCGGGCCAGCCCAGTGCGTCGTCGAAGCGCGCTTCGGTGTCGGCCACGATGCGGGCCAGCAGCGCGCGCGCCTGGCCTTCGTCCCAGGCCTGGTCGACCAGCGCTTCGTGACGTGCCGCGTCGAACAGCATGGTCTCAGCCGGCCCGCGCGGCTTTGCCGTAGCTGGCGAACTTCTCGATCACGGCCGCCATCTCGGCGCGCGACAGCACGGCCGGCTCACCCACGGCCAGCGCCTTGAGGTAGACCTCGCACAGCGATTCGATCTCCTGCACCACCTTCATCGCCTTGGTCAGCGTGGCGCCACCGGCCACGAGG
>JAEUPH010000092.1 GCA_016790395.1 Rubrivivax sp. | reverse complement strand
GGCGCCAGCCTGCAGCAGCTGCTGCGCCAGGCGGCCGACGGCGACACCATCGAGATCCTGGCCGGTGACCATCGCGGCCAGGTGGCCGTGATCGAGCACCGCCGGCTGACGCTGCGCGGCGTGGGCGGCCGCCCCGTGCTGCACGCCGACGGCCGCAGCGCCGAAGGCAAGGCCATCCTGGTTGTGCGTGACGGCGACATCCGCATCGAGAACCTCGAGTTCCGCGGCGCCCGCGTGCGCGACCGCAACGGCGCCGGCATCCGCTTCGAGCGCGGCCGCCTGACGGTGGCGCGCTGCGCCTTCGTCGACAACGAGAACGGCATCCTCACGGCGAACTTCGGCGACGCCGAACTGACGGTGCAGGACAGCGAGTTCGCGCAGGCGCCGGCGAACACGCCGCTGCCGCATCTGCTGTACGTGGGCCGCATCGCGCGCTTCGCCCTCAGTGGCAGCCGCTTCAGCGGCGGCCGGCAGGGCCACCTGGTGAAGTCGCGCGCGCGGGTGAGCGACGTGCGCTACAACGCGCTCATCGACGGCCCGGGCGGTCGGGCCGCCTACGAGCTGGAGTTCCCCAACGGCGGGCTGGCCTGGGTGATCGGCAACCTCATCGGGCAGAGCGCCGACACCAGCAACCCGGTGGTGCTGTCCTTCGGCAGCGAAGGCAGCGACGAGCGCGAGCACGGGCTCTTCATGGCCCACAACACGGTGGTCAGCGCCGGGCTGCGGCCGGCCTGGTTCGTGCGCGTCGCGCCCCTGCCGCGGCCGGTGGAGCGCCGGCTCGTCAACAACCTCTACGTGGGCCTGGGCGCCACCGACGTGGCCTGGGACGACGTCGCGCAGGGCAACGTGCTGGTGCCGCTGCCCGTGCTGCGTGACGCGGCCCGCGGTGACTTCGGCCTGGCGCCCGAGACATGGTTGCGCGGCCGCGCCGTGGAGCCGGGCCAGGCGCGTGGGCTTTCGCTGCGTCCGGAAGCGGAGTTCGCGGCACCCGTGGGCACGCGATCCCTCGCGCCGCCCGCACGCTGGGCGCCCGGCGCCCTGCAGGAGTGAAGCCATGCTCGACCGCATCCGTGCCTCCATCCCCGCGTTGCCGCCGGCCGAGCAGCGCGTGGCCAAGCTGCTGCTGGCCGACCCGCGCAGCTTCGCCACCCTGCCGGTGGCGGAACTGGCCGAGCGTTCGCATGTCAGCAAGCCCACGGTCGTGCGCTTCTGCCGCAGCATCGGCTACGACGGCCTGGCCGACTTCAAGCTGAAGCTGGCCGGCAGCGTCAATGAAGGCGTGCCCTTCGTCCACCGCTCCGTGGACGAGGACGACAAGCCCGGCGACCTGATCGTGAAGGTCATCGACAACGCCGTGGCCGCCATGCTGCGCTACCGCAATGCCGCGGCCAGCCAGAGCATCGAGCGCGCCATCGCCGCGCTGGCCGAGGCCGGCCGCCACACCGACCAGGGCCGCCGCATCGAGTTCTACGGCGTCGGCAACTCCGGCATCGTGGCCCTGGACGCCGAGCACAAGTTCTTCCGCCTGGGTGTCAGCGCTACCGCGGTGAGCGACGGCCACATGCAGGTGATGAGCGCGACGATGCTCAAGCCGGGCGACTGCGCCGTGATCATCAGCAACTCGGGCCGCAGCCGCGACCTGCTGGACGTGGCCGAGATCGCGCGCCGCAAGGGCGCCACCGTCATCGTCATCACGGCCAGCGGCTCGCCATTGGCGCGCGAGGCGCAGAACAGCACGCAGCACATCCTGCTGGCGGCCGACCACCCCGAGGACTACGACCGCTACAGCCCGATGGTGTCGCGGCTGCTGCACCTGCTGATCATCGACATCCTCACCACCGGCGTGGCGCTGCGCCTGGGCTCCACGCGGCTGCGGCCGGTGCTGCAGGAGATCAAGCGCAACCTGCGCCAGAAGCGCTACGTCGAAGTGGGGCGCGGTGCCTCTGACGACGAGGACAGCAGCTCGTCGACGCCGTAGAGCGCGGCCAGCTGCTGCAGCTGGGCCGGCAGGCCGCTGACGGCGAAGCCGCGCCCGGCCGCCTGCGCCGCGCGGCGCGCCTGCAGCAACAGCGCGATGGTGGAGGTGTCGTAGGTCTTCAGCGCCGAGGCATCGACCGTGAAGACGCCGCTCCCGGCAGCCAGTTCCGCCGGCAGGCTGGCCGCCAGCGCGGCAGCCTGGTCGAGGTGGGCTTCGGCCGGCAGCTTCATGGCTTACTTGGCCGCGGCCTTGTTGCGCTCGGCCAGCGCGTTGATGAGGCCGTCGATGCCGCCCTTGGTGAGCTCGGTGGCGAACTGCGAGCGGTAGTTCTGCACCAGCCAGATGCCGCCGACGTTGACGTCGATGATCTTGAAGGCCGGGGCGTCGGCGGGCTTGTCCAGGCGGTAGTCGAGCTTGATGGGCTCACCCTTGCCGCGCACTTCCGACTGCACGATCACCTGCGTGCTGCCGGCCACCGGCAGCGTCTTGGTGATCTCCACCGTCTGGTCCTTCACCTGCGTCAGCGCGCCGGCATAGAGGCGCAGCAGCAGCGCCTTGAACTCGGTCATCAGCTTGCTGCGCTGCTCGGCCGTGGCGCCACGCCATTGCGGGCCCACGGCGGAACGCGTGGCGGCCTCGAAGTTGACGCTGGGCATGACCTTGGCGTCCACCAGCGCGGTGATCTTGGCGATGTCGCCAGCCTGGATGGCCTTGTCGGCCTTCACGGCTTCCAGCACGTCCACCGAGATCTGCTTGACGAGCGCGTCGGGCGCCTGCTGGGCATGGGCGGCGAACGCTGCGACCAGGGCGACAGGGGCGATGAGCTTGTGGAACACGGTTTTCCTTTCTTCACGCGGCCGGAGCACCGGCCGCACGGTCTTAACGCTTCAGGCGGCCCGGCGGTTCACCGCGGGGCCGAGGCCGGTGCAGCCGGCGCCGAAGCCTTGGGTGCGGGCGGTGGCGGCGCATCGGCCGGTTCGTCGTCGAAAGTCTCCATCGGCGGCGCGCCATCGAACAGCGCATCGCGGCGGCGTGACAGGTAGGCATCACGGATGAAGGCGTAGCGGTCCAGCGCCACCTGGTCCACCAGCGCGCCCGCCTGCAGCAGGTTGGCGCGTGTGTTCACCAGTTCCGTGGCCAGCACGGCATAGCTGGTGCCGGTGGACTTGGGGATCGACGACGGCGAAACCTGTCGGTCGGCCACCAGACCTGCGGTGTCGCGCAGCGTGGAGGGCCCGAGGAAGGGAATCACGACGAAGGGCCCGTTGCCCACGCCCCACTTGCCCAGTGTCTGGCCAAAGTCTTCGGAACGCCGCGTCAGGCCCATCTCGGTGGCCGGGTCCATCATGCCGAAGGCGCCGAACACGGTGTTGGTGAGCACGCGCATGCCCATCTCCATGCCGCTCTGGAACTTGCCCTGCAGGAAGTGGTTGACGGTGGACCAGACGTCGTAGATGTTGCCCAGCACGTTGTCGACCGTGGTGCGCACGATCTTCGGCACGGTGTCGCGGTAGGTCTCGGCCACGGGCTTGAGCACGGCTTCATCGACCTTGTCGTTGAAGGCGAAGACCTTGCGGTTCCAGTTCTCCCAGGGGTCGTTGGGTGCGCCCGCGGCCGCGGGCGCGGTGGCGCAGCCCGCCAGGACGGCCGCGAGCACCAGGCTCAGCGCCAGCGCCGCCCGCCGCAGCAGGCCCGGCGTGATCACTGCGCGGCCCCCGAGGCCGCGGCCGAGGGGCCTTCAGCCTTGCTGCTGAGGAACTGGCCGATGAGGTTCTCCAGCACCACGGCCGACTGCGTCTGCGCCACGTTCTCGCCCGGGGCCAGATTCTTGTCGTCGCCGCCGGGTTCGAAGCCGATGTACTGGTCGCCCAGCAGACCGGCGGTGAGGATCTTGGCGGCCGTGTCCTTGGGGAACTGGAAGCCGCGCTCGATCTCCATCGTGACCACGCCCTTGAAGGTCTTGCCATCCAGCGCGATGCGCGTGACGCGGCCCACGGTCACGCCCGCCGTGCGCACCGGCGCGCGGGGCTTCAGGCCGCCGATGTTGTCGAACTGCGCGGTGAGCGTGTAGGTGTCGCCGCCGCCCACATTGCCCAGGTTCGCGGCCTTCATGGCCAGGAACACGAGGCCGGCCATGCCCAGCAGCACGAAGAAGCCGACCAGGATTTCGATGCTTTTCTTGCCCATCGGAAGGAACTCCCTGCCCGCGCCCGTTCAGGGCGTCGAGAACATCAGGGCGGTGAGGATGAAGTCCATCCCCAGCACCCACAACGAAGAGATGACCACGGTGCGCGTGGTCGCATAGGCCACGCCCTCGGGCGTGGCTTCGGTTTCGTAGCCCTGGTACAGCGCCACCACGGTGCAGATGACGCCGAAGACGCAGGCCTTCACGAGGCCGTTGCCGACGTCGCGCATCACGTCCACGCGCGTTTGCATGATCGACCAGAAGTTGCCTGCGTCGACCCCGATCAGCAACACCGCCACGACGTAGGCGCCCAGGATGCCCACCGCCGAGAACAGCACGGCGAGGATGGGCATGGACACGATGCCGCCGATGAAGCGTGGCGCGAGCACGCGTTGGCGCGGGTCCACCGCCATCAGTTCCAGCGCGGCGATCTGTTCGCCGGCCTTCATGAGGCCGATCTCGGCCGTCAGCGAGGTGCCCGCGCGGCCGGCGAAGAGCAGGCCGGTGACCACCGGCCCCAGTTCGCGCACCAGCGCCAGGTTGACGATGAGGCCCAGGCTCTCGGCCGCGCCGTAGGTGACCAGCGCGTAGTACATCTGCAGCGCCAGCACGAAGCCCACCGCCAGGCCCGAGGCCGCGATGATGATCAGCGAGCGGTTGCCGATGGCGTAGATCTGCGCCACCACGAGGCCGAAGCGCTTGAGCGCATGCGGCACGGCACGCAGCACGTCGAGGAAGAAGAACGCCGCGTGGCCCCAGCCGCGGAACTGTTCGAGCGTGTTGGCGCCCAGGCGACGGACGAACTCCACGATCAGGCTCCCACGCCGAAGTCGGCGGCGATGGGCGCGGCCGGGTAGTGGAACTTCACCGGGCCGTCGGGTTCGCCGCGCACGAACTGGCGCGTCTCGGGGTCGGTGCTGTCCATCAGTTCCTTGGGCGTGCCCTGCGCCACGATGCGGCCGCCGGTGGCCAGCAGCACCACGTGGTCGCTGATGGCCATGCATTCGGGCACGTCGTGGCTGATGACCAGCGAAGTGGCGCCCGTCACGTCGTTCAGCGTGCGGATCAGCTTGGCGGCCACGCCCATGGAGATGAGGTCCAGGCCGGCGAAGGGCTCGTCGTAGATGATGAGTTCGGGGTCCAGCGCGATGGCGCGGGCCAGCGCCACGCGGCGCGCCATGCCGCCACTCACTTCGGAGATTCGCAGGCCGGCCGCGCCACGCAGGCCCACGGCATTGAGCTTCATCAGCACGATGTCGCGCACCATGGCCTCGGGCAGCTGCGTGTGTTCGCGCAGCGGGAAGGCGACGTTGTCGAACACCGTCAGGTCGGTGAACAGCGCGCCGAACTGGAACAGCATGCCCAGGCGGCGGCGCAGGCGGAACAGCTGCTCGCGGTTGCGCGTGTCGATGACCTCGCCGTCGAAGACCACGCGGCCCTTGTCGGCGGCATGCACGCCGCAGACCAGGCGCATCAGCGTGGTCTTGCCGCAGCCACTGCCACCCAGGATGGCCGTCACCTTGCCGCGGGGGAACTGGAGCGAGAGGTCGCTGAGGATCGTCCGCTTGCTGTCGTAGCCGAAGGTGACGCGGTCGATCTCGATGAAGGG
>JAEUPH010000062.1 GCA_016790395.1 Rubrivivax sp. | reverse complement strand
GCCGACCGCCCCGCCGGCTGCACCGTGAGCGTGGCCACCCGTGCCGCCACCGACCCTGCCGACACGCGGGCGGCCATCGCCGACATCGCCCGCATGAAGGACCCGGCCGACCCGGCCTACCTGTGTGCGCCAGCCCGCTTCGTGCGCGCCACGCGCGCCGTGGCGCCGCCCTCGGGCTCCATGGGCCTGCGCCAGGCCATCGGCGAGACCAACTTCGAGCAGTCGCAGATCCTGGGCTACGCGCCGATCGAACCCGACGGCTCCTTCAAGCTGCTGGTGCCGGCCGACGTGCCGCTGGCCTTCAACATCGTCGACGCCGAAGGCCGCGCCATCCAGACGCACACCAACTGGATCCAGGTGCGGCCGGGCGAACGCCGCACCTGCGACGGCTGCCACAGCCCGCGCCGCGGCGCCTCGCTCAATTCCGGTGCCGTGGTCAACACGCAGCCGCGCGCGCTGAAGGCTTCGGTCACGGCGCAGCAGCAGAGCGGCGAGACGCTGGCTTCGCTGCGCACGCGCCTGGACGCCACGGCGTTGCGACTGAGCGCCGACGCCGTGTTCGAGGACATCTGGGCCGACACCAGCATCGCGGGCGTCAGGGCGCGCGCTGCCATCGCGCTGCGCTACACCGGCAATGCCGACGCGGCCGATGACCTCAAGACGGCCGTGCCGGTGAACGGCGTCATCAACTACCCCGACCACATCGCGCCGATCTGGACCCGGCTGCGCGGCGCCAATGGCTCGCACACGTGCACGAACTGCCATGCCGACCCGGCCAAGCTCGACCTGAGGGCCACGATCTCCGGTTCCGGCCGCCTCACTTCCTATGAGGAACTGATGCAAGGCGACCCGGTGTTCGACGCCAACGGCCGGCCGGTCATCGAACTGCGCGAAGGCGTGCCCGTGATCGTGCGCGGCCCGTCGCTGGTGGAGACCAGCTCCGGTGCCGCCAACACCGCGGGCCAGGCGCGCAAGAGCCGGCTGACCGAGATCCTGTGGGGACAAACGCTGCTGGCCGGTGCCGGCGCCCGCACCGCACACCCGAACCCGCCGGCCACCGCGCCCGACCACAGCCAGTTGCTCAACAAGGCCGAGAAGCGCCTCGTCGCCGAGTGGATGGACCTCGGCGGCCAGTACTACAACGACCCCTTCGGCCCCGGCAACAACGTGCGCTCGGTCGCCACGCTGAGCGAAACCGTCTTCAACCGGGACGTGCAGCCCATCCTGCAGGCCACCTGCGCCGGTTGCCACGCCGCCGGGTTGGCCATCCCGCGCAACCGCTTCGTGCTGACGGGCGAGGCCGAGGGTGACTTCAACGTCACGCTGACGCTGGTGAACGACACCTGCAACGCGGCCGGCAACCTGCTGCTGCTGCGGCCGTCCAACGTGCCGCATCCGGCCGGCGCCCTCGACCAGGTCACGGCGCTGCTGCCGGCGGGCAGCGCGAATTACACGAAGATCGCGGCCTGGATCACCGCCGGCTGCACGAGCCCATGACGCCACCCGACACCGCACGCCCCTTTCGCCGACCCCTGGCCACCGCCGCGGCAGGCGCCACCCTGGCCGCGATGCTGGTGGCCGCCTGCGGCGGCGGCTCGCCGCTGGACAATGCGCCCACGCTGAGCAACCCGCCGGGCGCCGGCGGGCAGAAACTCTCGTTCGTCTACTTCCAGCGCTGCGTCTACCCGGTGCTGAACACGCCGCTGCCGATCAACATCAACGGCACCGTCTCCACCAACAACTGCACCGCCGGCGGCTGCCACGACAACGTCACCGGCACCGGCGGCGCGCTGCGGCTGCTGGCCAACACGCCGGCGGCCGACCTGGCCCAGACCGCCGCGGTGCTGCGCAGCACCGACATGTACAAGAACTACTATTCGTCGCTTGGCGAAACGGTGGTCGGTGTGCCGGACCAGAGCCGATTGCTCAACAAGCCGCTGGTGCGGGGTGTCCTGCACGGCGGCGGCCTCATCTTCGAAACGCCGGACGATGCCGGCGCCAAGCTCATGCGCTACTGGATCAACCGCCCCATGCCCAGCGGCCAGGACGAGTTCTCCGTGGCCGCCAACACGATGTTCGCGAACGGTGACCCCGTCAACGGCGCCTGCAATACTGACTGAGCCCCCGAGGAATGCGCCCCCAATCTCGCTGTCGCTCGATACCCCCCGGGGGGGCCGTCCGCCGATGGACCGGCAAAGCCGGATCCATGGCGGGAAGCTTGGTCGCGGTCGTCGCGGCCTTGGCGTTTTCGGCCCCGGCTGCGCGCGCCGCCGAGCCCGCGCCGCCCAAGACCGAGCGGCTGCAAGTCACCGAGCCCTTCCTGGAGATGCACACCGGGCCGGGCCGCGGCTACCCGGTGTTCTTCGTCGTCGAACGCTCGCAGTGGGTGACGATCGAGCTGCGCCACACCGACTGGTACCGCGTGCGCGCCGACGGCGGGCAGGTGGGCTGGGTGCACCGCAAGCAGCTGGAAAGCACGATCACCGCCGCCGGCGGCACCAAGACTTTCCGCGACCTGGTGCTGGACGACTACCTCGGGCGCCGCCTCGAGTTCAGCGGCTCCTGGGGACGCTTCAAGGGCGAGCCCATGCTCAAGCTGGGCCTGCAGTACCGACTGGCCGACACCGTGGGCGCCGAGTTCACCGTGGGCCAGGTACAGGGCCTGTTCTCGGGCACCGACTTCTGGCACCTGGCGCTGACCTCCGAGCCCTGGTCCGACCGCCGCTGGTCGCCCTACTTCGCCGTCGGCCTGGGCAAGTTCAAGAACATCCCCAACAGCACGCTGGTGGACGCCGCGCCCACCGACGCCAAGCTGGCCCAGGCCACCGTGGGCCTGCGCTGGCACATCACCGACCGCTTCACCGCGCGGCTGGACTGGACGATGTACAGCGCCTTCGTCAGTGAACAGCGCACGGCGGAGTACCGCAGCATCACGGCCGGCCTCGGCTTCTTCTTCTGAACGCACCATGCCCTTGACGAGAACCTTCGCCTGCCTGCTGATGGCCGCAGCGGCGCCCGCCTTCGCGCAGAGCGCCGACCCGCAGCCGCCCAAGCCTGCGGGCGAGCAGGTCATCACGCCGCAGGTGGACCGCCGCGAGCTGAAGCTGCCACGCTTCGCCAGCAACGACATCTCGGTGGGCCTGCTCGCCGGCCGCTATGCCACGGCCAACTTCGGCAGCAGCACCGTGACCGGTCTGCGCCTGGGCTACCACATCACCGAGGACGTGTTCGTCGAGGGCGCCTACGGCCGCGCCAAGGTCACGGACGAGGCCTTCCGGCAGATCTTCCCCAACGGCGGCATCTTCCCCACGCCCAAGCAGAACCTCACCTACTACAACGTGGTGGCGGGCTACAACCTGCTGCCCGGCGAGGTGTTCTTCGGCCGCAGCAACGCCAAGATCTCGCAGGGCTACGTGGTGGCCGGCGTGGGCAGCACCGACTTCGCCGGGCAGAAGCGCCAGACGGTGGTGGCCGGCTTCGGCCTGCGCGTGGTCTTCACCAGCTGGTTCGCCGCCCAGGTGGACGTGCGCGACCACATCTATTCGCTGGATCTTCTGGGCAAGCGCCAGAGCAACCACAACCTGGAGGCCACCGCCGGCCTCACCTTCACCTTCTGAAGATGAACGCCATGCGCACCCTCGTCGCCCTCGCCCTGCTCGCCGCCGCTGCCGGGGCCCAGGCCGCCGTCACGCCGCAGGCCGCTGCCCCCGACTTCACGCTCAAGAGCGCCGAAGGCCGCAACCTGCGCCTGGCCGAGCAGCGCGGGCAGGTGGTGCTGGTGAACTTCTGGGCCAGCTGGTGCGGCCCCTGCCGGCAGGAGATGCCGCAGCTCAATCGCCTGTACGACAAGTACCGCAGCTCGGGCTTCACGATGCTGGGCATCAACATCGACGACGACCCGAAGAACGGTGCCGCCACCGCCGCGAAGTGGGGCGTGAAGTTCCCCGTGCTGCTGGACGCCGACAAGACGGTGAGCAAGCTCTACGACCTGGGCAGCATGCCGGCCACGGTGCTGATCGACCGCGACGGCAAGGTGCGCTTCCTGCACCGCGGCTACCGCGAAGGCGTGGAAGAGACCTACGAGCGGCAGATCCGCGAACTGGTGAAGGAATGAGCCCCATGCGCCGCGCCGCGTTCGCCCTCGCCGCCTTGTCGCTGCTGGCCCTGCAGGGCTGCGCCATGCCCCAGCCCTGGGTCAAGCCGTACGAGCGCGAGAAACTGGCCGACCCCATCATGCAGTTCCAGCGCACGGCGCTGGCCGAGAAGCACCGCGAGCACATCCACCTCGTGCGCGAAGGCGCGCGTGGGGCCACGGGCGTGCAGGGGGGCGGGTGTGGCTGCAACTGAGCTGCTGCGGCGCTGGATCGGCCACCTGCGCACGCTGCTGCGCGGCGTGGTGGGCGGCGCCGTGGCCACCACGGCCGTGAGCCCGGCCCACGCCGCCACCCTGCCCGAAGACCGCGCCGAGGCCCTGTACCACAGCTATGACGGCGGTGGTGTCAAGGCCACCGGCCCGGCGCTGCTGGTGCGCAAGAGTCTGGCCGACAAGGTGTCGCTGTCGGCGCAGTACTACGTGGATGCGGTGAGCAACGCCAGCATCGACGTCGTCACCACCGCCAGCCCGTTCAAGGAAACCCGCAAGGCCTACGACTTCGGCATCGACGCCCTGGTGCGCGACAGCATCGTCTCGGCCAGCGTCTCGCGCAGCAAGGAGCCCG
Source organism: Rubrivivax sp. (assembly GCA_016790395.1). Classification (GTDB taxonomy): domain Bacteria; phylum Pseudomonadota; class Gammaproteobacteria; order Burkholderiales; family Burkholderiaceae_C; genus Rubrivivax. The sequence goes on along the minus strand of JAEUPH010000062.1, from coordinate 14,909 downwards.
ACTACATCGCCGAGGCCGCCAGCCTGGACGTCTCGCACGAGGTCTTCGGCGGCATGACGACGGTGAGCCTGGGCTTCACGCGCGCCGCCGACCAGGTGGGCATGAAGGGCGTGCAGGGCTGGATCGACAAGGCCACGCACTGGCAGTACCGCGCCGGCGTGACGCAGATCCTCAGCCCCAAGTGGCTGGTGAGCCTGAACGCCGAGGCCATCTCCGACGCCGGCTTCCTGGGCAGCCCCTACCGCGCCGCGCGCGTGTTCGGTGCCGCCGTGCCCGAGCGCAACCCGCGCACACGCTCCAGCCGCGCCATCAAGCTCAGGACGGTCTACGACACCGGCGCGCTGCTGCCGCGCAGTTCGGTGCGCTTCGAATACCGGCCGTACTGGGACAACTGGGACATCAAGGCGCGGACGCTGGAGTTCGGCGGCAGCCAGTACGTCGGCGAGAGCTTCCTGGTGGATGCCTCGCTGCGCCTTTACAGCCAGACGAAGGCGCTCTTCTACAGCGACAACGCCAGCATCGAGACGGTCTACATCTCGCGCAACCGGCAGCTGTCCACCTTCAAGTCCACCGCGCTCAGCGCGCGCGTGACCTGGACCCCGCCCAAGTGGTGGCCGCGTGCCGACCTGAAGTTCATCGGCAGCTACGAGCGCAAGGCCTTCCGCTTCAGCGACTTCACCGACCTGCGCACCGGCAGCAACTACAAGTACAACGCCGACGTGCTTCAACTCACCGCCACGGCCACGTTCTAGGACGCCCGCCATGCTGAAACTCCTCGCTCCCGCCGCGGCCCTGCTGCTCACCCTGGCCGCCTGGGCGGCCGACCCGGCGCCGGCCACGGCGCCCGCCGCAGCCGCTGCGCCGTCCCCCGCGGCTTCGGCCGCCTTTATGGCCGCCCCGGCGGCACCCGCCTCGGCCGCCAGCGCCCCCGAGCCGGCGGCGCTGGACGCCCGCGTGCAGCAGCTGAAGGCCGACGTCATCCGCCTGAACCGCGACCTGCTGGTGCTGGAGGAGGAACTGCTGTTCCCGCCCGGCACGCAGGTGGCGCTGTTCGTCAGCATGGACGTGGGCAAGCTGTTCGAGCTGGAGTCGGTGCAGGTGCGCCTGGACGACAAGCTCGTGGCCACGCACCTGTACACGCCGCAGGAGGTGCAGGCGCTGCTGCGCGGCGGCGTGCAGCGCATCTTCGTGGGCAACCTCAAGGCCGGCAAGCACCAGGTCTCGGCCTTCTTCACCGGCCGCGGCCCGCACGAGCGCGACTACAAGCGCGGGACGACGCTGGAGTTCGAGAAGGGCACCGAGCCGCGCTACATCGAACTGCAGATCAAGGACAAGCTGGCCAAGCTGCAGCCGGAATTCGAAGTGAAAGTGTGGCAGTGAGACCTTGGCGCGCCAGCATCGCGGCGGCATGGGCCGCGGCCCTGGGCAGCAGCTTCGCGGCCGAGCCCGCGGCTGCGCCCAGGCACGAGCCGGGCGCGCCGCAAGTCATCCAGGCGCCGCACTACGGCGACGTGCTGTTCCACTTCTACCAGGACAGAACCTTCGCGGCGATCACCGGGCTCATGGTGTCGCAGCACTTCGAGCGCATCGCGCCGCACGACGAGGAAGCGGAAGTGCTGCGCGGCGGCCTGCTGCTGGCCTACGGCCTGCACGACGAGGCGTCCACGGTCTTCACGGCGCTCATCGACCGCAATGCCGCGCCCGCCGTGCGCGACCGCGCCTGGTACTTCCTGGCCAAGCTGCGCTACCAGCGCGGCCTGCTCGCCGCGGCCGAGCAGAACCTGTCGCGCATCGAGAAGCCCCTGGGCGGCACGCTGGAGGAAGACCACCAGCTGCTGCGCGCGCAGCTGTTGATGGCGCGGCAGGATTTCGCCGGCGCCGCCCAGGTGCTGGAGGCCCTCAAGGGCAGCCCCACGGCGGGCCTGTACGCCAAGTTCAACCTCGGCGTGGCGCTCGTCAAGGCGGGCGACACCGACAAGGGCCAGGCCCTGCTGGACGAAGTGGGCCAGACGTCGGCACCGAACGAGGAGTTGCGCAGCCTGCGCGACCGCGCCAATGTCGCGCTGGGCTTCGCCACGCTGGCGGCGAAGAAGCCGATCGAGGCGCGCGCCGCACTGCAGCGCGTGCGCCTGAGCGGGCCGCAGTCGAACAAGGCGCTGCTCGGCTTCGGCTGGGCCGCCAGCGAGCTCAAGGACCCCAAGCTGGCCCTGGTGCCCTGGACCGAACTCGCCACGCGCCCGCATGGCGACGCCGCGGTGCTGGAAGCCCGCATCGCCGTGCCCTACGCCTTTGCCGAACTGGGCGCCTACGGCCAGGCGCTGCAGGGCTACCAGGACGCCGTCGAAGGCTTCGAGAGGGAAGCCCGCGCGCTGCGCGAGTCCATCGACGCCGTGCGTGCGGGCAAGCTGGTGCAGGGCCTGGTGACCACCAACCCGAGCGAGGGCCTGGCGGCCTTCCGCGGCATCGACAAGCTGCCCGAGATGCCGCACGCCTCGCACCTGGCGCCGCTGCTGGCCAGCGACGAGTTCCAGGAGGCCTTCAAGAACCTGCGCGACCTGCAGTTCCTGGAAGGCAACCTGCAGCGCTGGCTGGACAACCTCTCGGCCTACGCCGACATGCTGGAGAACCGCCAGCGTGCCTTCGCCGAGAAGCTGCCCGCCGCCGAGGCCGGGCGCGGCTCCGCGAAGATCGCCGAACTGCGCGCCCGCCGCGACGCGCTGGCCGCCGAACTGGAGCGCGTGCAGGCCGAAGCCGACGCCGCCGCGCTGGCCACGCCGCGCGAACGCCAGCTGCTGGAGCGCGTGGCGCGCGGCCGCCAGGCGCTGGGCGATGCTGCCGAACAAGGCGGCATCGTCGAGAAAGCCGATGCGGCCGAAGCCGCCGAGCGCCTGCGCCGCGCCGCCGGCGCACTGACCTGGCAGTTGGCGCAGGAGTTCAATGCGCGCAGCTGGGAAGCGAAGAAGGCCATGCGCAGCGCCACGATCGGCATCGCCCAGGCTGCCGACCGCGACACCGCGCTGACACAGGCGCAGCAGGACGAACCGCTGCGCCACCAGCGCTTTGCCGAGCGCATCCGCACCCTGGGTGAGCGGCTGCTCGGCATGAGGCCGGAAGTGGCCACCACGGCACGCGCCGTGCAGATCCAGCTGCAGGACATCGCCGTCGCCGAACTGGAACGCCAGCAGGAGCGGCTGGCCGTCTACGCCGCGCAGGCGCGGCTGGCCATCGCGCAGATCCACGACCGCGCCCAGTTCGCGCGGCGCAGCGACGCCGGAAGCCCGGCGGAGGGCGCCCGGTGAGGGCCCGCCGCCTCGCGCTCACCGCGCTGGCCGCCGCCGTGCTGGCCGGTTGCGGCAGCAAGCCCAAGACCTTCAAGGACGACAACCAGCCCACGCTGGCCAGCCTGTCGCAGCGCGAGATCGTGGTGAAGCCCGACGCCGGCGTGCCGGTGACCGAAGAGCAGACCATCACCGCCTACCAGCAGTTCCTGGCCGCCGCGCCGACGGCACCGCAGCGCGCCGACGCCATGCGCCGCCTGGGCGACCTTGAGATGGACCGCGCCGACCGCATCGCCGCCGAAGCCACCGGGGCCAACGCCAGCGGCATTCCCGACTACAAGGCTGCGGTGGAGCGCTACGAGGCCTTCCTGAAGGCCTACCCGAACGACCCCAAGAACGACCGCGTGCTCTACCAGCTGGCACGCGCCCGCGAACAGGTGGGTGACCTCGAAGGCGCGCTGAAGACGCTGACACAGCTGGTGACGCAGCACCCCGGCACGCTGCACGCCGGCGAGGCGCAGTTCCGCCGCGGCGAGCTGCTGTTCACCATGCGCCAGTACAAACCCGCCGAAGAGGCCTACGGTGCCGTGCTGGCCGGCGACGACAAGACCGCCTTCACCGAGCGCGCGCTCTACATGCAGGGCTGGTCGCGCTTCAAGCAGGGGCGGCTGGAAGACGGCCTGGCGTCCTTCTTCGGTGTGCTGGACCTGAAGCTCGGCCACCTGTCGCCGCTGGCGCGCGAAGAGGCCGACCTGGCCGAGATCCGCGAGCTCACGCGCGCCGACCGCGAGCTGCTGGACGACAGTTTCCGCGTCATGAGCATCAGCTTCGCAGCGCTGAACGGGGCCGAGGGCATCGGCAAGTACATCAGCGGCCCCACGCAGCGCCAGCGCGAGGACTACCAGTTCCGCGTCTACAGCCAGCTCGGCGAGCTCTACATCAAGCAGGACCGCATCAAGGACGCGGCCGACACCTATGCGCTCTTCGTGCGCCGCCAGCCGCTGCACGTGCAGGCGCCACTGCTGCAGGCCCGCGTGGTGGAGATCTACGAGAAGAGCGGCTTCGACACGCTGGCCCTGCAGGCCAAGAAGGAGCACGTCGAACGCTACGGCGTGGACAGCGAGTTCCGCCGCGCCAACCCCAGCGGCTGGCAGCGCGCGCAGCCGCTGGTGAAGACGCACCTCGTGGAACTGGCGCGGCACCACCACGCGCTGTCGCAGAAGACCCATGCACCGGCCGACGTGCAGGAAGCCGTGCGCTGGTACCGCACGCTGCTGGCCAGCTTCCCCGCCGACACCGACACCGCCGGCAACCGCTTCCTGCTCGGCGAGCTGCTGTACGAGGACAAGCGCTGGGCCGAGGCGGTGACGGAGTACGAGACCGTCGCCTACAAGCACGCCAGCGACGCCAAGGCGCCCGACGCCGGCTACACCGCGCTGCTGGCCTGGGCCGAGATCGAGAAGGCCACGCCCGCCGGCGCTGAACGCGAGAAGGCCACGCGCGCCTCGGTGGAAAGCGCGCTGCGCTTCTCGCGCACCTTCGAGAACGACACGCGCAACGGCCCGGTGCTGACGCGCGCGTCCGAACAGCTGTTCGCCCTGGGCGACACCGAGCGCGCCGTGACGGTGGCCAAGGTCTCGCTGGCCCTCAAGCCGCCACCGGCCCCCGAGCTGCGCCGCACCGCCTGGACGGTGATCGCGCACCAGGCCTTCGAGAAGAGCGAGTTCGCCGACGCCGAGAAGGCCTATGGCGAGGTGCTCGCGCTGACGCCCGAGCGCGCCGCCGGCCGCACGGCGCTGGTGGAGCGCCAGGCTGCCGCCATCTACAAGCAGGGTGAAGCAGCACGCACGGCCGGCGACGCCAGGGCCGCCGTGGGCCACTTCGAGCGCGTGGCCGCGCTGCCCGCGCTGGCCGCCACCTCGCCGGTGCGCGCCAGCGCGCAGTACGACGCCGCCGCTGCACTCATCGGCCTGAAGGACTGGGGCAAGGCCGCCGACGCGTTGGAGACCTTCCGCCGCCAGCAGCCCGGCCACCCGTTGCAGGCCGAAGTGGCCCCCAAGCTGGCGCTGGCCTACCTGGAGCAGGGCCGCAGCACGCTGGCCGCAGCCGAGTTCGAACGCGTGGCCGCGCAGACCGGCGACCCGCAGCTGGCGCGCGGCGCGGCGTGGCAGGCCGCCGAGCTGCACGAGAAGGCCGCCGCCGGTGCGGCGCCGAAGTCGCCCGCGCTGACCACCGCCATCCGCGCCTACGAGCGCTATCTGGGCCAGTACCCGCAGCCGCTGGAAGCCAGCGTGGAGGCCCGTTGGCGCCTGGCCGCCCTGGCGCGCCAGGACGGCCAGCCGGTGCGGGCCACGGCCTGGGTGCGCAGCGTGCAGGCCGCGGACCAGGGTGCCGGCGAAGCGCGCACGCCGCGCACGCGCAGCCTGGGCGGCCAGGCCACGCTGCTGCTGAGCGAACCGCTGCTGGAGGCCTACCGCAAGGTGCCGCTGATCGAGCCGCTGGCCAAGCAGCTGAAGCTCAAGAAGGCGAAGATGGACGACGTGCTGAAGGCTTACGCCAGCGCCACCGAGGCGCAGGTGGCCGAAGTCACCACCGCCGCCACCTTCCACACCGCGGCGCTGTACCAGGACTTCGGCAAGGCGCTCATCGGCTCGCAGCGCCCGAAGAAGCTCAGCAAGATGGAGCTGGAGCAGTACAACGTGATGCTGGAAGAGCAGGCCTTCCCCTTCGAGGAGAAGGCCATCGAGCTGCATGAGACGAACGCGCGCCGCACTGCCGGCGGCCTCTACGACGAGTGGGTCAGGAAGAGCTTCGGCGAACTGGCGCGGCTCAAGCCCGTGCGCTATGGCAAGACCGAGCGCGGCGACGCCAACCTGCCCACCGACCTGAAGGCCCTGCAGGAGGCCGCAGCCAAGGATCCGAAGCAGGTGCGCGTGCTGAACCAGCTGGGCATCGAGGAGCGCCGTGCCGGCCACTTCGCGCAGGCGCGCGCCGCCTACGAGGCCGCGCTGGCGCTGGACCCGAATGCCGCCGCGCCGACGCTGAACCTGGCCATCCTGCACGACCTGTACCTGGGCGACGCCCCGCGCGCGCTGCCGCTGTACCAGCGCGCGCTGGAACTCTCCCCCGGCGACGCGCAGACCTGGAGCAAGTGGGTGGCGGAAGTGAAATCGCGCAAGCCGGCGCCCGGGGCCGCGCCGGCCGCTGCGCCGGTGGCCACGCCCGCGCCCGCGCCGTCACCCGCGCCCAGCACCGCCGCCGGCACCGCCACCATGGCCGCCACCGCGAAGGACAAACCATGAAACGCCTCGCGCTCACCGCCCTGCTGCTGGCCGCCGCCGGCGCCCACGCCCAGGACCGCGCCGACATCGACAAGACACAGATCATCGGCAACCGCGAGCTGCCCAAGGTGCTCTACATCGTGCCCTGGAAAAAACCCCTGCCCGGCCAACTGAGTGGCCGGCCGGTGCAGAGCGTGCTGGACGAAGCCCTGGCGCCGGTGGACCGCGAGGTGTTCCGCCGCCAGGTGAACTACGCCGGCCAGGTGCAGGCGCAACTGACTGCAAAAGAAGTTCAGCCGGCGGCCCAGCCCGCCGACAAGACCGCATCCCCCAAAACCTCCACACCCGTTCCTGCCGGAGCCCCCCGATGAACACCTTCAACACCGTCGTCAAGTTCTTCGTCGACTGCGGCGCCTTCCTCTACCCCAGCCTGCTGATGGCGGCACTGGGCCTGGCCATCGCCATCGAGCGCTTCGTGTTCCTGCGCAAGGCGCGCGCCGACAACCGCAAGCTGTGGGACCAGGTGCTGCCCATGCTGCAGGGCGGGCGCTTCAAGGAGGTGGCCAACGTCACCGCGAACGACGACAGCGCCATCGGCAAGATCGTCCACAACGGCCTCGTGCGCATGCAGACGGCGCGCCGCCGCGAGGACATCGACAACGCGATGGAGGAAGGGATGATGGAGATCGTGCCGCGCCTGGAGAAGCGCACGCACTACATCGCCACCTTCGCCAACACCATCACCCTGGTGGGCCTGCTGGGCACCATCATCGGCCTCATCAAGGGCTTCACCGCGGTGGCGCAGGTGAACCCGGCGGAGAAGGCCGAGCTGCTGAGCGCGTCGATCTCGGTGGCCATGAACAACACCGCCTTCGCGCTGATGGTGGCCATCCCCTTCCTGCTGATCCACGCCTTCCTGCAGGCCCGTGCCAGCGAGATCGTCGACAGCCTGGAGGCGGCCAAGATCACCTTCCTGAACCTGGTGCAGCGCCTGTCCTCGGAGCAGCAAGCCCCGCAACGCGAACTGCGCGCGTCCTGACCCGCGGCATGACGACAAGGAGCCTGCGATGAGAAGGCGCCGCCTGCACAAGGACCCCGCGCACCTGGAGATCACCGCGTTCATCAACCTGATCGTGGTGCTGGTGCCTTTTCTGCTGTCCACCGCCGTGTTCACGCGGCTGGCGGTGATGGACCTCAACCTGCCCGCGCAGCAAAGCGCCGTGGAGCAGATCAAGGGCCCGGAACTGCAGCTGGAGATCGTGATGCGCAAGGACGCCCTGGAGGTGGGTGACCGCATCGGCGGCCTCATCCAGCGCATCGAAGCGCGCGAGGGCCAGCATGACCTGAAGGCGTTGCAGGCGCTGCTGGTGCAGGTGAAGGGCAAGTTCCCCGACAAGCGTGAAGCCTCGCTGCTGGCCGAGCCCGACACGCCCTACGACACCCTGGTGCAGGTGATGGACGCCATGCGCGGCACCGTCACGGCCGAAGGCCCCAAGCTCATCCGCGCCGAGCTGTTCCCCAGCATCTCCATCGGCGACGCGCCGGTGCGCGGTGCCGCGGCCGCGCTGGCGGCCGGCAAGAAGGCGATCTGACATGTCCACCCTCAGCCCGCGCGAGCGGCGCACCCAGCACAAGGCGCGCGGCGGCGCCGCGATGGACATGAACCTGGTGTCGCTGATCGACGTCTTCACCATCCTGATCTTCTTCCTGCTCTCCAGCGCCTCGGGCGTGGAGACCCTGGTCAGCCCCAAGGCCGTGAAGCTGCCGACCGCCAACGTGGAGCAGGCGCCCAAGGAGACCGTGGTGCTGGTGGTGAGCGGCGAAGACATCCTGGCCGAGGGCCGGCGTGTGGCGCTGGTCTCGGAAGTGATGGCCAGCCAGACCGATGTCATCCCCGGCCTGAAGGCCGAACTGGACATCCTGGCCACGCGCAAGGTGGTGCGCGCCGAGAACAAGGTGGACACGCAGGCCGTCACCATCATGGCCGACAAGGACATCCCCTACCAGCTGCTGCGCAAGGTGATGGTCACCTGCGCGCAGGCCAACTTCGCCGACGTGTCCTTCGCCGTCCGGCGCAAAGACGTATGAGCGCCGCCCTCGCCATGACGGCGCCGCACGCCATCAGCTTCCGCAAGCCGGTGCTGCCGTGGTCCACGGCGGCCGACGACGAGAAGCGCTTCCGCAGCATCGCCGGCCGTGTGCTGGCCCTGGTGCTGCTGCTGGGCCTGCTGGTGCCCTGGCTGCCGCTGCCCAAGATCGAGCGCACGGAAGTGCAGCCGCTGCCGCCGCCCATCGCCAAGCTGCTGCTGGAGCGCCCCGCCACGCCGCCAGCGCCGCCGCCGCCCCCGGTGAAGCCCAACGACGCCGAGCAAGTGGCGCAGAACAAGACCGAATCCACGCCCGACCGTCCTGCCCCACCTCCCAAGAAGGCCGCTCCGGTGCCCGAGGCGCGCAACCCGGTGGAAGGCAAGCCGCCCGGCGAAGTGGCGCTGGACAACGCGCGCCGCCGCGCCAGCGGCGTGGGCCTGTTGAAGGACAACCTGCTGGCCGAGATGGCCGCCGCCCCGGCGGCGGTGCAACTGAAGCAGGACATCAAGCCCGGCCCGGGCGTGGGCACCGGCGTCGGCGTGGGCGTGGGCGCGGGCACCGAGGCCGGCATCCCGGTGCGCGCGATGATCACCAGCAACGCCACCAACGGCAGCGGCGGCATCAACACCGCCGGCTACAGCCGCGACACCGGCGGCGGCGGCCTGGCCGGCCGCGGCACCACGCTGGTGGAAGGCGTGGCGGGCGGCGGTGGCGGCGGTGGCCCCGGCGGCGGCGGTTCCCGTGGCGGCGGCAACGGCACCGGCGTGGGCGGCGGTGGTGGCGGCAAGGGCGGCGTGCTGGCGCGCGGCAACTCCGGCAAGGCCAGCCGCAGCATCGAGGAGATCAAGCTCGTCTTCGAACGCAACAAGGGCGCGATCTACGCGCTCTACAACCGCGCGCTGCGCGACGACCCCTCCCTGCAGGGCAAGGTGGTGCTGGAGCTGAAGATCGCGCCCAGCGGCGCGGTGGAAGGCGTGCGCATCGTCAGCAGCGAGTTGAAGGCGGCCGAGCTGGAAGGCAAGCTGCTGGCGCGCATCCGCAGCTTCGACTTCGGCGCCAAGGACGTGGACGTGATGGTCGTCACCTGGCCGGTGGACTTCCTGCCGTCTTAGGGTTCGCCGCGGCCTGCGCCGCCATCGCGTCGCGCAGCTTCTTCAGCCGCTCGCGCGGGTCGTCCTTCACCTTGGCCTCGTCCAGCTTCATCTCCCGGATGAAGCGGCTGGGCACGGCCTGCACCGTGTCACGGCCCTTCCGGCGCCGGCGCAGCGTGCTCACCAGCAGCGTGCGCTGCGCGCGCGTGATGCCCACGTACATCAGCCGGCGCTCCTCCTCCAGCCGCTCGGGCGTCATGGGCTCGGCGCTTTCGCTGCCGCTCTGGAAAGGCAGCAGGCCTTCGTTCACGCCGGCCAGCACCACGTGCGGCCACTCCAGGCCCTTGGCGGCGTGCAGCGTGGACAGCGTCACCACGTCCTGCTGCTCGTCGCGCTCGGCCAGGCTGATGATCACGGCGATGGTCTGCGCCACCTGCAGCACGCTCTGGCGTTCGCTCTCGAAAGTGCTGCCGGCCTCCTGGGTGACCTCGCCGCCGCAGCGGCGGCTGATCCAGTCGACGAAGTCGAGCACGTTGCCCCAGCGCGCGGCGGCCAGCCTCTCGCTGTCCTCGCCGTCCATCAGGTGCTGCTCGTAGCCGATGTCCTTCAACCAGCCCATCAGGAGCGGCCGCGCGTCGTCGGCGCCGGTGGTCTGTCCGGCGCGGTGCTGCAGGTCGCTCACGCTGCGGCCGAACTCGCGCAGCGCGTCCAGCGCCTTGCCCTTCAGCACGCTGGGCAGGCTGGGCGCGAAGAGCGCTTCGAAGAGGCTGATCTTCCACTTCGCCGCGAACTCGCCCAGCGTGGCCAGCGTCTGGTGGCCGATGCCGCGCTTGGGCGTGGTCACGGCGCGCAGGAAGGCGGGGTCGTCATTGACGTTGACCAGCAGGCGCAGCCAGGCGCACAGGTCCTTGATCTCGGCGCGGTCGAAGTAGCTCTGGCCGCCACTCACCTTGTAGGGAATCTGCGCCGCGCGCAGCTTCTGCTCGAAGACCTTGGCCTGGTGGTTGGCGCGGTACAGCACCGCAAAGTCCTGGAACCGGTTGCGGCCGTCCTGGGCCCGCAGTGCCTGGATGCGCGACACCGCACGCTCCGCCTCGTGCTCTTCGCTGTCGCATTCGGACACGCGCACCGGTTCGCCGTCACCGAACTCGCTCCACAGCTTCTTCTCGAACAGCTTGGGGTTGTTCGCGATCACCGCGTTGGCGGCGCGCAGGATGCTGCCCGTGCTGCGGTAGTTCTGCTCCAGCGGGATCACGGTGAGCTGCGGAAAGTCCTGTGGCAGGCGCTTCAGGTTCTCGATGGTCGCGCCGCGCCAGCCGTAGATGCTCTGGTCGTCATCGCCCACAGCGGTGAAGAGCGCGCGCTCGTCCACCAACTGCTTCAGCAGCTCGTACTGCACGGCGTTGGTGTCCTGGTACTCGTCCACCAGCACATGGTGGAACTGCGACTGCCATTTGGCGCGCGCCTCGGCGTCCTTCTTCAGCAGCGCCAGCGGCAGGCCGATGAGATCGTCGAAGTCCACGGCCTGGAAGGCCAGCAGCCGCTCGTGGTACAGGCGCATCACGCGCACCGCCACCTGCTCGTCGGCGCTGGTGGCTCCGGCGGCGGCGGCATCGGCGTCCAGCCCCTGGTTCTTCCACAGGCTGATGCCCCACTGCCAGCGGCGCGCCAGGGCCGCGTCCGTCGTGCCGCCGGCCTCACGCAGGATGCCCAGCACGTCGTCGCTGTCCAGGATGCTGAAGTTGGGCTTCAGGCCGATGCGCTGGCCATCGCTGCGCAGCATGCGCACGCCCAGGCTGTGGAAGGTGCTGATGGCCAGATCCTTGGCCGCACGCGGCCCGACCAGCGCCTTGGCCCGTTCGCGCATCTCGGCGGCGGCCTTGTTGGTGAAGGTGATGGCCGCGATGTGCTTCGGCGCCACGCCCTCCTGCAGCAGCCGCGCGATCTTGTGCACGATCACGCGCGTCTTTCCGGACCCGGCTCCCGCCAGCACCAGGCAGGGGCCGTGCAGGTGGTGCACCGCCTGCATCTGCGCGGTGTTGAGGGAGACAGGGGCGTTCATCGGCGGGCGCGGATCATATCGGGGGAACCGCGACCAAGGCCTTGCGCGGATCCGGCTTAGCCGGGCCGCTGCAAGAGCCCCCTCGGGGGGTAGCGAACGAAGAGAGCTTGGGGGTCTTGTCAGGCGGTCAGGAACCCGAGGTTGCGTGCGCCCGCGTCCCAGTTCGCGAGGTTGGGGAACACGTCCAGCAGTTGCGCATCACTGAGCCCGAACCAGCGGCCCAGCGTCGCGCCCAGCTGGTCGACCGAGGTCGAAGGCAGCAGGGCCCCATTGCCCAGCTGATCGGCACTGCCGTCGAAGTTGTTGTTGTTGGTGTTCTTGGTGGCCAGCGTGGGGAAGCGGCCGTACAGGTCACCGCCCTTCACGGCGCCGCCCATCACGAAGTGATGGCTGCCCCAGCCGTGGTCGGTGCCGTCGCCGTTGCTGGTGAAGGTGCGGCCGAAGTCGCTGGCGGTGAAGAGCGTGACGTTGCCGCGCGCGTTCAGGTTGCCCAGGGCGGTGTCGAAGTAGCGCATCGCATGCGCCAGCCGCGCCATCAGGTCGGCCTGGTTGCGGTTCTGGAAGTCGTGGGTGTCGAAGCCGCCCAGGCTGACGAAGAAGATCTGCCGCTTCGCGCCGGTGCTGCCGTTGAGGCCCGCATCGACCATGCGCGCCACCACCTGCAGCTGCTGCGCCAGCGCGTTGAAAGCGTTCGCGCCGGTCAGCGGGTTGGCGTAGAGCAGCTTGGGGTCGGTGTTGGGGTTGTAGGCGGCGGTGCCGCTGGGCGGCGTGCCCACGGCGGCGTCGCTGGCGGCACGCAGCGTGGTGCGCAGCAGCAGTTCGGCGTCGATGGAGCGCTGCGCCACCGCAGCCAGGTCGGCCTGGAACACGTGCGTGCCGCGGGCGGTACCGGCCATGCGGTTGAGCGTGTCGGCCACGACGGTGGAGCCATAGACCTGACCCGAGGTGTTCGCCCCCAGGCGGATGGCGCCGGACGGGCTCACCTGGTACTGGCGCACGTTGGCCCCGCTCAGCCAGACCGTGCCGCCGGTGGCCGAGACGGCGGTGAACACGGCCCGCGTGTTCTGCGACGCCAGCAGATCGGCCATGCGGCCGCCCCAGCCGGTGGTGGCGCCTTCGGGGGCCAACGCCTGCCAGGTGCTCTGCTGGTCGTTGTGCGAGAACAGCCGCGCGGGCTTCGGATGCGCGGCCTGACCGTACTGCGCCTTGGTCGTCGGGCGGATCAAGGGGCCGATGTTGGGCACGATGGCCAGCCGCTTGTCGGTGTCGAACATCGTCTGCAGCGTGCCCAGCAGCGGGTGCAGCGCGAAGCTGCGTCCCTGCGGGGTGGTCGGCGCGATGGGCAGCACGCCGCCCAGGCGCTGGGGTGAGCCGACGGCGGCAGCGGGCACCGGCACGGTGCCGGGCGGCAGCAGCGAGATCGGGTCCGGCGCCTGGTTGCGCGTGGTGCTGTAGGCGTTCCAGCTGGCCGTGTCGGTGGGCAGCACCATGTTGTAGGCGTCGTTGCCGCCGAACAGGAACAGGCACACGATGGCACGGTAGTCGGTGGCCGTCTGCGCCGCGGCGTTGCCGGCGGCCATCAGGTTCAGCGCCAGCGGCGCACCGGCGCCGGTCAACAGGGACAGGGCCCCGGTCTGCTGCAGGAAGAGGCGGCGGGTGGCGTTCATCGGTCGGCTCACTTCTGCACCTGGTACTCGGGGGTGGCCAGCACCAGCAGCACCGCGGCGTTCACGCGGTTGCGCTTGGCGCTGTCGATCTGCGACTGGTTGCTGCCGCTGGCGTTCAGAACGGGGATGGTGATGCTGCCGACGGCCGTGGCGATATCGCTCTGCGCGGCTGCGCCCAGGCTCCCCCAGGTCAGCCGACCGGCCACGCGCGCCACCAGGGCCGGCGGGTCGGTCGCCAGTGCCAGTTCAGCCGCGAAGTCGGGCTGGATGTCGCGGCGGTTCAGCGTCACGCCGTTCACCACCGTGTTGCTGGCCCCCACGCCGGCGCTGACGTTGTCGCGCATGAAGTTGACGAAGCCGGCGGCCGTGGTCTCGCTGGCGATCTGCAATTCAGGCGCCGACAGGTTGCGCGCGGCCGACTGCGTGCCCGGCGCCACGTAGCCCGGCCGGTAGAAGTTGAACACCGAGCCGGCGCGCAGCGGCGTCTGGCCGAGCGACGAGCCCGGGTTGTCGGTGTTGCCCACGCGCCACCAACCGGTGTCGCTCTTGTGCGGGAAGGCCCGCAGGTAGGCCGACAGGCGCAGCACGGGTTCGCGCAGCTTGCCCGAGGTGTCGGAGACGGTGCGCGCCTCGGCGTTCATCAGCACGGCCTTGATCACCGCCTTCATGTCGCCGCGCACGCCGCTGCCGTTGTTGGCGAAGACGCGGGCCACGGCCGTCACGTAGGCGGGGCTGGGGTTGCTGGTGACGAAGCGCTGGATGAGCTGGCGGCCGATGAAGGGGCCGACATTGGCATGCGCGGCGATGGCGTCCAGCGCCGTCTTCAGGCTGGCGTCGGGCGAGGAGGTGCTCTGCACCGCGATCGTGGTGCCAAGGAAGGTCTTGGCTTCGGTGCTGTGGTACTGCGGATAGCCCCGCATCGGCTTGAAGCTGCGGTCAGGATCGCTCAGTCCACCGTTGCTGCCCTGCGAGAAGCAGGTGTTGTCGGGCCAGTCCGGGCAGTCCCACGAGAAGCCGGTGAAGACCTTGGCCAGGCCGGAGATGTCGGCGGGGTCGTAGGTCTCGATGGCCAGACCGCCGCTGGTCTTGGCGCTGCCGTCTTCGTTGAGTTCCACCAGACCGATGGAGAACAGCTGCATCACTTCGCGCGCGTAGTTCTCGTCGGGCACGCGGCCGGTGCTGGCATTGGCCTTCTGGTTGCGCAGATGGCTGAGGTAGTAGCCCATCATCGGGTGCAGCGACACCGCTTCCAGCAGCTCGCGGTAGGTGCCCAGGCCCTTGTCGCCCAGCATGTCCATCCAGGCGGCCACGGCGCGCGGGCTGTTGCCCACGTTGGAATCCACCATCGAGATCACGAAGATCTGGCTCAGCGCGAAGGCCGCGCGCTGGCGCAACTGGTCCTCGCCGGTGATGGCCTGCTTCCAGAAGCTCTCGAAGACCTG
>JAEUPH010000350.1 GCA_016790395.1 Rubrivivax sp. | reverse complement strand
CAGCGCATCCTGGACAGCCTGTTCCCGGTGGCGCGCGGCGGCAAGGCCGCCATCCCGGGCGGCTTCGGCACCGGCAAGACGGTGCTGCTGGAATCGCTGGCCAAGGGCTGCGACGCCGACGTCATCGTCTACCTCGGCTGCGGTGAGCGCGGCAACGAGATGGCCGGCCTGCTGGACGAATTCCCGACGCTGGACGACCCACGCACCGGCCGCGCGCTGATGGAGCGCACGGTGGTCATCGCCAACACCAGCAACATGCCGGTGGCCGCGCGCGAGGCCAGCATCTACTGCGCCGCCACGGTGGCCGAGTACTTCCGCGACCAGGGCCTGCACGTGGCGCTGATGGCCGACAGCACCAGCCGCTGGGCGGAAGCCTTGCGTGAAGTCTCCGGCCGCTTCGGCGAACTGCCCGGCGAGGGTGGCTACCCGGCCTACCTGGCCAGCCGCATCGCCGACTTCTACGAGCGCGCCGCGGTGGTGGACACGCTGACCGGCGCGCGCGGCTCGGTCAGCATCATGGGCGCCATCAGCCCGCCCTCGGGGGACTTCAGCGAGCCCGTCACCAGCCACACCAAGCGCTACGTGAAGGCCTTCTGGGCGCTGGACGTCAAGCGCGCGCAGGCCCGCTTCTACCCGGCCGTGCACCCGCTGCAGAGCTACGCCGAGGACGCCGGCGACTTCGCGCCCTGGTGGGCCGGCCAGGGCAACGCCGACTGGGCGGCGCTGCGCCGCCGCTTCCTCACGCTGCTGGACGAACAGGCGCGGCTGGAACGCATGGCGCGCATCGTCGGCAAGGACGCGCTGCCGGCGCGCCAGCAGCTCACGCTGCTGTGCGCCGAGCTGGTGGGCGAGGCCTTCCTGCGCCAGAGCGCCTTCAGCGAGGTCGACCGCGTCTGCAACCCGCCGCGCCAGGCCGCGATGATGAAACTGCTGGCGCGCTTCATCGTGCTGGCCGAAGCTGCGCAGGCGAACGGCAGCACGCCTGACGCGCTGGCCGCGCTGCCGGTGATGCGCGCCTTGCAACGCATGGGCGAGGACATCGGCAACGACGAACTCCCGCGCTTCGGCGAACTGGCAGCGCGGCTGGAGCGCGAGTTCGCGCCGCTGCTGCCGGCAGCCGCCACCACCCTCACGGAGGCCGTCGATGCGACTGACCGCTGAACGCGCCGCCACGAAGCTGGAAGGCCCGCTGCTGTTCCTGAAGCGCACGCTGGACGTGGGCCTGGGCGATGCCGTGGAAGTGAGCGGCGTGGACGGCCGCACGCGCCTGGGCCGCGTGGCCGCGCTGGACGACGAGGCCATGACCATCGAGGTGCTGGAGTCCACGGCCGGGCTGGACCTGGAAGCCACCGTCGTGCGCTTCCTGGGCGAGCCGCTGAAGTTCGACGTCGGCCCCGGCCTGCTGGGCCGCGTGTTCGACGGCGTGGGCCGCGTGGTGGACGGCGGCCCGCCCGTGGCCGCGCACCGCCGCGTGGCCATCGACGGCCTGCCGATGAACCCGGTGGCGCGCGCGCTGCCGCGCGACTTCATCGAGACCGGCGTCAGCAGCATCGACCTGCTGAACAGCCTGGTGCGCGGGCAGAAGCTGCCGATCTTCAGCGGTGGCGGCCTGCCGCACGACCGGCTGGCGGTGCAGATCGCCAGCCATGCACGGTTGCGCCACGACAGCCAGGACGGGTTCGCCATCGTCTTCGCCGGCATCGGCGTGCCCTTCGACAGCGCCGAGTTCTTCCGCCGCAGCCTGGAACAGGCCGGCGCGCTGGAGCGCACGGCGCTGTTCCTCAACCTGGCCAGCGACAGCAGCACGCAGCGCCTGCTGACGCCGCGCTTCGCGCTCAGTGCCGCCGAGTACCTGGCCTTCGAATGCGGCAAGCACGTGCTGGTGATCCTCACCGACATGACGAACTACTGCGAGGCGCTGCGCGAGGTGTCGTCCAGCAAGGGCGAGATCCCGGCGCGCAAGGGCTTCCCCGGCACCATGTACAGCGACCTGGCGACGCTGTTCGAACGCGCCGGCTGCCTGCGCGGCCGCGCCGGCACGCTGACGCAGCTGCCCATCCTCACCATGCCGGCCGACGACATCGGCCACCCGATTCCCGACCTCACCGGCTACATCACCGAAGGCCAGATCGTGCTCAGCCGCGAGCTGGACCGGCGCGGTGTCTACCCGCCCATCAACGTGCTGCCCAGCCTCTCGCGCCTGATGAAGGACGGCACCGGCAAGCACTACACCGATCCCGACCACCCCGCGCTGGCCAGCCAGCTCTACGCCGCCTACGCGCGCGCCGCGCAGGCCCGCGTGCTGGCCAGTGTGGTGGGCGAGGACGGCCTGGCCGACACCGACCGCCGCTACCTGCGCTTCGGCGAGGCCTTCGAGCGGCAGCTGGTGCACCAGGACACGCCGCGCGCGCTGGAGGACAGCTTCGCGCTCGGCTGGCGGCTGCTGGCCGGCCTGCCGCTGGCAGAGCTGACGCGGCTGTCGGACGCGCAGATCGCCGCCCACCTGCGCCCCGAGGGCGCCGAGACTGCGCTGCGGTAGATCAAGCTTGCTCGCGTGAAGACTTGATGGCGGACATGACGCTCCATGACGGACAGCGCAGTCTCGGTGCCACTGATCCAACCACCATCGAGGAGCTGAAGATGTCCGTTTCCACCCGCCGCCCGATGTTCACGCTGCTGGCCGCCGCGCTGGCCCTGGCCGCCTGCACCGCCGTGCCGGACGCACCGCCGCGCTTCACGCTGGTGGCGGTGAAGGCCGCGGCCGCACCGAACCTCGCGGCCGGCGCCACCGACCCCGTGTGGGCCCAGGCCCCGGCGTTCAAGGTCACGCTCAATGGCGGCACGAACTTCGCCGGCGGCAAGGGCGAAACCACCGGCACGCTGAAGGCCGCGTACTTCGGCGACACCGTGTACTTCCTGGTGCAGTACCAGGACCCGACGGACTCGCGCCGTCGCGGCCCGTACCAGAAGCAGGCCGACGGCAGCTGGAAGAAGCTGAAGGACCCGGCCGACAAGGGCGGCGACGACAACGTCTACTACGAGGACAAGTGGGCCATGATCTGGCCGATCGGCAACTCCATCCCGAACTTCGACAAGCGCGGCTGCGCGGTGGCCTGCCACCTCGGCGAAGGCAAGCCCTACGGCAACAAGTACACGCGCGAAGCCGGCCACCTGGGCGACATCTGGCACATGAAGGGCAGCCGCACGGCGGCCTATGGCCTGGTGGACGACCAGTACCTGGACCACACGCGCTATGACCCGAAGACCAACCCGAACGCCGGCCGCAGGAACGAGCCGGGGGGCCCCGACTACACCGGCGTGCCGATGGAGAACGGCCTGCCCAAGTTCATGGCCCGCGACGCCAGGCCGCTGAACGCCGGCGGCACGCCCTACATCCGCGACGGCGAGCAGGTGCCCTTCGACGACAGCCGCTTCAAGGCCGGCGACGAGGTGGCGTCCTACGTCGTGCACCAGCTCAAGGGCGACCGTGCCGACGTGCGCGTCAACTACAGCTGGAAGGACGGCGTGCACACCTCGATGGTGGCGCGCAAGCTCGTCACGGGCAGCAAGTTCGACGTGCAGTTCAGCGACTTGGGCGGCAAGTACCTGTTCGGCTTCGCGGCCTTCGACAACGCGCAGGTGCAGCACGCGGTGATGGACGAGCCGCTGACGCTGGTGTTCGCGAAGTAGCGCGGTCGGGACTGGAGGCATCTCGTGAGCGACGCCAGCCCCACCCGCAGCGCCGTCGTCGAGCTGAAGGACGAGCGCCGTGCCATGCACGAGGGCTACGTCTTCCTGGACGAGAAGTGCCTGCTGCTGGCTGGCGAGATCCTGCGCCAGCTGGGGCTGCACGCGGGCCTGCAGCGCACCCTGGCGGCGCGCCATTCCGCGGCCCTGCTGGCGCTGCAGGCGGCGGTGGCGCGCCACGGCCTGCACGGGCTGCAGGTGGCACCGGCACCGACGGGCGAAGGCTGGCAACTGGCGCTGGAGCGCAGCCTGCTGATGGGCGTGAAGCTGCAGAGCGCCACGCTGCAGGGCCAGGCCGGTGAAGCGCCGGCGGCGGGCGAAGGCTCGCCCGAGCTCGCCGCCTGCCGGGAGGCCTTCGCGGCGCTGCTGGCGGCCAGCGCGCCGCTGGCGGCGGTGTCCGGCAACCTGGAGCGCCTGTCGGCCGAGTACCGCAAGGCCGTGCGCCGCGCGCGCGCCTTGCAGGACGTGATGCTGCCCGAGCTGGACGGCACGATCCGCGAGTTCGAAGGCCGGCTCGCGGAGATGGAACAGGAAGAG
>JAEUPH010000345.1 GCA_016790395.1 Rubrivivax sp. | reverse complement strand
AGCGAGGCCTCGCTCTGGTCGACGAGGTCGTCGCGCCGCAACTGGTGGCCCGAGATGTTCACGGCGATGCGCATGCGCAGCCCGTCCTCGCGCCACTGCGCGGCCTGGCGGCAGGCCTCCTCGATGACCCACAGCCCGATGTCGGCGATGAGCCCGTGGCGCTCGGCCAGCGGGATGAAGGTCATCGGGCTGATCATGCCGCGCTTGGGGTGCTGCCAGCGCAGCAGCGCCTCGGCCGCGGTGATCTGCAGGCTGTGGGCGTCGACCTTGGGCTGGTAGAAGAGCTGG
The DNA here is from genome assembly GCA_016790395.1 of Rubrivivax sp. Taxonomy (GTDB): domain Bacteria; phylum Pseudomonadota; class Gammaproteobacteria; order Burkholderiales; family Burkholderiaceae_C; genus Rubrivivax. The sequence goes on along the minus strand of JAEUPH010000345.1, from coordinate 10,537 downwards.
AACTCGTGCCGCGCCAGCGCCTGGCGCAGGTCCTGCAGCAGTTCGGCCTGTTCGCGCTGGCTCACGCTCATGGCCGGATCCCACAGGGCATGGCCGCTGCCGCCGCCGAGCTTGACGCTGCGCATGGCCAGCGCGGCGTGCGCGGGCAGGCGCGGGCGCGAGCCATGGTCGGGATAGACGGCGATGCCGATGGAGGCGCTGACCTGCAGCGTCTGGCCTTCGACGAGGTAGGGCTGGCTCACACGCTGGCGCAGCAGCTCGGCCTGCACCGTGGCGCCGTCCATGCCGGTGTCCAGCAGCAGCATGAACTCGTCGCCCGACGAGCGCGCCACGCGGCGGGCGTCGCCGGCGAAGGCCACCGCACGTTCGGCGGCCTGCACCAGCAGTGCGTCGCCCACGCGGGGGCCCCAGGTGTCGTTGACGGCGCGGAAGTTGTCCAGGCCGAGCACCATCACCGTCAGCGGCACCAGGCCGCGGTCGGCGCGGGCCACGGCGGCGTCGAGCTGGGCGTCGAACTCCGCGCGGTTGGCCAGCCCGGTGAGCGGGTCGCGCTGCTTCAGCTCGGACAGCGCGGTGTTGGCCTGCGTCAGCCGCTGCACCAGGCGCTGCCGGCTGCGCAGCAGCCGCACCGCCTGCACGACGGCGGCCACCAGCAGCACGAGGCTGCCGGCCAGCGCCCAGGGCAGCCACGGTCCGGTGGCGGGTGCGGTGATGTCGGTGCCGAGCAGGGCCATGGCGCCTTATCGGCCGCCGGGGGCCCGCCTTGAGCCCGCGCGGGGCGCCGACTTCAGCGCTGAAAGCCGATGCCGCGGCGCTGGCGCACCTCAGGTTTGACGCGGTGCTCGCTTTCCAGCTGTGACAGGAACTCGTCGGGCTCGAAGGGCGTGCCGAGGATCTCGATCTGCCGCTGCACGGCGGCAAAGTCGCCGGGCACGAGCTGGTCAAGCGCCACCAGCCGCGCGCGCTGCTCCGCCGTGAGCTTCGTCGCATCGCCGCCCAGCGCCTCGGCCGTGAACATCCGCACACGCTGCTCGGCCAGCAGCGGGTGGAAGCGCACCTTGAAGGTGAAGCGGCGCAGCGCGGCTTCGTCGAGCTCGTCGAAGAGGTTGGTGGTGCAGATGAAGACGCCGGGGAAACGCTCCATGCCCTGCAGCATCTCGTTGACCTCGGTGACCTCGTAGTTGCGCTCGGCCAGGCGGCGGCTGCGCAGGAAGCTGTCGGCCTCGTCGAGCAGCAGCACGGCGTTCTCGGTGGCGGCGTCCTCGAACATGCGGGCCATGTTCTGCTCGGTTTCGCCCACGTACTTGCTGGCGATGTCGCTGGTCTGGCGGATCATCAGCGGGCGTTGCAGCTCGCGCGCGATGTGCTCGGCCAGGGCCGTCTTGCCGGTGCCGGGCGCGCCGTGGAAACACAGCGTGCCGTGGCCGCGGCGGGTGAGCGCCTGCACGATCTTCGGTACCTCGAAGCGGCACTCCACGTTCAGCAGCGTCAGGTCGTAGGCGGTGACCACGGGCCGCGCGCCGCGTTCACCACGCGTGCCACCGAGCGCCTTGTCGGCGTTGCCGAGCTGGCGCTCGATCAGCGCCTCGATGGCCTCGGGCGCGCCGCCCTCGGGCTGCGCCAGGCGTGCAAAACGCACGGCGGTGCGGATCTGCGCCGGCGTCAGGCCGCGCCGCTCAGCCAGGCGCGCCGCAAAGCCGGGGTCCACCGGCACGCCGGCCAGCGCGCGCGTGACCAGGCCCTCGCGCGCGCCGGGTGGCGGGCTCTTCAGCTGCAGGTGGTACTGGAAGCGGCGGCGAAAGGCCGGGTCGATCTGCTCGATGCGGTTGGTGATCCAGATCACCGGCACCGGGTTGGTTTCCAGGATCTGGTTCACCCAGGCCTTGCCGCTGACGCTGCTGCTCATGCCGCTGCCGGCGGCATCGCTGCTGTCCAGCCGCGCCATGATCTGCGCGGCTTCGCTGCTGATGGGCGGGAAGACGTCCTCCACCTCGTCGAACAGCAGCGCCACGCCGGGGCTGCCCTTGAGGAAGACCTGGCTGATCTGCAGACTGCGGTAGCGGTCGCGGCCGCTCAGGGAATTGCCGTCGCGGTCGGCGTTTTCCACCTCGTACAGCTCCAGCCCGGCGGCTGCAGCACAGACCTTGGCCAGCTCGGTCTTGCCGGTGCCGGGTGGGCCGTACAGCAGCACGTTCACACCCGCCTCCTTGCGCGTGGTGGCGTTCTTCAGCAGCGAGGTGAGCACGGCCACGTCGTCGGCCACGAAATGGAAGTCGGCGGCCGTGAGCTCGCTCTTGGGCACCGGGCGCGTGAACACCGCCATCAGCTCGCCCGGTGCGCGGTATTCACGCATCAGCACCGGCGGCAGTTGCTCGCTGACCTTCATCAGGTCGGCCAGGTCGGTGATGTTCTGCTCGGAGATGAGGTTCTCGATCATGCCGATGCGTTCCAGCCGCGAACCGGCGCGCAGCGCCTCGGCCACCTCGCCGGCCTCGACACCGGCCACCGCGGCCAGCGCCGCGTAGGCCTCCTGCGCATTGCTGACCTTGAACTCCACCAGCAGGCCGCGCAGGTCACGCTGGTAGCGCGCCAGCGTGCCGTACAGCAGCAACGCGCGCTCGGCCGGGTTCAGCTGCAGCAGGCCGGCCAGCGCGTCGATGTTCTTCTGCACCAGCGTGCTTTCCTTCTTCAGCCGGCGGGCCAGCCAGTCGCAGCTGGTGGCCAGCACCGTGAGCAGGTCCTTGGGCGCGTCCTTGATGTATTCGTCGATGTAGAAGAAGAGCGTGCCTTCCTCGTAAGGGCCGCGCCAGGGGCCGTGGCGTTCCATGAAGGCCATGTCCGACAGCGCCTCGTGCCCCTTCCATTGCGGGTTGCCCTTGCAGCGCTGTGCCAGGAAGCCGCGCACGCGCCCCAGCACCGGCGCCGGCCAGACGAGATGGCGGCCGACCAGGGACAGCAGCGTGTTCCAGTCGCGCCGCAGGTTGAAGCGCCCGGCCTGCCGCAGTGTGAGGGTGAGCACGAAGTGCGAGCACAGCACGTCGAGCACCGGCGCTTCGGCCAGGCCCGGCGACAGCAGGCAACGCGAATCGGCAGCGGATCGGGCCATCCGGCTTTCCTGGAGGTGGCTCGTGGAAGGGCCATCTTGGCCCAGGGCGCAGCGCGAGACAAGCCCCGCTGCCCGGCGGGGCCCGGCGTCGTCAGTGCAGCGCCAGGGGCTGCTGCGCCATCTGCGTCCAGCCGCCGATGAACTCGTCGAGCTGCTCGATGTCGACCTCGCTGCGCACCAGGGCCTGCACGCCACGTTCGAAAGTCTCGGCCAGCAGGCCGCGCAGGTAGATCTCGCGCCCGGCGCGCTTGTCCAGGATCTCGAACCCGCCCCGCCCCGGGGGCGCGTCGGCCGGCGGCAGCTCGAACTGCACCACCGTGTAACTGTCGGAGTTGTAGAGCAACTGCATGGGCGGAAAGCCTCCTGCCCGGAAAGATCGGCGCGCCGCCGATGATTTCAAGGCTGGGTCAGCGCCTGCAGCGCGAACTCGGTCACCTCGCCCTCGGCGCGGTTCTGCAGCCGCAGGCGCACCGGCAGGTGATGGCGGGCCGGGTCCAGCCAGACGTCCACGCGCGTGTCGAAGGGCCCGGCCGGCTCGCGGTGCAGGCGCACGCCTTCGACGGCGCCGCCGGCCAGTTCCACGCTTTCGGCGCCCTGGCTGACGAAGGTCCAGGGCCGGCCATCGCCGCGCGGGCCGGCGACGAAGAGCACCACCTCGCGTCCGCGCCCGGCCAGCTCGGGCGCCGCCTCCAGCACCGCCGCCAGCTGCAGCAGCCAGCTGATGCGGTCCTGCGCGCCGGGCAACAACGGGTATTCGATCTGCGGCCCGCTGAAGGTGATGCGGCCGGCGTCGCGCTGGAAGTTGGCGGCGCGCACTTCGCGGCCGCGGCGTGTCTCCACCTGGCGCTCGGGGGCCAGGCCGTGGTCGTCCACCGCGCCCACGCTGGCCCAGCCGGTGGCGGCCAGGCCCATCGTCAGGGTGTAGCGGCCGTCGTCGGCGGGCCGCCAGCGCAATTCCGCCTGCAGGCCGCTGCGCAGTCCGCCTTCGCGCATCACCGTGTACTGCAGCGTGGCCGCCGGCGGCAGCCGTGTGGCATAGACGGGCACCGGCGTGCCGCCGGGGGGCTCGGTGTCCGTCGCGGCAGCGGGCGGCTCAGAAGGCGTGCCGGCGTCGCCGACGGCGGGCGCTTCGGTGGGTGGGCCCTCTGCGGCTCGGGTGGGCGCGCGGCGTGCGGGCGGGGCCGGCGCGGCCGCCAGCGCCGGCGCCGCGGCCGGCTGCACGATCTGCCGCACCTGCAGCACGCGCGGCGGCGGCGCTTTGCCCCCCGCGCCCGGCCAGGCCAGGTCGCTCAGCAGCCACAGGTGCAGCAGGGCCACGCCCAGCGCCAGCGCCGGCACGGCGACGTGGCGGCGCCGCAGGGACAGGGCGGCCGGGGTCGACGGCGGGGCCAGGGTGGAGGGCACACCACAATACTGCCACCCGAAGCGACAAGAGGCTCCCCCCGGGAGGCCGAACCCCGCATGAAACTTGCCACCCTGAAGGACGGCTCGCGCGACGGCGTGCTGGCCGTCGTCTCGCGCGATCTCGCCACCGCGCACTTCGCCGCGGGCATCGCCACCACGCTGCAGCAGGTGCTGGACGACTGGAACTTCCGCAGCCCGCCGCTGGAAGACCTGTACGCCACGCTCAACGGCGGCAAGGCGCGTCACGCCTTTCCCTTCGACCCTCGCCAGTGCATGGCGCCCCTGCCGCGCGCCTTCCAGTGGGCCGACGGTTCGGCCTACCTGAACCATGTGGAACTGGTGCGCAAGGCGCGCGGCGCCGAGGTGCCGGCCAGCTTCTACGAGGACCCGCTGATGTACCAGGGCGGCAGCGACGACTTCCTCGGCCCCTGCGACGACGCGCGCTTCGCCAGCGCCTCCTCAGGCATTGACTTCGAGAGCGAGGTCGCCGTCATCACCGGCGACGTGGCGATGGGCACCGACGCCACGGCGGCGCTGGACAGCGTCCGTCTGCTGATGCTGGCCAACGACTGGAGCCTGCGCCACCTGATCCCCGCCGAACTGGCCAAGGGCTTCGGCTTCCTGCAGAGCAAGCCCGCCACCGCCTTCAGCCCGGTGGCGGTGACGCCCGACGAGCTGGGCGAGGCCTGGCAGGGCGGCCGCGTGCACCTGACGCTGGAAAGCCGCTGGAACGACCGGCGTGTGGGCCACTGCGAGGCCGGCCCGGAGATGACCTTCCACTTCGGCCAGCTCATCGCCCACGTGGCGAAGACGCGGCGGCTGCGCGCTGGCAGCATCGTCGGCAGCGGCACCGTGAGCAACCAGGACTGGTCGCGCGGCTACTCGTGCGTGGCCGAGCAGCGGGCCATCGAGACGATCGAGCACGGCGAGCCGAAGACGGCCTTCCTGCAGTTCGGCGACCGCATCCGCATCGAGATGGCGGGACGCGACGGCCACAGCGTTTTCGGGGCCATCGAGCAGCGCGTGGTGTCCTCGGTGGCGCCACCGGCGGAGCCAGCGCCACCGGCCGAGTGAGCCGCCGATGAGCGAACTGCCGCGCTGGCTGAAGCACGCCACGGTCTGGCTCCTGCTCGCCACCGGGCTCTTTCTCGCGGTGCAGGCGGGTCTGCGCCGCGCCGACGCCACGCGCGTGGTGGTTTCCGGCAGCCGCGTGGAGCTGCACCGCAAGGCCGATGGCCACTACCACTGGCCCGGCAGCGTCGGCGACCGCCCCGTGGAGTTCCTCGTCGATACCGGCGCCACCAGCACCGCCATCCCCGCTGCACTGGCCCGCGAACTGGGCCTGGAGCGCGTGGGCCGCGTCACGACCAGCACCGCCGGCGGCACCGTGCAGGCCGACGTGGTGGTGGGCGACGTGACGCTGGAAGGCGGCGTGCGTGCGGAACGGCTGCGCATGGCGGCGCTGCCCGGGCTGGACAGTCCCCTGCTGGGCATGGACGTGCTCGGGCGGCTGCAGCTGCAGCAGTCCGGCGGCGTCATGCGCGTGGACTTGGCAACATCGCGGGCGCAAACCCCGTAGCCCGGCCGCGGGTCGCTGTGGCATCGTCGTGGACATGGAACGGGCGAAGATGACGGGCGCATGGCGCTGGTTCGGGCTGCTGCTGGCCCTCGTGCTGCACGGCATGGCGCTGGCGGCGCCGGCCTGCCCGCCCCCGGTGCAGGTGGCCGTGGGCCCTGCCGCCGCCGAGCGCGACCGCGGGCTGCTGTGGCGCATCTCGCGCGACGGCCGAACGAGCTACCTGTACGGCACCTTGCACGTCGGCAAGCCGGCCTGGCGGCGCTTCGGTCCGCAGATCAGCGCGGCGCTCAAGGCCAGCGACGTGCTGGCGCTGGAGATCGACCCCGCCGACCCGGCCCTGCTGGAAGCCCTGTCCGACATCCGCAGCCCCGAGGCCCTGCCCGAGCCCGTGCGCACGCGCTTGCTCAAGGCCTATGAGCGGGCCTGCCTGGCCACGGAGGCCATGGCCGCGCTGCACCCGCTGCTGCAGGCCAGCACGCTCACCGTGCTGGAAGCGCGCTGGCTGGGCATGGACCCGGCCTACGCGTCGGAAGCCCTGCTGTCGGCCCAGGTGCGAGCCAACGGGCGCAAGGTGGTGTCGCTGGAGACCGTGGCGCAGCAGAAGGCGGCGCTCGTGCCCGAGAGCTCCGAGGAGGCCCTGGCCCTGCTGGAGCAGACCCTGGCCCAGCTGGAAGACCTCAGCGGGCGCCGTGTGCTCGAACGCCTGGCGCGGGCCTGGGAGCGCGGTGACCTGCCAGCGCTGGAGGACTACGACACCTGGTGCCAGTGCGTCAGCACCGAAGCCGAGCGCGCCTTCATGCGCAAGCTCAACGACGAACGCAACCCGGCGCTGGCCGACGGCATCGAGGCTCAGCACCGGGCCGGCAAGCGCGTCTTCGCGGCCGTGGGTGCGCTGCACATGACGGGGGCGGCCGCGCTGCCCAAGCTGCTGGCGCAGCGCGGCTTCAAGGTCGAGCGCATCGCCTTCACGCGCTGACGCGGGCCTGCCGCGAAGGCGCAGAATCGTCGGCCTACGAGGAGGAAACAGCCATGACCGGCCCCAATGACCTGGCCAAACTCGTGCCGGGCTTCGATTTCCTGCAGAACCTCATGAAGGGCAGCGGCCTGCCCGGCGTGCAGGGCTTCGGCCAGTGGATCGCGCCGACGCTGGACCCCGAGGAACTGGACAAGCGCATCCAGGAGCTCAAGACGGTGCAGTTCTGGCTGGAGCAGAACGCGCGGTTGCTGGGCACCACGGTCCAGGCGCTGGAAGTGCAGCGCATGACGCTGTCCACGCTGCAGACCATGAACCTGCCGATGACGGAGCTGCGCGACGCGCTGAAGGCGCGGCCGGCGGCCCCGCCGCCGGCGCCCGAGCCCGAGCCGGAACCCGAGGCGGCGGCCGAGCCGCCGGCCCCGAAGCCGGCCGCGCCGCGCAAGCCCAAGGCGGCCGCCGATAAGCCGGCCGCCCCGGCGATCGACCCCATGCAGTGGTGGGGTGCGCTGACGCAGCAGTTCACCGAGATCGCCGGCAAGGCGCTCAAGGAGGGCGCGGGCGGCACGCTCCGGGCGGCGGCCAGTGCCCCAGTGAAGGCCGCCAAGGTCGCCAAGGCGGCCGTCAAGCCGGCGCGCCGGCCGGCGCGCAAGTCCGGGGCCTGAGCCCGCGATGACGGCCTTCCTCGTCGGCCACGCCACGCACCCCGACTGGCAGGGCGCGCTCGCGCTGGCTGCCGCGCAGGTGGAGGCCCGGTGGGCCGCCCACGAGGCCAGCGATGCCGGCCCGCTGACCCTGGGCTTCGTCTACTTCACCGACCACTACGCGCCGCATGCCCAGGCCCTGGTGGCCGCGTTGAGGCAGCGCTGGCCGGGCGTGGCCTGGGTGGGCTCGGTGGGCGTGGGCGTGGCCGCCGGCGGCGTGGAGTACATCGACGAGCCCGCGCTGGCCCTCATGCTGGCGGCCGTGCCCCCCGGTCGCTTCGAGGTCTTTTCGGGCGCGAAGATGCTGCACCGCATCGAGGCCCACAGCGCGCTGGTCCACGCCGACCCGGCCACGCCTGATCTTTCGGAGCTCATCGAGGAGCTCGCCGACCGCACCGAGACCGGCTACCTTTTTGGTGGCCTGGCCAGCTCCCGAGCGGCCTGCCACCACGTGGCCGATGGCGTCTGGCAGGGCGGTCTGTCGGGTGTGGCCTTCACGCGCGACGTGGCGCTGATCTCGCGCGTCACGCAGGGCTGCCAGCCCATCGGCCCGGTGCGCACCGTGACCGCCTGCGAGCGCCACGTCGTCACCGAACTCGACGGCCTGCCGGCCTTGCCGCAGCTGCTGCAGGACCTGGGCCTGGACACGCTGGCCGACCCGCGCACCGCGCTGCCGCGCCTGCGCGCCACGCTGGCCGGGCTCACGTCGCCCGGCGACGATGCGCTGGCACGCCCCGGCCAGTTCGGCGCCGACACACGCGTGCGCCACCTCGTCGGCCTGGACCCGGGGCGCGATGCCGTGGCCGTGGCCGAAGTCGTCGAGCCGGGCGTGCGCCTGGCCTTCTGCCAGCGCGACGTGCAGGCGGCGCGGCGCGACCTGGTGCGCATCTGCAGCGAGATCCGCGACGAGGTGGAGTCGCAGGTCGAGGCCGCCCTGCCACAGGGCGTCCCGGCCCCGATCGAAGCGGGCGCACGCATCTGCGGCGCCCTGTACGTCAGCTGCACCGGACGCGGCGGGCCGCACTTCGGCGGGCCGTCGGCGGAGTTGAAGATCATCCAGCACGCACTCGGCGATGTGCCGCTGGTGGGCTTCTTCGCCGCCGGCGAGATCGCGCGCCACCATGTCTACGGCTACACCGGTGTGCTGACCGTGTTCACCGGCTCCTGAAGCCCGACGGCCCTGCACAGGCTGGAGCTGTCCCCTTGAATCGGGGGTAGGGGTGTGGCGGGCGTCGCAGGGAAACCGGGCGTCGGACGGGGTGCTGCGATGCGCGCGTACAGTCCGGCAGCGACAGCCGGTCACCGCAGCCGCTGCGCCCCAGGAGCCTGCGCCCGATGAACGCCCCCGAGACCCTCTCCGCCGTTGCGGCCACCGAGCGGGCCACCCGCCAGCAGCAGGTGGTGTCGGCCCTCGCGCCGCTGCTGCCGCGGCACGCGCTGCTGTGGCACGGCGAGGACACCGTGCCCTACGAATGCGACGGGCTGACCGCCTACCGCCAGGCGCCGCTGGTGGTGGCGCTGCCGGAAACCGAGGCCCAGGTGTCCGCGGTGCTGGCGGCCTGCCACCGCCTGGGCGTGCCCGTGGTGGCGCGCGGCGCCGGCACCGGGCTGTCCGGCGGCGCCATGCCGCATGGGCTGGGCGTGACGCTGTCGCTGGCCCGCTTCAACAAGATCGTGCAGATCGACCGTCTGGCGCGCACGGCCACCGTGCAGTGCGGCGTGCGCAACCTGGCCATCAGCGAGGCGGCAGCGCCTTTCGGCCTGTACTACGCGCCCGACCCCTCCAGCCAGATCGCCTGCACCATCGGCGGCAACGTGGCCGAGAACGCCGGCGGCGTGCATTGCCTGAAGTACGGCCTGACGCTGCACAACGTGCTGCGCGTGCGCGGCTTCACCGTGGAAGGCGAGGCGGTGGAGTTCGGCAGCGAGGCGCTGGACACGCCGGGCCTGGACCTGCTGCCGCTCATCGTCGGCAGCGAAGGCATGCTGGCCGTGACCACCGAGGTGACCGTGAAGCTGGTGCCCAAGCCCCAGCTGGCGCGCTGCATCATGGCCAGCTTCGACGACATCCGGAAAGCGGGTGACGCCGTGGCGGCGGTCATCGCCGCCGGCATCATCCCGGCCGGCCTGGAGATGATGGACAAGCCGATGACGGCCGCGGTGGAGGCCTACGTGCACGCCGGCTACGACCTCGATGCCCAGGCCATCCTGCTGTGCGAGAGCGACGGCACGCCGGAAGAGGTGGCCGAGGAGATCGACCGCATGCTCGACGTGCTGAGCGGCTGCGGCGCCACGCGCATGGAGGTCAGCAAGGACGAGGCGCAGCGCCTGAAGTTCTGGAGCGGGCGCAAGAATGCCTTCCCGGCCAGCGGCCGCATCAGCCCTGACTACATGTGCATGGACAGCACCATCCCGCGCCGGCGGCTGGCCGACATCCTGCTGGCCATCGAAGCCATGCAGGGCAAGTACGGCCTGAAGTGCTGCAACGTCTTCCACGCCGGCGACGGCAACCTGCACCCGCTGATCCTGTTCGATTCGAACGACCCCGACCAGATGCACCGCTGCGAGCTCTTCGGCGCCGACATCCTGGAGACCAGCGTGGCCATGGGCGGCACCGTCACCGGCGAGCACGGCGTGGGCGTGGAGAAGCTGTCCAGCATGTGCGTGCAGTTCAGCCCGGAAGAGCGCGAGCAGATGTTCGCGCTCAAGCGCGCCTTCGACCCCGCCTCCTGCCTGAACCCCGGCAAGGTGATCCCCACGCTGCAGCGCTG
>JAEUPH010000096.1 GCA_016790395.1 Rubrivivax sp. | reverse complement strand
TGCCGCCACCGGAATTGGGGCCTTCCCGGGTCTTTGATTCGCGGCGCGCCTGTGGCAATGTTTGATCCACTGTCCTTGCGAAGGAGTTCGTAGCGATGACACTCGAAACCGGCCTCGTCCCCGTTTCCGCCCCGGCGCCCCACGGGCTGCCCATCGCCCGCATGCGCTCGGTCTACCGCGTCGGCGATGTCGAGCAGAAGCTGGACAAGCTGCCGCAGCGCGAGCACGAGCACCTGCGCGCCACCTACGAGCGCATGCTGGAAAAAGGCCCCGAGCGCTTCCAGGTCAAGCCTGGCGGCCTGCCGGCCATGGAGCACCTCTACGACGAGATGCCCAACTTCAACGAGGTGCTGGACGACGTCAAGCGCCAGCTGGCGCTGTGCACCGACAGCCGCGACGCCCTGGAGATCACCCCCATGCTGCTGCTGGGGCCGCCGGGCATCGGCAAGACGCATTTCGCGCGCGAGATCGCGCAGCTGCTGGGCACGGGCCTGGGCTTCATCAGCATGAGCAGCCTCACCGCCGGCTGGGTGCTCAGCGGCGCTTCCAGCCAGTGGAAGGGCGCGCGCCCCGGCAAGGTGTTCGAGACGCTCGTCGATGGGGCGTACGCCAACCCGGTGATGGTGGTGGACGAGATCGACAAGGCCCGCGCCGAGCACGCCTACGACCCGCTGGGCGCGCTGTACAGCCTGCTGGAGCACGACACCGCGGTCCACTTCACCGACGAGTTCGCCGAAGTCGCCATCGATGCTTCGCAACTCATCTGGGTGGCCACCGCCAACGACGAGCGCAGCATCCCCGAGCCCATCCTCAACCGCATGAACGTCTTCGAGGTGCAGGCTCCGGACGCCGAGGCCGCGCGCGCCATCGCGCTGCGCCTGTACCAGAAGCTGCGCGGCGCGCACGACTGGGGCGCGCGCTTCGACGAAGCGCCGTCCGAGGCGGTGCTGGAACGGCTGGCCGCCACCGCGCCGCGCGAGATGCGCCGTGCGTGGATGACGGCCTTTGGCAACGCGCGCCTGGCCGGGCGCGCCACCATCGAGGTGGCCGACCTCCCCGGCACGGGCGGCAAGCGGCAGCCGATGGGGTTCGTGCAGTAGCGCGCTGCCCGCTCAGCCCGGCGCGGTGGCCCGCCCTCCGCGCTGGGCGCGCCGGCGCCCGGCCTGCTTGCCGGCGTACATGGCCGCATCGGCACGCTTGAGCAGTTCGTCGGCGGTGCTGCCGTCCAGCGGTGCCAGCGCGTAGCCCACCGTCAGGCCCACCTCGCAGCGCTGTCCGTCGGCGTCGAAAGGCTCGTCGAAGGCGGCCAGCAGCTTCTGCCCCAGGGTGTGGGCCTGGCGCTCGTCCGCCAGGCCGGCGGCCAGCACCACGAACTCGTCGCCGCCCAGGCGTGCCACCACGTCGCTGCCGCGCAGCTGGGCCCTCAGGCGGCCGCCCACGGCCACCAGCAGGGCGTCGCCCACGTCGTGGCCGAAGCGGTCGTTGACGGGCTTGAAGCCGTCCAGGTCCAGCAGGTAGACGGCCAGCAGCGCCTGGGGCCGCGCGTCGCGCAGCGCATCGGCCAGGCGGTTCTGCAGTCCACGTCGGTTGGGCAGGCCGGTCAGCGCGTCGGTGTGGGCCAGCGTGCGCAGCGTTTCGGTCTCCACGCGGGCACGGTCTGCGGAGCGGTGGATCTCCTGCACGCGAAGCCCCAGCACCCCCATCCAGGCCGACATCTCCAGCATCAGCGAGAAGGGGTAGACGTGCTGCGTCCAGAACGTCGGCTCCAGCGCGCCGCGCAGCAGCCCGGCGGTGGTGAGCACGCCCAACGTGTAGAAGGCCCAGCCGATGAGCATGTAGCGCGCGACGCGTTCGCCACTGCGCGCCCGCATGAAGGCCACCGGCAGCACGATGACGATGGCCAGCACGCCCAACACCGTGATCAGCGTCTGCGCCGCCCGGTAGTCCAGCAGCCCCAGCAGCGTGAGCACCAGGCCCACGCCGGCCGCGGCACCGATGCAGCGCATGGCCAGGGCCACCGGCCGGTTCACCTCGTCGACCATCAGAGCGCGCAGGATGAAGCGGGTGCCGAACACCACCGCCAGCATCACCGCCATGGGCGCCAGACGCTTTGAAATCTCCGGCGCGTCGGGCCACAGGTGCTGCGCACCGATGCCGAAGTAGGCCCACACGAAGAGCCCGTTGCCCGTCAGCAGCAGGGCGTAGTCGATGAACATCGGGTCGCGCAGCGACACCCAGTGCAGCAGGCTGTAGATCAGCATGCACAGGCCGAGGCCGGCGACGATCCCCTGCACCAACTGCACCCGGGACTCGGCTTCGGTGAAGGCAGCGGGCGTGCGCAGCGTGATGGGCAGCACCATGGAACTCTGGGTCTGCACGCGCAGCAGCACCTCGTGCTCGCCGGGCGCCAGCCGCAGCGCGGCCGCGTGCGTGCGGGCGTGCAGCGGCCGTTCGCTCAGCCGCAGCTCGTTGCCCAGCCGCAGCCGTTGGCTGGGCTGGCCCTCGTGCAGCACCAGCACGTCGATGCGGTTCAGGGGCGGGTAGTCGATCTCCAGCACGCGCTCGACGTCCGTCCCGCCAGGCACCTGCAGGTGGAAACGCAGCCACACCACGCCGTCGATGCGGCCCAGGTTGCCGGCCGTGCCGGCGGGAACCTCGAAGCGCGCCCGCGCCGCCAGCGCTTGCTCGGCGCTGAGCTGGCCGTTTCCGTCGTGCAGGATGCTCACGGCCGGCCACACCGGCACGGCGCTGCGGCCATCCACCACCAGGGTGCCGGCGCGGGCAGGCAGCGCCGCCAACAGGGTCACGAGCAGCAGCGCCAGCGCATGGCAGACCCGGCGCCAGCCTGGCGGGCAGGCGAGGGTCTGCGCGGAAAACGGCTTCATCCCGGCGGCATCGGCCGCGAGCGGGCGAACTTGAGCTTGGGGCCAGAATGGCGTGATGGTCTTGTCGAAGTGGTGGGTCGTGCCGGCCCTGACTCTGGCCCTGGCGCTGCCGGCCCCGGCGCAGGAGCCGGCCGCCCGGCCGCGCGTGGGCCTGGTGCTGGGCGGCGGCGGCGCCCGCGGCGCTGCTCACATCGGCGTGCTGGAGGTGCTGGAGCAGCTGCGCGTGCCGGTGGACTGCGTGGCCGGCACCAGCATGGGCGCGCTGGTGGCCGGCGCCTGGGCGGCGGGGCTGTCGCCGGCCGAGATGCGCAAGGAACTCGCCGCCGCCGACTGGAACGACCTGTTCCAGGACAACCCCGAGTTCGCCGAGCTGAACTTCCGCAGCAAGCGGCTGTCGCAGCGTTTCCTGCCGGGCAGCGAGACCGGCATCACCGCCGGCGGCGCCGTCAGCCCGCCGGGCGTGGTGTCGGGACAGAAGATCAAGCTCTTCTTCAACCAGCTGGTGCGCGCCGACACCGGCGAGCTGTACCTGCAGAACCTGCCGCTGCCGCTGTCCATCATCGCCACCGACATCGGCACCGGCGAGCGCGTGGTGCTGCGCGACGGCAGCCTGACGCTGGCCATGCGCGCCAGCATGTCGGTGCCGGGCCTGCTGGCGCCCTTGAGCTACCGCGGTCGCAAGATGGTGGACGGCGGGCTGGTGGACAACGTGCCGATCCGCGAAGTGCGCGAGCGCTGCGGCGCCGAGGTGGTGATTGCCGTCAACGTGGGCTCGCCGCCGCTGCCGGCCGAGAAAGTGACGGGCCTGCTGAGCATCACGGCGCAGATGGTGGCGCTGCTGACCGAGCAGAACGTCAGCGCCAGCATCGCCACGCTCACGCCGCGCGACATCTACATCAAGCCCGAGCTGGGGCCCATCACCGCCGGCGACTTCGACCGCAGCGCCGAGGCCGCCGCGATCGGTCGCGCCGCCGCCGAGGCCGCGGCCGAACGGCTGGCGCCGCTGTCGGTGGACGCGCCGCGCTACGCCGCCTGGCGCCGCAGCGTGGCCGTGCATGAGCGCGACCTGCCGCGCATCGACGAGGTGGAGATCGCCGGCCTGAAGCGCGCCAACCCCGAGGCGGTGCGGCGCTACGTGGAGCAGCAGGGCGGCGCGCCGCTGGACCTGGGCAAGCTCAACCGCGACCTGCTGCGCGCCTACGGCGACGGTGACTACGAGCGCGTGGACTACGCCGTGGTCTCGCGCGACGGCCGCAACGTGCTGCGCCTGTTCCCGGTGGAGAAGAGCTGGGGCCCGGACTACCTGCGCCTGGCGCTGCAGCTGGACACCAACCTCAGCCAGGGCAGCAGCTACCGGCTGCGCATGGGCTACCAGAAGACCTGGATGAACAAGCTGGGCGGCGAGCTGCTGCTGGTCGGCGAGGTGGGCAGCAGCACCGGCGCCAGCGCCGAGTGGTACCAGCCGGTGGACGCCGCGCAGCGCTTCTTCGTCGACGCGCTGGTGGAGCACCGGCGCGACCGCAACGACTATTTCTTCGAGGAGCAGCGTGTGGCGCAGTACCGCACCGCGCGCTCGCGCGTCGATCTCACCCTGGGCACGAACTTCAGCCTGCTGGGCCAACTGCGCCTGGGCTGGCGCGAGACGCAGCTGAAGAATCGCCTGGACACCGGCCTGGACCTGTTCCCGGCCTTCGAGGTGGTGCCGGCCGAGCGTGGCAGCGGCGGCTGGCTGGCGACGCTGGACCTGGAGCAGACCGACCGCCTGTACTTCCCGCGCCGCGGCTGGAGCCTGCAGGCCAGCTGGTTCGACAGCGCCCGCCGCGACTACGGCCGCGCCGCGGTGGACATGCGCGCCGCCGTCCCGGTGGCCGACTGGGTGCTGGCTTCGCGCGCCAGCTGGGTGGGTTCACCACGCGGGGAACTGCCCCTGGCGGACGCCGCGCGCCTGGGCGGGCTGCTGAACATGACGGGTTTCGCGGCCGGGCAGCTGATCGGCGACGAGGTGGCCTACACCCACGTGCGCGCCGAACGCATCATCGGCCGCGCGCCGCTGGGCCTGCGTGGCGACCTGCGCCTGGGCGTGGCGCTGGAAGCCGGCAAGGTGGCGCACCCCTACACGCGCCAGGTGCGCGACGGTTGGCTCAAGTCGGTGGCGCTCTATCTGGGCGGCGAAACGCCGGTGGGCCCCGTCTTCGTGGGCGTGGGCCGCGGCAGTGGCAACTCGGTGAACGCCTACCTGGTGATCGGCGCGCCCTGAGCGGCCTGCCGCTGGCGCGCGCGCAGGCG
>JAEUPH010000311.1 GCA_016790395.1 Rubrivivax sp. | reverse complement strand
CGCGTCTTCGGCGAGCGCGCCGTGATGGTGCTCAACCGTGACGACCCGGCGGTCGAAGCCATGGTGCCCGCGCCCGTGCTGGTGAAGGGCAAGCTCAAGCCCACCGACCGCACGCTGCTGCGCTTCGGCCTCGGCGCGCCGCAGCGCCCGGGCGACTTCGGGCTCGTCGAGGAGAACGGCATGGCCTGGCTGGTGCGCGCGCTGCCGGCCGACGAGACCGTGAAACGTCGCAAGGACGAAGCCGAAGAGATCCACCTGCAGCGCTTGATGCCGGCCGATGCGCTGCGCATCCGCGGCCGCCACAACGCCGCCAACGCACTGGCCGCGCTGGCGCTGGCCACGGCCATCGGCTGCCCGCTGGCGCCCATGCTGCACGGCCTGCGCGAGTACGCGGGCGAAGGGCACCGGTTGCAGTTCGTGGCGCGCATCGGCGAGGTGGACGCCTACGACGACAGCAAGGGCACCAACGTCGGTGCCACGGTGGCCGCGCTTGGCGGGCTGGGCCTGGACAAGGCGCCGAACAAGCTGGTGGTGATCCTGGGCGGCGACGGCAAGGGGCAGGACTTCACGCCGCTGGCCGCGCCGCTGGCGCAGCACGCGCGCGCGGTGGCCACGATCGGCCGCGACGCGGCGGCCATCGAGTCGGTGATCGCCGGCGTGCCCTTCCGCCGCCACGACACGCTGGAAGCCGCCGTGGCCTGGTGCTTCGAGCAGGCGCAGCGCGGCGACGCCGTGCTGCTGAGCCCGGCCTGCGCCAGCCTGGACATGTTCCGCAACTACGCCCACCGCGCCGAGGTCTTCGTGGCCGCTGTGCAGGCGCTGGCGGTCGAGCGGGGGGAGATGGTGTGAGCGCCATGGCCGCCCGCTTCGGTGTGCTCAAGACCTGGTTCGCCGCCTTCGGCCGCAAGGGCGAAGGCGCAGGTCCGCTGCCCGTGCGCGACCGCATCGACGTGGCCGGCGCGCGCCCGGTGCGCATCTCGGCCTTCGACCAGCCGCTGGTGGCCGTGGTCGCCACGCTGGTGCTGCTGGGCGTGGTGATGGTCTATTCGGCCAGCATCGCACTGCCCGACAACCCGCGCTTCGCCAACTACTCGGCGCTGCACTTCCTGCAGCGCCACGTGTTCGCCATCGCCGTCGGCTTCGTCTGCGCGCTGGCCGCGGTGCAGGTGCCCATCGCCTTCTGGGAGAAGCATGCGTCCTGGGTCTTCCTGCTGGCGCTGCTGCTGCTGGTGATCGTGCTCGTGCCCTTCATCGGCAAGGTGGTGAACTTCAGCCGGCGCTGGATCCCGCTGGGCGTGATGAACTTCCAGCCGAGCGAATTGGCCAAGCTGGCCATCGCGCTGTATGCCGCCAGCTACATGGTGCGGCGCATGGACGTGCGCGAGGACTTCGTCAAGGCCGTGTGGCCCATGGTGCTGGCCGTGGCCGTGATCGGCGTGCTGCTGCTGCGCCAGCCCGACATGGGCGCCTTCATCGTCATCGCCACCATCGCCATGGGCATCCTGTTCCTGGGTGGCGTGAACGCGCGCATGTTCTTCCTCATCGCCGCGGTGATGCTGATCACGCTGGCGCTGTTCCTGGCCTTCGACGACCTGCGCCGCGAACGCATCCTGGCCTACCTGGACCCCTGGAACCCCAAGTACGCGCAAGGCAAGGGCTACCAGCTCACGCATTCGCTCATCGCGCTGGGGCGGGGGGAGTTCTTCGGCCAGGGCCTGGGCAACTCGGTGGAGAAGCTGCACTACCTGCCCGAGGCGCACACGGACTTCCTGCTCGCCGTCATCGGCGAGGAACTGGGTTTCCTGGGCGTGGCCACGGTCATCGTGCTGTTCTTCTGGATGACGCGGCGCATCTTCGTCATCGGCCGCCAGGCCATCGCGCTGGAGCGGCTCTTCGCCGGGCTCACCTGCCAGGGCATCGGCATCTGGATGGGCTTCCAGGCCTTCATCAACATGGGCGTGAACCTGGGCGTGCTGCCGACCAAGGGGCTGACGCTGCCGCTCATGTCCTACGGGGGCTCGGCCATCCTGGTGAACCTGGTGGCGCTGGCCATCGTGCTGCGCGTGGACATCGAGACGCGGTCGCTGATGCGGGGAGGCAAAGGGTGATGCCCCACCTCGTCGTCATGGCGGCCGGCACCGGCGGCCACATCATCCCGGGCCTCGCCGTCGCGCGCGAGATGCAGGGCCGCGGCTGGACGGTCAGCTGGCTCGGCACCTCGCACGGCATGGAGAACCAGCTCGTGCCCAAGAGCGGCATCGCGCTGGACACCATCGGCTTCAGCGGCCTGCGCGGCAAGGGCCTGCTGCACACGCTGACCGGCGGCTTCCGCCTGCTGAAGGCCTTCTGGGACTGCCTGGGCCTGCTGCGCCGCCGCAGCGCCGACGCCGTGCTGGGCATGGGCGGCTACGTCTGCTTTCCCGGCGGGCTGATGGCTTCGCTGCTGAACAAGCCGCTGCTGCTGGTGAACGCCGACGCGGCGCTGCTGCTGTCCAACAAGAGCCTGCTGCCGGTGGCCGACCGCGTGGCTTTCGGCTTCGCGGGCGACGCGGCAACGGGCACGAAGAACGCCGTCGTCACCGGCAACCCGGTGCGCGCCGAGATCGAAGCACTGCCCGCGCCGGCCGAACGCTGGGCAGGCCGCAGCGGCCCGCTGAAGCTGCTGGTGGTGGGTGGCAGCCTGGGCGCGCAGGTGCTCAACCGCACGCTGCCCGAGGCGCTGGCCGCACTGGCGCCCGGCGAGCGTCCGCAGGTCGTGCACCAGACCGGCAGCGTGATGGCCGCCGAGGTGCAGGCCGCCTACGACGCCGCCGGCATCGCCGCCGAAGTGCTGCCCTTCATCGACGACATGCCCACGCGGCTGGCCGCCTGCGACGTGATGGTCTGCCGCGCCGGCGCCATCACGGTGAGCGAACTCTGCGCGGCCGGCGTGCCGGCGGTGCTGGTGCCGCTGATCGTCAGCACCACCTCGCACCAGCGCGACAACGCGGCCTGGATGGCGGGGCAGGGCGCGGCCGTGCATCTGCCGCAAAGTGAACTGACCGCCGCGAAGCTCGCTGAAGTGCTGCGTGGCTTGAACCGCGATGCCCTGCTGGCGATGGCCACGAAGGCCCGCGCGCTGGCCAGGCCCCACGCGGCGGCGCGCGTGGCCGACGAGATCGAGAAGCTGGTGGTGAGGCCGTGAAGCACGCCATCAAGCACATCCACTTCGTCGGCATCGGCGGCGCCGGCATGAGCGCCATCGCCGAGATCCTGCACAACCTGGGCTACCGGGTGTCGGGTTCCGACCAGGCGGCCAGCGAGGTGACGCAGCGTTTGGCCTCGCTGGGCGTGACGGTCTTCATCGGCCACGCCGCCGCGCACATCGAAGGCGCCCAGGCCGTGGTCACCAGCACGGCGGTGAAGGCCGACAACCCCGAGGTGCTGGCCGCGAAGGCGCAGCGCGTGCCCGTGGTGGCGCGTGCCGTGCTGCTGGCCGAGCTGCTGCGCCTGAAGCAGGGCGTGGCCATCGCCGGCACGCACGGCAAGACCACCACCACCTCGCTGGTGGCCAGCGTGCTGGCCGAAGCGGGCCTGGACCCCACCTACGTGATCGGCGGCCAGCTGCTCGCGGCCGGTGCCAACGCGAAGCTGGGGCAGGGCGATTTCATCGTGGTGGAAGCCGACGAGAGCGACGCCAGCTTCCTGCACCTGAGCCCCGTGCTCAGCGTCGTCACCAACATCGACGCCGACCACATGGAGACCTACGGCCACGACCTCGGCCGCCTGCACGCGGCCTTCGTCGAGTTCCTGCACCGCCTGCCCTTCTACGGCCGCGCCGTGCTGTGCACCGATGACGCCGGCGTGCGCGCCATCGTGCCGCAGCTGCAGCGCCCGCTCACCACCTACGGCCTGGGCGAAGGTGCCGACCTGTGCGCCGTGGACGTGCAGGCCCTGGAAGGCGGACGCATGCGCTTCACGGCCCGCGAGGCTGGCCTGCCCGACCTGCCCGTCACGCTGAACCTGGCCGGCGAGCACAACGTGCGCAACGCGCTGGCCGCGATTGCCGTGGCGCGCGAACTGGAAGTGCCCGACGCGCCCATCGCGCGCGCCCTCGCGGCCTTCCAGGGCGTGGGCCGGCGCTTCCAGCGCTGCGGCGAACTGGCGCTCCCGCGCGGCGGCCAGGCGCTCGTCATCGACGACTACGGCCACCACCCGGCCGAGATCGCCGCCGTGCTGGCCGCCGCGCGCGGCGCCTTCCCCGGCCGCCGCCTGCTGCTGGCCTTCCAGCCGCACCGCTACACGCGCACGCGCGACTGCTTCGCCGACTTCGCCGCCGTGCTGGCGCGCTTCGACGCCGTGCTGCTGACCGAGGTCTACCCCGCCGGCGAAGCGCCCATCGCGGGGGCGGATGGCCGCGCGCTGGCCGCTGCCGTGCCCGGCGCGCGCTTCGTCGGTGGTGTCGCCGCGCTGCCCGCTGCGCTGCGAGACGCGGCGCGTGACGGCGACGTCATCCTCAACATGGGCGCGGGCTCCATCGGCGGCGTGCCGGCCCGTCTCTTCCAATCGCAGGAGGGCGTGTGATGAGCGCCGACGTGCAATCCCTCGGCAAGGTGGCCGTGCTCACGGGCGGTAGCAGCGCCGAACGCGAGGTCTCGCTGATGTCCGGCGCCGGCGTGCTGGCGGCGCTGCGTTCGCAGGGCGTGGACGCGCAGGCCTTCGACCCCGCCGAGCGCGAGCTGGTCGAACTCAAGCGCGAAGGCTTCGCCCGCGTCTTCATCGCGCTGCATGGCCGCCACGGCGAAGACGGCACGGTGCAGGGCGCGCTGGAGCTGCTGGGCATCCCCTACACGGGCAGCGGCGTGATGGCCAGCGCCATCGCCATGGACAAGGTGATGACCAAGCGCGTGTGGACGGCCGAAGGCCTGCCCACGCCGCGCTGGCAGTGGCTGGCGCCTGACCGGCAGGCGCGTGAGACGGTGATGGCCGTGCCCGACGCCCTGGGCCTGCCGTTGATCGTGAAGCCGCCGCGCGAGGGCTCGTCCATCGGCATCAGCAAGGTCGAGGGCTACTCGCAGATGCAGCAGGCGGTGCAGCTGGCCGCGCAGTACGACGCCGACGTGCTGTGCGAAGAGTTCATCGACGGCGAGGAAGTCACCTGCGCCGTGCTGGGCCAGGGCGCCGACACGCGGGCGCTGCCCGTCATCCGCATCGAGGCGCCAGGCGGGAACTACGACTACGAGCACAAGTACTTCAGCGAAGACACCGGCTACCGCTGCCCGAGCGGCCTGCCGACGGCGGAAGAGGCCGAGATCCAGCGTCTGACGCTGGCCGCCTACCGCGCCCTGGGCTGCCGCGGCTGGGGCCGCGCCGACCTGATGGTGCGCAAGTCGGACCGCAAGCCTTTCCTCCTGGAACTGAACACCAGCCCGGGCATGACCGGCCATTCGCTGGTGCCCATGGCGGCGCGTGCCGCCGGCATGAACTACGAAGCGCTGTGCCTGCACCTCCTGCGGCAGGCCACGCTGGACAGCCGCCGCTGAAGCCCCATGGTCCGCGCCGCGAGCCCCCGCCCCCCCGTGCCGATGCCGGCCGACGTGCGCCTGATGAACGGCGTGGCGACGGCCGTCTTCGTGCTGGCGGCCGTGGGCGCGGTGGTGGCCGGCGTGCTGTGGCTGATGCGCACGCCGCTGTTCCCCATCCGCATGATCCAGCTCGAAGGCGAGCTGGCGCGCAACAGCGTGCCCACCATCCGCGCCAACGCGGCCACGGGCCTGGCGGGCAACTTCTTCGGCGTGGACCTGCC
>JAEUPH010000049.1 GCA_016790395.1 Rubrivivax sp. | reverse complement strand
GCGCTGTTGGGCACGCTGTGGCAGCGGTTGCATTCCGTCAGCGGGAAAGCCACGGCGCCATGGCACAGGCCGCACTGCTCGCCATTGAGGATGGCCAGCATGCTGAACTTGTTGGCGCCGGCCTGGGCCTTGAACAGATGGTCGTGGCAGTTGGCGCAGTCCAGCCACAGCGTGTGCGGGCGGTGCGGGAACTTCACCGCCGGCATGGAGCCGTACTTGGCAATGATGATCTCGGTGTCCAGCGTGCGCACCACGGTCTCGGGGAACAGGTTGGTGCGCGGGTTGATCGCGCCGCTCTCGATGGCGGCCACCCAGCGCACCTGGTTGCCGGCGGTGTCGCGCGGCAGGGGCGCGAGCGCGTCGCCAGGCTGCTGCAACTGCGCCAGGCCGGGATTCTTCGGGTCGTGCACGCCGTCGGCCTCCAGCCGCGTCCACAGCGAGGGCGACGCCCAGGCCACCGCGGCCAGCAGCCCGAGGGCAGCGGCAGCGCGGGGGGCCAGGCGTCGCCACGGGGCCATCAAAGCGGGATGTAGATGCCGCCCAGGCGGACGGCGCGCGCGAGCTGTCGCGTCGCTTCCTCCAGGCGCTTGATGGCGGTGGCGTGCTCGCCGGCGGCGGCCTGCGCTTCGGCCTCGGTGCGCAGTTCGGCCGCCTTGTCGACGAAGCCGCGCATGCCGGCCGCGGCGTCGGGACGGTCGGCCAGCAGCACCTGGATCAGCATGCGGTGGGTGTCGTAGCGGTCCAGCTCGTAGGCGTACTCCTCGCGCGCATTGGCGAACTTCAGCGTGCGCACCAGGGTGTCGCCGCGGCGCAGCGCCTCGATGGAGACGCGGGCCACGAGGTAGGCGCGGTCCAACGCGGCGCGCGCTTCGGTCAGTTGGCCGGCAGCGGCCTGGCGCTCGGCGTCGGCGATGCCGGCCTCGATGCGCTGCGTGGCCGCCACCGCCTCGGGCTGGCTGCCCTTCTCGGCCGTGATGCGCTGCTGCGCCGCCAGCAGCGCGCGGGCGCTGTCCAGTCGCGCGTCGTAGTCGCGCCGCTGCTTGGCACCGGCCACCTGCTCGGGCTTGGCGAGCCGGGCGCCGCCCATCATCTCGCGCGCGGCGGCGTCCAGCAGCCGCGAGGCCCCGGCGGCATCACCGCGGTCCAGGGTGGCCGCGGCCTCGCGGTGGATGAGCCGCGCGTTGTTGCGCTTCTCGCGCGCCGCCGCTTCGCCGCTGGCCTCGATCTGGCGCGCCACCGACGAGGTCTCGATCAGCGTGCCCACCGACTGCAGCCGGCGCTCCACCTGCTCGCGCACCGGGGGTTCGCGTGCTTCCTGCGCCTGGGCACCGCCGGCCAGCAGCAGCAGGGCCTGCGCGGCAAGGAGCCACGGGGCCCGCAGGGCCAAGGGGATCGTCGCTCTCATGATGATGAACTCCCGGAAGGTGTGGGCACGCTGACGCCGGCGGCCTCGAGCGCGCGCTGCGCTGACTGCAAGGCCTGCCGCAGCAGCGCCAGCGCTGCGGGCAGGTCGCCCTCGCCGGCCTTCTGCTGCGCCTGGGCGCGCAGGCCGCGGCTGCTCTCGCCGTGGCGTTCGACGGCCTGCGCCGCCGCACCCCGCGGCTTCAGTTCGGCCACCGCCAGCGGCAGCAGTTCGGCCAGCGCCGCATGGCGCTGCAGTTCCAGCTCGAACTCCTGCGCCGGCGTGGCGGCACGCTGCGTGTAGTCGAGCTCCGCGCCCTGCATCCAGCGCTTCATGCCGTCGAGCACATGGCGCTCGGCGGCCTCGGCCGTGTGCAGGCCTTCGACGTGGCGGCCCTCGCGCGCGAACCAGCGCGCCGTCTCCAGCAGGCCCAGCGCGGCCTGCAGGTCGCCGTCCATGGCCTGCTGCTCGGTCATGCGCGAACGCCAGGACTCCACCAGCCGTTCCAGCGCGGCCTGCTTCTGTGCCAGGCGCTGGCGTGCCACGGTCTGCTGCGCGGCGGCATCGGGCGCCAGGCGGCGCGCCTGGCCCAGGTGGCGCAGCGCCTCGTCGACTTCGCGCCGCGCCGCCGCCAGGTCGCCGGCGGCCAGCGCCGACTCGGCCAGCGCATGGTGAACCCGCGCCTCGTCCAGGTGCTGCGCGGCCACGGCCTGGCCGCTGACGGCGATGCGCTGCACGCCGGCGGGGTCGGCGAACAGGCGCGCCACCAGGCGCAGCCGCTGCTCCAGCTGCGCGCGCGTCTCGTCGGCCTGCGCCGCACCGGCGCAGGCGGCCAGCAGCAGCGCCGGCGCCCAGTGCTTCATGGCAAGCCTCAAGGCCGCACGTCGGCCGCCACGGTGGCCGCCGCCTTCTTGCGCGAATGGCACAGCCGGCATTCCGACACCGGGAAGGCCACCTTGCCGTGGCAGACGCCGCACTTCTGCCCGAGCAGGATGGAGGCCATGCTGATCTGGTTGGCGCCCTTCTGCGGGATGAAGATCTTGGGGTGGCAGTTGGAGCAGTCCAGCCACTCGGTGTGCTGCTTGTGCGGGTAGACGACGTCGGGCATGGAGCCCTTCACTTCGCGCACGATGTTGAGGTCCATCACGATGGCGGCGGCGGCAGGGTCGCTGCGGTCCCAGCGCGGCTCGATGGCCTTGCTGGCCAGCGACTTCACCCAGTCGACGTGGTTGCCCGCGCTGCTGCGCGGCAGCTTGGCGAAGGCCACCGAGGGCGGCTGCAGTTGCAGCGTCATGTCGTTGGCGGGGTCGTGGATGCCGGACTCCGTGGCCGGCCGGTTGGCACGGCCGGCGGGCTTGAGCAGGCGGTTGAAGGCGTTGACGTCGGCGTCACCCGTGGTCGCGGGGGCCACCACGGCCACGGCCGGCGCCGAAGCCGCACGCGCCGCGGCCACGGGTGCAGGTGCAGGTGCAGGTGCAGCCGCTGCGGGTGGCGGCGGAGCGGGCGG
>JAEUPH010000043.1 GCA_016790395.1 Rubrivivax sp. | reverse complement strand
CTGGTGCTGTCGCCCGGCCCCTGCAGCCCGGCCGAGGCCGGCATCTGCGTGGAGGCCATCCGCCACTTCGCCGGCAAGCTGCCGATGCTGGGCGTGTGCCTGGGCCACCAGGCCATGGGCGCCGCGCTCGGCGGCCGTGTGGTGCGGGCGCAGGTGCAGATGCACGGCAAGACCAGCACCATCACCACCGACCAGCAGGGCGTGTTCCACGGACTTCCCGAGAGGTTCGACGTGGTGCGCTACCACTCGCTGGCCATCGAGCGCACGACGCTGCCGCCTGAACTGCTGGTCACCGCCAGCACCGACGACGGTGAGATCATGGGCGTGCGTCACCGCAGCCTGCCGTTGGAAGGCGTGCAGTTCCATCCGGAGAGCATCCTCAGCGAGCATGGCCACGCGCTGCTGAAGAACTTCCTGGAGCGTGTGCGGTGAAGCCCATCGACTTGCGCAGCGACACCGTCACGCGGCCCACGCCGGCCATGCGCGCGGCGATGATGGCTGCCGAGGTGGGCGATGATGTCTTCGGCGACGACCCCACGGTCAACGCGCTGCAGGTGCGCATCGCCGCGCTGTTGGGCAAGGAAGCCGCGCTCTTCATGCCCAGCGGCACGCAGAGCAACCTGTGCGCGCTGATGGCGCATTGCCAGCGCGGCGACGAGTATCTGGTCGGCCAGGGCGCGCACACCTACCGCTACGAAGGCGGCGGCGCGGCCGTGATGGGCAGCATCCAGCCGCAGCCGCTGGCAAACCAGCCTGACGGCACGATCCGGCTGGAAGACATCGAAGCCGCCATCAAGCCCGACGACGCGCACTTCGCGCGCACGCGGCTGCTGGCGCTGGAGAACACCTTCGGCGGGCAGGTGCTGCCGGCGGCGTATGTGGAAGCCGCCACGTCGCTGGCAAAGCGCAAGGGCCTGGCCACCCACCTGGACGGCGCGCGGCTCTTCAACGCGGCGGTGGCTTCGGGCGTGCCGGCACGGCAGCTCGCGGCGCCCTTCGACACCGTTTCCGTCTGCTTCAGCAAGGGGCTGGGCGCGCCCGTGGGCTCGGCGCTGGTCGGTCCGAAGGACTTCATCGCGCGCGCGCTGCGCATCCGCAAGATGGCCGGCGGCGGCCTGCGCCAGGCCGGCATCCTGGCCGCGGCGGCGCTGCACGCGCTGGACCATCACGTCGAGCGCCTGGCCGAAGACCATGCCAACGCCCGCACGCTGGCCGCAGGGCTGCAGGGTCTGCCGGGCGTCACCGTGCAGTTGCCACAGACCAACATCGTGTTCATCGATCTGGCGCCGGAAAGGGCGCCCGGCGTGGTCGAGCGCCTGGCCGAACATGGTGTGCTCTGCACCGGCCTCTACCGCCTGCGCCTGGTGACGCACCTGGACGTGCAGGCCGACGACATCCAACGGGCCGTGGCCGTGCTGCGGCAGCATCTATGAAGAAGACCGAGGAGCCTGCCATGCCCATCAGCAATCACGAGGCGCTGACCCGCACCATCGAGCACCGCGAGATCTTCCACGACGAGATGCTGTCGCTGGTCCGTCGCATCATGAGCGGCGAGATGTCCCCGGTGATGATGGCCGCCATGCTGGTGGGCCTGCGCGTGAAGAAGGAGACCATCGGCGAGATCACCGCCGCCGCGCAAGTGATGCGCGAGTTCTCCACCAAGGTGGATGTGGCCGACCGCACGCACCTGGTGGACATCGTGGGCACCGGCGGCGACGGCTCGCACACCTTCAACATCAGCACCTGCTCGATGTTCGTGGCCGCGGCCTGCGGGGCCCGGGTCAGCAAGCATGGCAACCGGGGCGTTTCGTCCAAGTCCGGCAGCGCCGACGTGCTGGAAGCGCTCGGCGTGCCGATGACGCTGTCGCCCCAGGCCGTGTCTCGCTGCATCGCGGACACCGGCATCGGCTTCATGTTCGCTCCCAACCACCACCCGGCGATGAAGAACGTGGCGCCGGTGCGTCGTGAGCTGGGCGTGCGAACCATCTTCAACATCCTGGGCCCGCTCACCAACCCGGCCGACGCGCCCAACATCCTGATGGGCGTGTTCCACCCCGACCTCGTGGGCATCCAGGTGCGTGCGCTGCAGCGCCTGGGTGCCGAGCACGCCGTGGTGGTCTACGGGCGCGATGGCATGGACGAGGTGTCGCTGGGGGCTTCCACGATGGTGGGCGAGTTCAGGGACGGCGCCATTCGCGAGTACGAGATCCATCCCGAGGACTTCGGCATGACCATGGCCAGCAGCCGTGCCTTCAAGGTGGAGACGCCCGAGCAGAGCCGGGCGCTGATGCAGGCGGTGCTGGACAACGAAAGCGGCCCGGCGCGCGACATCGTCGTGCTCAACGCCGGCGTGGCGCTCTATGCCGCCAACCTGGCGCCGACCATGGCCGATGGCATCGCGCTGGCGCGCGAGGCCATTGCGTCGGGCAAGGCTCTGGCAAAGATGCACCAGTTCGTGGCCAGGTCCAAGGAACTGGCCGTTCCATGAGCGACATCCTCGACAAGATCGTCGCCGTCAAGCGCGAAGAGATCGCCGCCGGCCGCGCGCACCGCAGCCTGGCCAGCTGGCGCGAGGAGGCCGAGGCGCGGCGCGACGTCCGCGGCTTTGCAGCGGCGATGCAGGCCAAGGTGGCCGCCGGGCAGGCCGCCGTCATTGCCGAGGTGAAGAAGGCCAGCCCCAGCAAGGGCGTGCTGCGTGAGCGATTCGTGCCGGCGGAGATCGCCGACAGCTACGCCCGCCACGGCGCGGCCTGCCTCAGCGTGCTGACCGACGAGCGCTTCTTCCAGGGCAGCGCCGCCTTCCTGCAGCAGGCGCGGGCGGCCTGCGCGCTGCCGGTGCTGCGCAAGGACTTCATGGTCGATGCCTACCAGGTGTTCGAGGCGCGCGCCATCGGCGCGGATGCCATCCTGCTCATCGCCGCCTGCCTGGACGACGCGCTGATGGCCGACCTCGAAGCCACCGCGCTGGCCCTGGGCCTGGACGTGCTGGTGGAGGTGCACGACGGCGAAGAACTTGACCGTGCCCTGAAGCTGAAGACGCCGCTCGTGGGCATCAACAACCGCAACCTGCGCACCTTCGAGGTCACGCTGGACACCACGCTGGGTCTGCTGCCGCGTGTGCCGAAGGGCAGGCTGCTGGTCACCGAGTCCGGCATCCTGGGCCGCGCCGATGTTCAGCGGATGCGCGCTGCGTCCGTCAATGCCTTCCTCGTCGGCGAGGCCTTCATGCGCGCCGAAGACCCCGGCGCGGCCCTGGCCGCGCTCTTCGATTGAGTGCGCAACTGACGCGGCCGCTTGCCGAGCAGCTGGCGGATGATTTCGGCGACTGGCAGCCGCTGCTGCAGGCCTGGGCCGCGGGTCCTGCGGGCCGGGCGACGATCGCTGCCGTCGATGCGCGTGTGGCCTCGGGTGCCGTCGTCTATCCGCCCGAGCCCTTCAGGGCCCTGGCCCTGACGCCGCGCACCCGGCTGCGGGTCCTCATCCTCGGCCAGGACCCCTACCACGGCCCGGGGCAAGCCGAGGGCCTGGCCTTCTCCGTGCCTTCCGGTGTCCGCGTGCCGCCGAGCCTCAGGAACATCCGCAAGGAGATCGCCCGCTCCGTGGGGGGCTCGGCCCTGGGTTCAGGGTCGCTGGTGCCCTGGGCGCAACAGGGCGTGCTGCTGCTCAACACCACCCTGACCGTTGAAGACGGCCGGCCCGCCAGTCACGCCAGACTAGGTTGGCAGGCGCTTACTGACGCCATTTGCATTGAAGCAGCAAGATCTCCCGCGCCGGTGGTGTTCATGCTCTGGGGCGCGCACGCCCAGGCCAAGGCGCCCTTGCTGGCAGCGGCCGGGCCGCAGCACCCGGTGCTCCAGGCCAACCACCCTTCGCCGCTGTCGGCCACGCGCCCGCCCACGCCCTTCATCGGCTGCGGGCACTTTGCCGAAGCGAACCGGCTGCTGGGGGCGGCCGGCCGTGGGGCCATCGACTGGGTGCTGCCGTAGACAAACTGCGTGCTATACTCGCTGGCTCTCCGGAGGGGTGCCCGAGTGGCTAAAGGGGGCAGACTGTAAATCTGTTGGCTTACGCCTACGCTGGTTCGAATCCAGCCTCCTCCACCAGAGAAAAGCGTCCTTCGGGGGCGTTCCCGGGGGTGGATCCCGAGCGGGCCCAAGCGGGAGTAGTTCAATGGCAGAACCTTAGCCTTCCAAGCTAATGACGCGGGTTCGATTCCCGTCTCCCGCTCCAAGGAAGGCTTGGTGAGTAGCAGTCAGCGGCGTCGGTTTTCAGCGTCGTTACGGGTCTGGCGGTTGCAACGGCCGGGCAGTCGCCAGACCCGTACCGATGCCCATGTGGCTCAGTGGTAGAGCACCCCCTTGGTAAGGGGGAGGTCGCGGGTCCGATTCCCGCCATGGGCACCATCCATTCATCTGTCGGAATCTCTCAGCCAGGAGACTTGAGGAAATGGCAAAAGGCAAGTTTGAACGCACCAAGCCGCACGTGAACGTGGGCACGATTGGGCACGTGGACCATGGCAAGACGACGCTGACGGCGGCGATCACGACGATCCTGGCGGCGAAGTTTGGTGGTGAAGCCAAGGCGTACGACCAGATCGACGCGGCGCCGGAAGAGAAGGCGCGCGGCATCACGATCAACACCGCGCACGTTGAATACGAGACGGCCAACCGCCACTACGCGCACGTCGACTGCCCCGGGCACGCCGACTACGTGAAGAACATGATCACGGGTGCGGCGCAGATGGACGGCGCCATCCTGGTGGTGTCGGCTGCCGACGGCCCCATGCCGCAGACCCGCGAGCACATCCTGCTGGCGCGCCAGGTGGGCGTGCCGTACATCATCGTCTTCATGAACAAGTGCGACATGGTGGACGACGCCGAGCTGCTCGAGCTCGTGGAAATGGAAGTCCGCGAACTGCTGAGCAAGTACGACTTCCCCGG
>JAEUPH010000280.1 GCA_016790395.1 Rubrivivax sp. | reverse complement strand
GCATGACCGAAGCCGAGGCCAAGGCCAAGATGAAGAAGTGAGCGGCGGCTGAAGCCTCTGAACTGAACGACGCCCGCGCCGATGTCGCACTCGCTTGAAATGGTCGGCATCGGCCTGCGGCAACCCCACTACGAAGCCCTGCTCGGCGACCCCGCCGCGGGCGCCGGGCTCGACTTCGTGGAGGTTCACGCCGAGAACTTCTTCGCCGAAGGCGGTGCCGCGCTGGCGGTGCTGCAGTCGGCGCGCGAGCGCTGGCCCGTCAGCCTGCATGGCGTGGGGCTGGCGCTGGGCTCGGCCGCCGGGCTGGATCCCGAGCACCTGCGTCGCCTGGCGGCCCTGGCGCGCCGCATCGACCCCGTTCGCGTGAGCGACCACGCCTCCTTCGCCCGCGCCCCGCGCAGGAGCGGCGGGCCCGTGGTGCACGGCGCCGATCTGCTGCCCATCGCCCACACGCGTGCGGCGCTCGACATCCTGGTGGCCAACGTGCAGCGCACGCAGGACGCCCTGCAGCGCCCCATCCTGGTGGAGAACCTGTCCGCCTACCTGCACTGGGCCGACGACGAGATGGCCGAGCCCGCCTTCTTCAACGAACTGGCGCGGCGCAGCGGCTGCGGCGTGCTGTTGGACGTCAACAACATCGTCGTCAACACGCTCAACGATTACCGCGATGAAGCTGCGGCCGTCGCCGCGGCCTGCCGCTGGGTGGACGCCATCGAACCGGCGCATGTGGGCGAAATCCACCTCGCCGGCTACAACGACAGCGGCGACATCGTGATCGACGACCACGGCGGCCGCGTGCACCCGCCGGTGTGGCAGGTCTACCGGCACGCCGTTGCGCGGCTGGGCCCGCGGCCCACGCTCATCGAGTGGGACACCGACGTGCCCGCCCTCGATGTGCTGCTGGACGAGGCGCGTCGCGCCGCCGACGCGATGGCCGGGGTGGCCGCATGAACGCGCCCGCCGACCGGGAGGCCCTGCGCCAGCAGATGCTGCTGCGTGCACTGCTGGGCGATGCCCGCCCGGCCGTGGTGGCCGGCTGGCTGCGCGACGGCCCGCGCTTCGAGCGTGGTTTCGCGGCCTACCAGGCCAACGCCGGTGCCGGGGCCGAACGTGCACTGGCGGCCGCCTACCCGACGCTGCAGCAACTCCTCGGTGAGACCTCCTTCGCCGCACTGGCGCGCGTGTTCTGGCGCCGCCACCCGGCCACCGACGGCGACATCGCCCGCTGGGGGAGCGCGCTCGCCGCCTTCATCGCCGACGACGAGGCGCTGGCCGACGAGCCCTACCTGGCCGACGTGGCGCGCCTGGAGTGGGCCGTGCACGAGGCGGAGCGCGCGGCCGACGCCGACGCACCGCAGGGCCTGGAACGCCTGGCCGAAGCCGACCCCGCCGGGCTGAGGCTCGTGCTGGTGCCGGGCTCGGCCCTGATCGAGTCGCCGCACCCGGTGGTCACCATCTGGCAGGCCCACCGCAGCGAGGCCGAGGACCGTTTCGTGGCCGTGCGCGCGGCCTTCGCGGCCGGCCAGGGCGAGGCGGCCTTCGTTGCCCGCCAGGGCTGGCGGACCACGGTGCAGGCCTTGCCGGCGGCCGAGGCGCGCTTCACCGCCGCCGTGCTGGCGCGGCGGCCGCTGGCGCAGGCACTGGCCGCCGGTGGCCCTGACTTCGACTTCGAGCCCTGGCTCATCGCCGCGCTGCGCCGCGGCCTCGTCGCCGGCGTCGTGGACGCCGGCCTCTGAACCCCGAACCCTTCCTCCATGATCGCTGCCCTGAACACCCCCATCGTCCTGGCGCGCCGCGCCATCGCCCTGCTGGAGCAGTTTCAGCCCCTGGCGCAGCTGGCGGCCCGCCTCTTCGTCGCGCAAGCCTTCTTCCTCTCGGGTCTCACCAAGCTGCGCGATTGGGAGATCACCGTCGCGCTCTTCACCGACGAGTACCACGTGCCGCTGCTGTCGCCGGAAGTGGCGGCCGTGATGGGCACCGGTGGCGAACTCGTGCTGCCCGTGCTGCTGGCGCTGGGTCTGGCCGGGCGCTTCGCCGCTGCGGGGCTGTCGGTCGTCAACGTGGTGGCGGTGCTGAGCCTGGCCGAGGTGGCCCCGGCCGGGCTGCTGCAGCACCAGTGGTGGGGCAGCCTGTTGCTGGCGCTGCTGCTGTGGGGCCCCGGCCGCTGGTCGGTGGATGCGTGGTTGTCGCGACGTTTGGGTTGAACCCACCCGAAAGAAAGGCGAAGTCACCCGCCTGGCTTGGCAGAATCGGATCGTTACCGATGAAGCCTGGAAGGAAGGTGCATGCACGAGGCCCGATTCGCCTTCGCCTTGCTGACCGTGCTGGCCAGCGTGGCAGCGCTGGCCCAGCCTCTGCCGCGCGACGAGCGTGAGCGCGTCTGCTGGCTGCAGACCACCAAGGAGCGCACCCAGGTCCGGCTGAACGAGCCTACCGCGGTGGACGTGTCCAACCTGCGCGACGGCATGACGGTCTACTCGCCCTTCCGCGTCGACTTCGCCATCCGCGGCATGGGCGTGGTGCCGGCCGGCAAGGTGAACCCGAAGGCCGGCCACCACCACATGCTGGTGGACACCCCGCTGCCCATGAACCCCGGTGCGCAGATCCCCTTCTCCGATTTCCACCGTCACTACGGCAAGGGGCAGACGGGGGCCGTCATCGCGCTGGCGCCCGGGCCGCACCGGCTGCGCCTGCTGTTCGCCGACCACGACCACCGGCCCTACTTCGTCTACAGCGGCGAGTACCGCGTCAACGTGGCCGGTCCGCGGCCCAAGGAGCCCTTGCGCATCGATCCCGCGCGCTTCGAAGCCAGCTGCCGCGCCTGGTACGAGGACGAGATCTCGCGCCCGCGGCCCGAGGGCCAGCGCGCAGTGATCGTGAACCTGCGCGACGGCGAACCCGTGAGCAGCCCCTTCAACGTGCGCTTCGCCGTGGACGGCTTCGGCGTGGCGCCGCGCGGCCAGGGCGGCGACGGCCTGGGACACTTCCGGTTCGAGGTGCTGCGGCCCGATGGTGGCAGTGTGCAGACCATCGACCTGTCCAACGGTGCCACGCAGGCCAACCTGTTCCTGGTGCCGGGCAGCTACCGGCTGCGGCTGCGCTTCGTCGACGACAGCGGCCGCCGCGAACTGGTGCCGGCCGCGGAACTGGGCATCAACGTGCTCTCTCAGGAGCGGCTCTGAGCAAGCGGCTGGTGCTGCTGGGCGCCGGCGCGGCGCATCTCGAGGTGCTCCAGGACTTCGCGCGCGAGCGGCCGGCTGGCGTCGAGGCCGTGTTGGTGGCGACGGGCGGCGAGACCGTCTCTGCGGGATCGCTGCCGCGGCTCGTCTCGGGGCGTGACGATCCCGCACGGCTCACGGTGGCGTTGTCGCCGCTGGCTGCCGCCGCCGGGGTGGCGCTGGTGGCCGGCTCGGTGGCCGGCCTCGATGCGCGGGCCCGGGTCGTGCGCCTGGCCGACGGGCGACGGGCCGAGTACGAACAGCTGTCCATCGACGGCGGCGCCGCACAGGCCCGCGACCTGCTGCCCGGTGCCCGCGAGCACGCGCTCTTCGTGCGTCCCGCCGAGACCTTCGCCCGGCTGCTCCCCGCGGTGCTGTCGCTGTCGCAGCAGCGCGTGCTGGATCTCGTGGTCATCGGCGGCGGGACCGAGGCTTTCGAACTCGCGCTGGCCTTCGCCGTGAGGTTCAGCGCCGAAGGCACGGAGCGTGCGCGCGTGGCCCTCGTGGCCGGTGCCGAAGGTCCGCTGCCGGGCTGGCCGGCGGCTGCGCAGCGCGCCGGCGCGCGGGCCCTGGCCCGGCGGCGCATCACCGTGTTCCGCGAACCCGCCACCGCGCTGCGGCCCGGCGCCGTGGTGCTGTCCAGCGGCGCCCGCCTGGCCTGCGACGTGCCGGTGCTGGCCTCCGGCGTCGGTGCCCCCGAATGGCTGGCCGGCAGCGGGTTGGCGCTGGACCCGCAGGGCCGCGTGCAGGCCGGGCCCACGCTGCAGAGCGTGTCCCATCCAGAGGTGTTCGCCGCCGGCGAGGCGGCGGCAGCCGAGGGCCGGGCGCTGGCCGAGAACCTGCGTCGCGCGGCCGGCGGCGGCGTGCTGCAGCCCTGGGCGGCGACGGTGCCGGCGCTGCGCCGGCTGTCCTGCGGCGACCGCCGCGCCATCGCCGTGTGGCGCGGCCTGGCGGCCACTATTCCTTCGGTCTGAACACCAGCAGCAGCGTCGACGGCACGCGGCCGTCGGTGTCGGGTGGCAGCTTGGCGGTCTTGTCCAGGCCGCGCATCACGGCCTCGTCCCAGTCCTTGTGGCCGCTGGCCTTGACGATGCGGGCCGACAGGATGGTGCCGGCCGGCGCCGTGCGCACCTCCACCTCGGTGGTGGCCTCGGTGGCGGCGGCGCCGGTGAAGACGATGTTCTTGCGCACGGCGGCGACGATGCGCCCGGCGTAGGTGGCCGAAGGCGCAGCGTCGCGGGCGGCGGTGCCCGTGCTGCCCGGCGCGCCGGTGCCGCCGCCGGCCTGGGCCATCATGCGGCGCAGGTTTTCCTCGCGCTGAAGGGTCGCGCGTTCTTCCTCGGCCCTCTCGCGTGCCGCCGCCTCGGCCCTCTCACGCTTCTTGCGCTCGGCTTCGGCCAGTTCACGGTCGCGTTCGCGCTTGCGCTCGGCTTCGGCCTCGGCACGCTTGCGTTCGTCCTCGGCCTTCTTGCGTTCGGCGCGTTCGATGGCGATGTCGGCCTCGGTGGGCTGGGCCGCCACCGGCGGCGGTGGCGGCGGCGCCACCACCGGGGCCGGCGGCGTGGGTGGCGGCACGGGCTCGGCCGCCGGCGCGGCCACCTGCGGCACGGCGGCCCACAGTTCCGCGGACACCACCTCGGGCGTGCTCGCACGCCAGTCCACCGAGACCGTGAGCGCCGCCACCAGGCCCACATGCACCAGCACGGCCAGCGCCGCGCCGGCGCCGACGCCGCCGGGCGGCTGCGGCAGCAGCACGTCGTGCACGCGGGCAGCGGCAGCGCTCATCGCTTCAGCTGGAGGCCTGCTTCACCGACAGGCCCACACGCTTGACGCCGGCCCGCTGCAGCGTGTCCATCACCTTCACCACGGTCTCGTAGCGCACGCTCTTGTCGGCGCTGATGACGACCGGCACGTTGGCGTCGCCGCGCTGGCTGTCGCGCACCTTGGCCGCCAGCTGGGGCAGCGCCACCCCCACGGCCTCCTGGCTGTCCAGCTTCAGGCGCAGCTTCTCGTCGGTGCCGACGACCACCTCGATCACGCTCTGCGGCCGCTGCTGGCTCTTCCCCACGCTGGGGAGATCCACCACGCCGGTGGTGATGAGCGGCGCGGTGACCATGAAGATGATGAGCAGCACCAGCATCACGTCGATGAACGGGACCATGTTGATCTCGTTCATCGAGCGGCGCCGGCCGCCGCCGCGGGAGACGATGGCAGGCATGTCAGCGCGCCCCGCTGCCCATCGTGGTGGCCGCCACCGACCCCCCCGCATTGCGCTGCAGGATGTTGCTGAACTCCTCGATGAAGGTCTCCAGCGTGATGGCGATGCGGTCGATGTCGCGCGCGAAGCGGTTGTAGGCCACCACCGCGGGGATGGCGGCGAACAGGCCGATGGCCGTGGCCACCAGCGCTTCGGCGATGCCCGGTGCCACCGTGGCCAGCGTCACCTGCTGCAGGTTCGACAGGCCGACGAAGGCGTGCATGATCCCCCACACCGTGCCGAACAGGCCCACGTAGGGGCTCACCGAAGCCACGCTGGCCAGGAAGCTGAGGTTGCTCTCGATGACGTCCAGCTCGCGCTGGAAGCTGGCGCGCATGGCGCGGCGCGCGCCGTCGAGCTGGGCGCCGGCGTCCAGGCGCTTCTCGCGCAGCTTGAGGAACTCGCGCATGCCGCTGGCGAAGATGCGCTCCATCGGCGCCGTGTGCGGCTTCTGGCCCACCGCGGTGTTCAGTTCGGTGAGGCTGCGGCCCGACCAGAACTCGCGCTCGAACTCCTCGTTGCTGCCGCGCACCTTCTTCAGGCCGAAGAGCTTGCCGAAGATGACCGTCCAGCTGGCCAGCGAAGTGAGGGCCAGGCCCGCCATGACCACCTGCACGACGAGGCTGGCCTGCAGGACGAGCGCGGTGATGGACAGGTCTTGGTTCATGGGCGTTCAGAGCCTCTCGGTGATCTCGGGTGGAATGCGTCGTGGCTGGAAGGTTCCCTGGTCCACGCAGGCGATGCGGATCTCGCCTTCGGCCAGCAAGGTGTCGCCGCGCACGGCGCGCTGGATCAGCGTCATGGTCGCCGCGCGCCGTTCGCGCAGCTCGACGCTGACCTCCAGCCAGTCGTCCAGCCGCGCCGGGGCCTTGTAGCTCAGGCGCGTGTCGGTGACGACGAAGATCGCGCCGCTGGCCTCGCGCAGCGCCTGCTGGCCGATGCCCAGGGCGCGCAGCCATTCGGTGCGCGCGCGCTCGAAGAACTTCAGGTAGTTGGCGTAGAACACGACGCCACCGGCGTCGGTGTCTTCCCAGTACACGCGCAACGAGTGGCGGAAGGGCAGGGCAGGGGTCATGGGCGCCGGGATGATACCGACGGCCCCCGGCCGGCCTCTCAGCGCGCCACCTCGGGCACCACCTTGCGGTACACCGGTCCCCACAGCGGATGGCCGGCCTCGGAGCGGTTCAGCGCGAAGGCCGGGTCGGCCGCGCGCGCGGCGCGGAAGGCGGCTTCGCACTCGGCCAGGCGTTCGCTGGTGCAGGTGATGAAGGCCAGCAGCTTGTGTGCGCTGGCGCGGTCGCGGCCGCTGCGCAGGCCGGCCGCCAGGGCCTTGCGCAAGGCGGCTTCGGCCTGCGGGTACTGGCCGTCGTCGTAGGCGCGGATGCCCTCGAAGAGCGCGCGCTCGGCCGGGCGCTCCATGAGGTCGGCCAGTCCCGGCGGCGGGGCCGGCGGCGGCGGCGCGGCGCAACCGCCCAGGGCCAGCGCCAGCATCCAGGCCAGGGGAAGGCGGTTCATGGGTTGAAGCGGTGGCGCACCGTCACCGGTTTGTCGGCGCTCACCTGGACGACGACGGTGAAGGGCGGGAAATCTTCGTTGCGCACCGTGATGCTGTGCGTGCCTTCGCTCAGCGTCAGCCGTGTCAGCGGCGGCGTGGTGCCGGCGGGTTGACCGTCCACCTCCACCTGGCCCCAGGGCGTGATGGCCAGCTGCAGCTGGCCGGTGACGGGCGGTGCGGCGGTCGGGGCCGGCGCGGCCTGGGGCCGCGCGTCGCGCGCCGGCGCGGCGGTCTTGGGCTTCGCGGCGACCGCCGGGCGCGCAGCGGCCGGCGCGGCAAGGCCGGGGGCTTCGGTCGTGGTCGGCGGTGTGGCGGCGTCGGCGGGCACGGCGGCGGCTTCGGCAGCCGGGACCGCCGCTGGCGGGGCCGCGGCCCCCGGCGCCGCGGCGACGGGTGGCGGAGGCGGGTCTGTCACCGGTGCCGGCCGACGCGAGAGGGCGGCCATGGCGATGGCGCCGGCGGCCACCGCGCCCAGCAACAGGGCTGCCGCGGGCAGTCGGCCCGTGAGCTGGGCCTGCTGCGCAGGGGCCGCCTCGGCGGGCGGCGTGGAGCGCGGCAGTTCGGTTTCGGCCTCGTGATGCGGATGCCGTTCGGCCCAGCGACGCAGGTCGGCGGCCATCTCGGCAGCGCTGACGTAGCGGTTGCCCGGCTCCCTCGCCATGGCCTTGGCGGCGATGCCGGCCAGAGTGCGCGGCACGCCGGGCCGCACCTCGTGGGCCGGCGCAGGGTGGTTGGTCAGCACCGCGGTGCTGATCTGCTCCACCGTGTCACCCGGGAAGGCACGACGCAGCGTCAGCAGTTCGTAGAACACGACGCCGAGGGCGTGGATGTCGGTGCGCGCATCCACCGCCTGCCCCAGGAACTGCTCAGGAGCCAGGTAGTGCGGGCTGCCGGCCACGGCGCCTTCCAGCAAGGGCACGGCACGGCTGTTGGCGATGCGGGCGATGCCGAAGTCCAGCACCTTGGGCTTGTCGCGCTTGTTGAGGAAGATGTTCGCCGGCTTGATGTCGCAATGCACCACGCCGCGTGCGTGGGCGTAGGCCAGGGCGTCGGCCACGCGCCGCACCAGCTGCGCGGCCTGTGCCGGCGTGGGCAGCCAGCCGCCAGCCAGGCGCTGGCGGAGGTCCTGCCCCTGCAGCCGCTCCATCGCGATGTAGACACCGTGTTCGGACAGGCCGGCGTCGTGCACCGTGACGATGTGGGCGTGCGACAGCCCGGCGGCGGCGCGGGCCTCGTTCAGGAACAGGTCGTCCAGCTGCTGGCGCACGGCCGGGTCGCTGTCGAACTGCAGCATCTTCACCGCCACCGCGCGCGACAGCAGCGGGTCCCAGGCCTCATGCACCTGGCCCAGGCCGCCGGTGCCCAGCAGGCCCTTCAGCGCGTAGCGGCCGACATGGGCCTGGGTCGGCCGCAGCTCCACGGGCAGGGGCTGGCTGTCGTGGCCCAGGTCGGCGGCGCCGAGGTCGATGTCCGAGGGCAGCGAATCCGCATGGGCGGGCAGGGAATCGCCGCCCAGGGGCTGGGAATCGGCCGCGAAGGGCGGCAGGTCGGGGCCGGGGGGCAGGGAGGCCACCGTGGCGGCGAAATCGGGGGTCGCCGCATCGGCTTTTCCCCGACGCTGGAAGAGCTGGTAGGACACGGTGGGCGAG
>JAEUPH010000259.1 GCA_016790395.1 Rubrivivax sp. | reverse complement strand
GCCGACGCCTTCACGCTGTTCGAGCGCTTCGAGGCCAAGCTGGAGAAGCACCAGGGCCACCTGCAGCGCGCGGCCATCGAGCTGACCAAGGACTGGCGAACCGACCGCGTGCTGCGCCGCCTGGAGGCCATGCTGGCGGTGGCCGACAGGACGGCCTCGCTCATCATCACCGGCAACGGCGACGTGCTGGAACCCGAGCACGGCATCGTGGCCATCGGCTCGGGCGGCGCCTTCGCGCAGGCCGCGGCGCGCGCGCTGCTGGCACACACCGAGCTGCCGCCTTCACAGATCGTCAAGCGCAGCCTCGAGATCGCCGGCGACATCTGCATCTACACCAACCAGAACCACACGCTGGAAGCCTTGGGCGAGGGGGCATGATGGGCATGACGCCGCAGGAGATCGTCAGCGAACTGGACAAGCACATCGTCGGCCAGAACGCCGCCAAGCGCGCCGTGGCCATCGCGCTGCGCAACCGCTGGCGGCGCCAGCAGGTGGAAGGGGCGCTGAGGCACGAGATCACGCCGAAGAACATCCTGATGATCGGCCCCACCGGCGTCGGCAAGACCGAGATCGCGCGCCGGCTGGCGCGGCTGGCCGACGCGCCCTTCATCAAGGTGGAGGCCACCAAGTTCACCGAGGTGGGCTATGTCGGCAAGGACGTCGACACCATCGTGCGCGACCTCGTGGACGTGGCCGTGAAGCAGGAACGCGAGCGCCAGATGCGCACGCGCCGCGCCGCCGCGCAGGACGCCGCCGAAGAACGTGTGCTGGACGCCCTGGTCCCGCCGCCGCGGGGTGAGGTCGCTGCCACCGACAGCACCGCGCGCCAGGTGATGCGCAAGCGCCTGCGGGAAGGCACGCTGGACGACAAGGAGATCGAGCTCGACCTGGCCGAGCCCAAGCCCACGCTGGAGATCCTGGGCCAGCAGGGCATGGAAGAGATGGCCGAGCAGCTCAAGGGCCTGTTCGCCAACGCCGGCGGCCAGCGCCGCAAGACGCGCAAGCTGAAGATCGGCGAAGCGATGAAGCTGCTGGTCGACGAAGAGGCCGGCAAGCTGGTGAACGAGGACGACGTGCGCGCCGCGGCGGTGGCCAACGCCGAGGGCAACGGCATCGTCTTCATCGACGAGATCGACAAGGTGGCCTCGCGCCAGGAGCATGGCGGCGCGGAGGTCAGCCGGCAGGGCGTGCAGCGCGACCTGCTGCCGCTGGTGGAAGGCACGAGCGTCTCCACCAAGTACGGCATGGTGAAGACCGACCACATCCTCTTCATCGCCAGCGGCGCCTTCCACCTCGCCAAGCCCAGCGACCTGATCCCCGAGCTGCAGGGCCGCTTCCCCATCCGGGTGGAGCTGAGCTCGCTGTCGGTGGACGACTTCGAGGCCATCCTGCAGAGCACGCACGCCAGCCTGGTGAAGCAGTACCAGGCGCTGCTGGCGACCGAAGGCGTCACGCTGCGGATCGAGCCCGATGCGGTGCGGCGGCTGGCGCAGATCGCCTTCGACGTCAACGAGCGCACCGAGAACATCGGCGCACGCCGGCTGGCCACGGTGATGGAGCGGCTGCTGGACGACATCAGCTTCGACGCGCCCAACCGTGGCGGGCAGACGGTGACGGTGGACGCCGCCGCCGTGGACGCCCGGCTCGGTGATCTGGCACGTGACGAAGACCTGTCCAGGTACATCCTTTAGCGGGGCCTGGGATAATGTCGCGTCCATATAACAAGAAGGAAAACGCGACATGACCTCCCTCCCCCTGTTCATCGCACCCGCGCGCTTCACCGATGCTGAAGCCGCCCTGGCCCAGGTGCAGGCCATCTACCGGTCCAGCGTGGACCACCTGCGTGGCGCGCTGCAGCGCTTCGTGGCCGGTCAGGACGACGGCCAGCATGTGCGGGCCTGCTACCCCTTCGTGCGCGTGCGCACCGACACCGTGGCCCGCGCCGATTCGCGCCTGAGCTACGGTTTCGTGGCCGGCCCCGGCACCTTCGAGACCACCGTCACGCGGCCCGACCTCTTCGGCCCCTATCTGCTGGAGCAGTTCAAGCTGCTGCTGCAGAACCACGGCGTGTCCATCGAGGTGGGCACCAGTGCGCAGCCGATTCCCGTGCACTTCTCGCTCGCCGAGCAGGACCACCTCGAAGGCAGCATGAGCCCCGAGCGCCGGCTGAAGATGCGCGACCTCTTCGACCTGCCTGACCTGCGCGTGATGGACGACGGCATCGCCAACGGTTCGCACGACCCGGCACCCGGCGAAGCCCAGCCGCTGGCGCTGTTCACGGCGCCGCGCGTGGACTACTCGCTGCACCGCCTGCGCCACTACACCGGCACCACGCCCGAGCGCTTCCAGAACTTCGTGCTGTTCACGAACTACCAGTTCTACATCGACGAATTCATCAAGCTGGGCCACTCGCTGATGAACGACCCGGCCTCGGACTACGAAGCCTTCGTCGAGCCCGGCAACGTGGTGACGCGCCGTGCCGGCGCGGCCCCGCGCGACGGCGACGCCCTCGGCGCTCCGCCACCGCGCCTGCCACAGATGCCGGCCTACCACCTGGTGCGCGACGACAACAGCGGCATCACCATGATCAACATCGGCGTCGGCCCGGCCAACGCCAAGACCATCACCGACCACGTGGCGGTGCTGCGGCCGCACGCCTGGCTGATGCTCGGCCACTGCGCCGGGCTGCGCAACAGCCAGCAGCTGGGCGACTACGTGCTCGCCCACGCCTACATGCGTGAAGACCACGTGCTCGACGAAGACCTGCCGCTGTGGGTGCCGATCCCGGCGCTGGCGGAAGTGCAGGTGGCGCTGGAGCAGGCGGTGGCCGAGGTGACGCAGCTGAAGGGCTACGAGCTCAAGAAGATCCTGCGCACCGGTACCGTGGCCAGCACCGACAACCGCAACTGGGAACTGCTGCCGCACCCGGGCCCCGAGCGCCGCTTCAGCCAGAGCCGTGCCGTGGCGCTGGACATGGAAAGTGCCACCATCGCCGCCAACGGGTTCCGCTTCCGCGTGCCCTACGGCACCTTGCTGTGCGTGAGCGACAAGCCGCTGCACGGCGAGATCAAGCTGCCCGGCATGGCCAACCACTTCTACCGCGAGCGGGTCGACCAGCACCTGCGCATCGGCATGCGCGCGGTGGAACTGCTGCGCCAGGAAAGGCCCGGCAGCCTGCACAGCCGCAAGCTGCGCAGCTTCGCCGAGGTGGCGTTCCAGTAGCCCGGACCGGCCACCCCCCCAGGAACGCGGGGGGCCAGCCGGTCGGCGGCAGCGCCGCATAACGGCCCCGTAACGGCGGCCTGGCTAGTCTCCTTCGCAGCGGTTCCGGCCCCGGCGGGCCGCCGCCAACCTGGAGGAACGACCATGCCGCAGCTGCACGCCCTTCACGCCGGCCCCGCGCGCCGGGCCTTCGGCACGCTGCTGGCGGCCACCTGCATCGCCGCGGCGCCGGCCGCCCATGCCGATTTCAGCGTCAGCGCCACGCTGGGCCCGTTCGTGCTCACGGCCCTCGATGCCGACGGCAACCCCTTGCCGCCGGGCGGCTTTGCCTTCGACGGCAATGGCAACACCAGTGCCTACCTGCTCGCCGGTGGCGCCACCACGACGCTGCCTTCGGCCAACCTGTGGGCGAACTACACCAGCAGCAGCCAGCTCTGGGCCGGCACCGGCCCGCAACTGCTGCCAGCGGGCGGACAGGTGATGATGTCCGACGGCACTGCAGCGCTGGGCTATGTCGCCAGCGTCACCGAGCCAGGGATGCAGCTCGTGGTGATGGGCAGCGGCGCCCACCAGGCCGCCACGGCCAGCGCCC
Organism: Rubrivivax sp.; assembly: GCA_016790395.1. Taxonomy (GTDB): domain Bacteria; phylum Pseudomonadota; class Gammaproteobacteria; order Burkholderiales; family Burkholderiaceae_C; genus Rubrivivax. The sequence goes on along the minus strand of JAEUPH010000259.1, from coordinate 5,168 downwards.
GCGCAGGTTCCGTCGTGCAAGGCAATGGCCTGCTCACGCTGGCCCCCTTCGTGACCCTGCGGCTGGACGTGGACCTCCACTACTCGCTCAGCCAGGACGGCCGCTGCGACGGCGACGTGTGCGACTCGGCCTCCGTCACTGCTGCCGCCATCAGCTTCGACGGCGAGCCGGGCAGTTTCAGCGGCGGGGGCCCGAGCGTGGGTTTTGCGATCGGACCGCGCGCCGTCGTCAACGCCGGCTACGCCACGTTCATGACCGACTCCCAGGCGCTTTCGGCTTCGGGAACGCTGACGCTCACCAACTTCTTCGTCAACGACACCGACCAGCCGAAGACGCTGGACTTCTACGTCTCGCTCACCGGCGTCGGCTCCAGCGTCGCCGCGGTGCCGGAACCCGGCAGCGCCGCGCTGCTGGGCGCCGGTGCACTGGTCGTGCTGGCCGTCGCGCGCCGCCGGCGCAGCGCCTGCGCCTGACGCGCAGCGCGCCGTGGCGCAGCGGGCACGGCCCCGGGCCCGGCGCAGCCCTGGCGGTTGATCTTTCGCAAGCGGCCGCGCCGGCGCCCTGGCAGCGCGACCGGCCGGCCTTGTGGCCCTGTGCCCAAAGGAATACGCTGGCCTGCATCCGCCGCCGCATCGGCGGCCCGTTGCAGGAGACCTTCCATGGCCGCATCCCTCCCCGGCAGCCCAGTGGGCCCTGCCGCCCTCAGAACCCTGGCCCTGGTGGGCCCGGCGGCGGCAGGCAAGACGACCCTGGCTGAAGCCTTGCTGGCACGCGCCGGCGCCATCCACACGCCCGGCACGGTGGAAAGAGGCAGCACCGTCAGCGACTTCGACCCGCTGGAAAAGCGCATGCAGCACTCGCTGAACTCGGCCGTGATGCATCTCGCGCACGCCGACACGCGCATCCACGTCATCGACACGCCGGGCGGGCCCGACTTCCTGGGCCAGAGCCTGCCCGCGCTGGAAGCGGTGGAAACGGCCGCCATCGTCATCAACGCCGCCACCGGCATCGAACCCGTGGCGCGGCGCATGATGGACTACGCCGCCGCGCGCCACCTCGACCGCCTCATCATCGTCAACCGCATCGACGTGCCCGGCGTGAAGCTGCCGCAGGTGCTGGCCGACATCCAGGCCGCCTTCGGCAAGGAGTGCCTGCCGCTGAACCTGCCCGCCGATGGCGGTGCGCGCGTGGTGGACTGCTTCTTCAACCGCACCGGCAGCAGCGATTTCGGCGACGTCGACGCCGCCCACCGCGCACTCGTGGAGCAGGTCGTCGAGGTCGACGGGGCCTTCGTCGACCGCTACCTCAACGACGGCGACGTGCCCGCCACCGAGCTGCACGCGCCACTGGAACAGGCGCTGCGCGAAGGCCACCTGATTCCGGTCGTCTTCACCTCGGCCAAGAGCGGCGCCGGCATCGCCGAGCTGCTGGACGTCATCGTCCAGCTGCTGCCCAACCCGACGGAGGCCAACCCGCCCGACTTCCTGCGCGACGACATCGCCGGCGGCGAACCCGAGGCCATGCACGCCACGCCCGACCCCGCGGCGCATGTGCTGGCTCACGTCTTCAAGGTGACGGTGGACCCCTTCGTGGGCCGGCTGGGCATCTTCCGCGTGCACCAGGGCACCATCACGCAGAACATGCAGCTCTACGTGGGCCATGGGCGCAAACCCTTCAAGGTGAGCCACCTGTACCTGGTGCAGGGCAAGGAACTGGTGGAAGTGCAGCAGGCCGTGCCGGGTGACATCGCCGCCGTGGCCAAGGTGGACGCGCTGCAGTACGACGCCGTGCTGCACGACGCCGCCGACGACGAGCGCATCCACCTGCTGCCGCTGGACCTGCCCAAGCCCGTGCACGGCATCGCCATCGAGCCCAAGCGCCACGGCGACGAGCAACGGCTGTGGGAGATCCTGGGCAAGCTGATCGACGAGGACCCCTGCCTGAAGGTGGAGCACGTGGCCGTGAACAACGAGTCCGTGGTGTACGGCCTGGGCGAGCTGCACCTGCGCGTGCTGCTGGAGCGCATGAAGGAGACCTACAAGTTCGAGGTCAACACGCGGCCGCCGCGCATCGCCTACCGCGAGACCATCACCGGCAAGGCCGAGGGCCACCACCGGCACAAGAAGCAGACCGGCGGCGCCGGGCAGTTCGGCGAGGTCTTTCTGCGCGTCGAGTCACTGCCCGCGGGCACGGGCTACGAGTTCGTGGACGCCGTCAAGGGCGGCACCATCCCCACCGCCTTCATCCCTGCGGTGGAAAAGGGCGTGCGCGAGGCGCTCACGCTGGGCGCCATCAGCGGCCACCCGGTGGTGGACGTGCGCGTCATCGTCTACGACGGCAAGAGCCACAGCGTGGACAGCAAGGAGATCGCCTTCGTCACCGCCGCGCGCAAGGCCACGCTGGGTGCGCTGCGCGAGGCCAGGCCGGTGGTGCTGGAGCCGATCGTGAACATCGAGATCACGGCGCCCGACGGCACGCTGGGTGACATCACCGGCGACCTCTCGGCCAAGCGCGGCCTCGTCACCGGCACGGCCAACGGCATGCCCGGCAGCATGGTGGTGCGCGGCCAGGTGCCGCTGTCGGAACTGTCCAACTACCAGTCGCGGCTGAACGCGCTGACAGGCGGGCAGGGCCGCTACGTCATCGAGTTCGCGCACTACCAGGCCGTGCCGCCCAACGTGCAGCAGCAGCTCTGCGCGGCCTACCAGGCGCACGACGAAGACTGAGTCCGGGCTGGCCCCGCGGCGCGCGGGGCCTTGCCGGGCGCGGTTAGCATCCTGCCCGTCGAAAGGGGAGTAGCACGCGGTTCCCCACCGCGGCGGCCCCCCGTCAGTACGGTCGCAGGCGCCCGCCTGTGGCCCGGGACCGCAGGGCCACACCGCCCGCAAGACCTTTCGACGCGAAACCTTCCACCGTTTCCGTCGAAAAGGAGAGTGTCCGTGGACACCATTGCGCCCCTGTGGCTGTGGATTTTCTTCGTGGTGGCCGTGCTGGCCGCCCTGTTCGTCGATTTCGTCGTGCTCAGCAAGCAGGGCGCCCACGAGGTGGGCGTCAAGGAAGCGCTGCGCTGGAGCGTCATCTGGGTGGCGCTGAGCCTGGCCTTCAACGGCCTCTTCTGGTGGGCCGTGGCGCAGGACCATGGCACGGCCGTGGCCAACACCAAGAGCATGGAGTTCCTCACCGGCTATCTCATCGAGAAGAGCCTGGCGGTGGACAACATCTTCGTGTTCCTGATGATCTTCACCTACTTCGCGGTGCCGCCGGCGTTCCAGAAGCGGGTGCTGATGATCGGCATCATCGGTGCCATCGTGCTGCGCACGGTGATGATCCTGGTCGGCGCCTGGCTGATCACGCAGTTCCATTGGGTGCTGTACGTCTTCGGCGCCTTCCTGCTGCTGACGGGCGTGAAGATGTGGTGGGCGGCCGGCAAGGAGCCCGACCTGGAGAGCAACCCCGCACTGAAGCTGCTTCGCCGCGTGCTGCCCGTCAGCAAGAGTTTCGACGGCGAGCGCTTCTTCACGGTGGAGAACGGCAAGCGCATTGCCACGCCGCTGCTGCTGGTGATCGCGCTGGTGGGCCTGACGGACGTGATCTTCGCGGTGGACAGCATCCCGGCCATCTTCGCCATCACCACCGACCCCTTCATCGTGCTGACGAGCAACGTGTTCGCCATCCTGGGCCTGCGCGCGATGTACTTCCTGCTCGCCGCCATGGCGTCCAAGTTCCACCTGCTCAGCTACGGCCTGGCGGTGGTGCTGGTGTTCATCGGCACGAAGATGATGCTGATCGACATCATCAAGGTGCCGGTGCTGGTGTCGCTGGGCGTGGTGGTGGCCATCCTCGCCGTGACCATGGTGGCCAGCCTGCGCACCGCGCCGCGCGAGAAGCCTGCGCAGAGCGCGGCCTGATTCAGGCCAAGTGCCCGTAGAAGGCGTAGCCGACGAGGATGGCGCCCACCAGGCCCACCGCGTCGGCGAACAGCCCGCAGCTCAGCGCGTAGCGCGTCTTGCGGATGTTCACGCTGCCGAAGTACACGGCCAGCACGTAGAAGGTGGTCTCGGTGCTGCCCTGGATGATGGCCGCGAGCCGGCCCTGGAAGCTTTCCACGCCGTAGGTCTTCATCACGTCGATCATCAGCCCGCGCGCGCCGCTGCCCGAGAGCGTCTTCATCAGGCCCACGGGCAGCGCCGGCACGAAGTCGGTGTTCATGCCCAGGGCGCCGACGAGTGAAGCGATGCCGGCGATGACGAAGTCCATGCAGCCGGTGCTGCGGAAGACCGAGATCGCGGCCAGGATGGCGATGAGGTACGGAATGATGGTCACCGCGACCTGGAAGCCTTCCTTCGCACCGTCGACGAAGACCTCGTAGACGTTGATGCGCCGCCACGCACCCGCGGCCACGAAGAGCACGATCACGCCGAAGATCACGCCGCTGCCGATGAGGCCGATGACTTCGGCCATCTGCTTGGGCGGCAGGCCCGAGAGCGCAAGGTACAGCCCCGCCATCAAGGCGCCGAAGCCGGCGAAGAAGGCCAGGATGGGCCCCTGCCAGAGCCGGATGCGCTGCACCCAGGCCACCGCCACCAGGCCGGCCACGAAGCTGATGAAGGTGCCGATCAGCGTGGGCAGGAAGATGTCGGCCGCGTTGAAGCCTTGCACGCCCTGTTCGATGGCGATGCTCTGGCGCATGGCGATCACGCTGGTCGGGATCAGCGTGATGCCGGCTGTGTTCAGCACCAGGAACATGATCATCGGGTTGCTGGCCACGTCCTTCTGCGGGTTGATCTCCTGAAGTTCGCGCATGGCCTTCAGGCCCAGCGGCGTGGCGGCGTTGTCCAGCCCCAGCATGTTGGCGCTGGCGTTCATGACGATGCTGCCGCCAGCCGGGTGGTTGGGCGGGATGTCGGGGAACAAACGCCTGAAGAGCGGCCCCACCGCCTTGGCGAAGAGCTGGATCATCCCGGCCTGCTCGCCGATCTTCATCAGCCCCAGCCACAGGCTCATGATCCCCACCAGACCCAGGCTGATGTCGAAGCCGGTCTTCGCGGTGTCGAAGAGTGCGGTGATGACCTTCGTGAAGATCGCCAGGTCGCCCTGCGCCAGGCGCACGAGCGCGACCACGAAACCGACGAGGATGAAGCCCACCCAGACGAGGTTCAGAACCATCG
>JAEUPH010000253.1 GCA_016790395.1 Rubrivivax sp. | reverse complement strand
GGCGCGAACATGGCGCCGTCGGCGGGGCCGCCCACCAGCCGCCCCACGTCCTTGGCGCGATCGATGATCTTGAGGTGGCCGGTCGCGTCCAGGAAGCCGGCGTCGCCGGTGTGGTACCAGCCATCGGCCGTCAGCACCTCGGCGGTGGCCGCCGGGTTCTTGTAGTACTCCTTCAGCAGGCCCGGGCTCTTCACCAGGATCTCGCCGTTGTCGGCGACCCGGATCTCCACGCCGTCGATGGGCACGCCCACGGTGTCGGCCTTCACTTCGTGGTCGGGCTGCAGGCACACGAACACCGCGGTCTCTGTGCTGCCGTAGAGCTGCTTCAGGTTGATGCCGATGGAGCGGTAGAAGGTGAAGAGGTCGGGGCCGATGGCCTCGCCCGCCGTGTAGGCCACACGCACGCGCGAGAAGCCCAGCGTGTTGCGCAGCGGGCCGTAGACGAAGGCCTGGCCCAGGGCGTAGCGCAGCCGGTCCAGCAGGCCGACGTCCTGCCCGTCGGTGAGCGCCGGCCCGACGCGGCGGGCGAGATCCATCGCGCGGTGGAACATCCAGCGCTTGAAGCGGCCGGCGTCCTCCATGCGGATCATCACCGTGGTGAGCAGGCCTTCGAAGATGCGCGGCGGCGCGAAGTAGTAGGTGGGGCCGATCTCCTTGAGGTCGATCATCACCGTGGCCGCGCTCTCCGGGCAGTTCACCACGTAGCCACAGGCCAGCCACTGCGCATAGCTGAAGATGTTCTGGCCGATCCAGGCCAGCGGCATGTAGGCCAGCACTTCCTCGCGCTCGGTGAGCCGGTCGAAGTTCTGGCCGGCCTTGGCGCGGTCCAGCAGCGTACGGTGCGTGTGCACCACGCCCTTGGGGTTGCCGGTGGTGCCGCTGGTGAAGAACATGGCGGCCACGTCGTCGGGCTGGCACTGCGCCACTTCCTCGTCGAACAGGCGTGCGTTGGCGGCGTCGTGCGCGCTGCCCTCGGCCACCAGGGCGTCCAGCGAGGCCAGCCCCGGTTCGGCGTAGTTGCGCAGGCCGCGGGCATCGTCGTACCAGATGCGGCCGATCTGCGGGCAGTGCTCGCGCAGCTCCAGCATCTTGTCGACCTGCTCCTGGTCTTCCACGATCGCGAAGCGCACGTCGGCGTTGTTGATGGGGAAGACGTACTCGGCGGCCACGGCGTCCTGGTACAGCGGCACCGGCACCGCACCCAGCGACTGCGCGGCCAGCATGCAGGCATACAGGCGCGGCCGGTTGTCGCCGACCACGATGACGTGGTCACCCCGCTTCAGACCGGCGTGTGCCATGCCGCAGGCCAGGCGGCGCACCAGCAAGGCCAACTCGCCCCAGGTGAGCGTCTGCCAGATGCCGAACAGCTTCTCGCGCAGCGCCGCGGCCTGCGGGCGCTGCGCAGCGTGGTCCAGCATCAGACGGGGGAACGTCGTCTGCAACGCATGTCTCCTGATCGTTCTGGAGCGCGATTCTGGGCAGAACTTTGACGTCGATCTGTCGTTACGACGACAATCCTAGGGTTCGCTCTCACCGGCGTTTCCCCTAGTTCCGAACCATGGCCACGCAGGCTTTCCCGTCAGCTTCCCATGCCACGCCGGTGCGCACCTCGCGGTCGCGCGCGGTGCTGGCGGAGGAACTGCCGCAGATCCCCTGGCTGGAACGCCTGGAAGCCCCGGAGTGCGAACGCGTGCGTCAGGACCTGCGCGTCATCACCGTGCTGCCGGGCGAACTGGTCTGCCGCGTCGGCAAACCGGTGACCTACTGGTTCGGCGTCGTCGACGGCCTGCTGAAGATGAGCAACGACGAGGCCTCGGGCATCCCGATGACCTTCACCGGCGTCAGCAAGGGCGGCTGGTTCGGCGAAGGCACGGTGCTGAAGAACGAGGTCTACCGCTACAACATCCAGGCGCTGCGCAAGAGCGTGGTGGCCGGCATCCCGGCCGACACCTTCCACTGGCTGCTGGGCCGCAGCATCGGCTTCAACCGCTTCGTGATGAACCAGCTGAACGAGCGCCTGGGGCAGTTCATCGCCGCGCGCGAGATCGACCGTCTCAACCTCCCCGACGCGCGCGTGGCGCGCAGCCTGGCAGCGCTGTTCCACCCGGTGCTGTATCCGGGCGTGGGCGACCTGCTGCGCATCACCCAGCAGGAGCTCGGCTACCTGGTGGGCCTGAGCCGGCAGCGCGTGAACGAGGCCCTCACCGCCCTGCAGGCCGCGGGCGTGATCCAGGTCGAATATGGCGGTGTGCGCGTGCTCGACCTCGAGCGTCTGCGCGGCTACCGGCAATGAGCCCGGGTCAGTCGACTTCCAGGTTGTCGATGAGCCGCGTGCGGCCCAGCCGCGCCGCGGCCAGCACCACGAGGGCGTCCCCAGGTGCCGGGGCGCCCAGGTCCTGCCGTCGCCGGATGGCGATGTAGTCCGGCGCCCAACCGCGGGCCGCCAGCGCCGCCATGGCCTCGGCCTCCAGGGCGGCGAGATCGCCGTGGCCGGCGCGCAGGGCGTCGACCAGGCCGCGCAGCGTGCGCGCCAGCACCGGGGCTTCGGCGCGTTCGGCCGCCGAGAGGTAGCCGTTGCGCGAGGACAGCGCCAGGCCGTCCTCGGCACGCGCCGTCTCGCCCGCGATGATCTCGATGGGCAGGGCCATCTGCCGCACCATGCCGCGGATCACCATCAGCTGCTGGTAGTCCTTCTTGCCGAACACCGCCACGCGCGGCTGCACGCACTGGAAGAGCTTCATCACCACCGTGCACACGCCGGTGAAGAAGCCGGGGCGGAAGGCGCCCTCCAGCACGTCCGCCAGCGCGGCAGGCGGGTGCACCTTGTAGCCCTGCGGCTCCGGGTACAACTCGGCCTCGGACGGTGCGAAGAGCAGGTCGCAGCCGGCGCCCTGCAGCAGCTCGCTGTCACGCTGCAAGGTGCGCGGGTAGGTGTCGAAGTCTTCGTGCGGCGCGAACTGCAGGCGGTTGACGAAGATGCTGGCCACCACCGGCCCGCCACGGGCGCGGGCCAGCTCCACCAGCGACAGGTGGCCCTCGTGCAGGTTACCCATGGTGGGCACGAAGGCCGCAGCGCCAGGGCCGGGGAGCGCCTCGCGCAGCTCGGCCAGGGTGTGGAGGGTCTTCACGGTGGGGACTTTCCAGGGTTCAGTAGGTGTGCACGCCTTCGGCCGGGTAGCTGCCGTCCTTCACCGCCGCCACGTAGCGGCGCACGGCATCGGCGACGGCGCCGCCCTCGGCCATGAAGTCGCGCACGAAGCGCGGGCGCGGGCCGCTGCCCAGGCCCAGCATGTCGTGCAGCACCAGCACCTGGCCATGGCAGCCGGCGCCGGCGCCGATGCCGATCACGGGCATCGGCAGCGAGGCGGCCAGCTCCGCAGCCAGCGGGCTGGGCACCAGCTCCAGCACCAGCATGGCGGCGCCGGCGTCGGCCAGCTCGCGCGCGTGCCGGCGCAGCGTCTCGGCGGCTGCTTCGTCGCGCCCTTGCACACGCCAGCCGCCCAGGGCATGCACCGACTGCGGCGTCAGGCCCAGGTGGGCGCACACGGGCACACCGCGCTCCACCAGGTGGCGCACGGTCTCGGTGGTCCAGCCACCGCCTTCCAGCTTCACCATCTGGGCACCGGCCTGCATCAGCCGCGTGGCGCTGGCCATGGCCTGCGCCGGCCCTTCGTGGTAGCTGCCGAAGGGCAGGTCGCCCACCACCCAGGCGCGGCGGTTGCCGCGCGCCACGCAGGCCGTGTGGTAGGCCATGTCGTCCAGCGACACCGGCAGCGTGCTGGGCTGGCCCTGCAACACCATGCCCAGGGAGTCACCCACCAGCAGCACCTCCACGCCGGCATCGGACAGCAGCCGCGCGAAGGTGGCGTCGTAGCAGGTGAGCATGGCGATGCGCTCGCCGCCCGCGGCCATGGCCCTAAGGCGCGGCAGGGTCACGGGCTTGGACTCGGCCGGCGCGGCCGCTTGGGGAGCTGGATACATGGCGCACCCGCGCCGGCAAGGGGCCGGCGCGGGCGGCGCGATTATGGGCGAGCGCGCCTTCGCCCCGCGCCCAGCAGGCCGGCCCCGGCCAGCCACAGCGCCCAGGTGGCCGGCTCCGGCACGGCGGCCAGCTGCACGTCGGACACCACCAGCTGCGACACGCCGAGGAAGTCGCCCGTGTCCACCACGCCGAAGGCCAGCGTCGCGGTGCCGGCGCCGCTGAAGGTGTGGCTGAAGCCCTGCACCCCGGCGGGCGCCGTGCTGCGCGTGGCCAGCGTGATCAGCTGGCCGTCCAGCACCACGAAGGCGTGGTCCTGGAACAGCGTCTCCTGCGTCGTGAAGGCCCAGTCGAAGCTCAGCGTGTCGCCGGCCTGCACCACGAAGCTCTGGCTGGCGACGCTGCCTTCGTAGGCCGGCTCGTCCGCACCATCCAGCGCGTAGGCGGCGACGCCGGCGGCAGGCTCCACGGCGTCGATGAACGCCGCCGGGGCGCCCGACACGTTGAACGGCGCCTCGTCGGTGTAGGCCGTGGTGAGCGTGAGCACGCCGGACGCGTTGAGCGTGTCCCCGAGCAGGCTCCAGCCAGCCGGCGTCGGGCCGGCGGCCTGCGCCGTGCCGGCGGCCAGCGCCAGCAGGGTGAGCACCAAGGGTCTTTGCATGGCGCTCACCTCAGCGCACGATGAGGTCGCGGGCCGGCACGACGGCCGCGGGCAGCACGCCATTCAGGAACACCAGCGCGCGCGGGTCGGTCGTGGGCGAGGGGCCGCCCACGCGCACGTTGACCTGCGTCTGGCCGCTGCGTGTGATCGTCAGGCTCACCCAGCCCTCGGCCATCGGGTCCACGCCGTTCCAGCCGATGGCGGCCAGCAGTTGCCGCAGGTCCAGCTTGTCCTTGCCCGGCACGAAGTCGGTGATGGTGTCGCCGGCATCGCGCAGGCCCTGGTAGGCGAAGATGTTCAGGCCCGCCCCGCCGGTGAGCAGGTCGGCCCCCACGCCACCGACGAGGATGTCGTCGCCCGGCGTGCCGACCAGCGTGTCGCGGCCGGCGGTGCCCAGGATGGTCTTGTAGAGGTTCAGCCCCAGCAGCACCGGGTCGTGGTCGGAGGACTTGAAGGCGTTGGCCTCGTAGGGGTCGGGCGGGCACAGGCCGCCGCAGGTGACCGCCGGCGCCTTGAACTCCAGGTTGTAGTCGTACATCACGGCCTCGTCGGCGTTGATGTGCCAGTGCGTCGCGAAGGCGACCTTGGGCGACATCGAAGCCGTGGTGATGGCGTGGTCCAGGCGGCCGGCAGCGCCGTCGAAGACGTACGAGTAGCCCAGGGTGTTGAAGCGGCCGATCTGGTCGACGTAGCCGCTGCTGGTGAGGTCGAAGATCGGGTCCTCCTGGCCATAGGCGTTGAAGTCGCCGACCAGCAGCACGTCGTTGCTGCCCGCCAGCGACTGCACCTGCGCGACGAAGGTGCGCAGTTGCTGCGCCTGTTGCAGGCGCTGCAGGTTCCAGCAACCCTGGCCGTCACCGCTGTCCACGTTGCCCGCGGCGTCGGGGTCGCCGGCGCCCGGGCAGCTGCCCTTGCTCTTGAGGTGGTTGACCACGAGCGTGAACCTCTCGCCGTTGGCCGCGGCGAAGGTCTGGGCCAGCGTGGGCCGGTTGTTGATGGCGGCGTTGTCGCTGAGCGCGCCGCCCACGGGCGTCAGCCGGCCGGGCCTGTAGATCATCGCCACCTTGATGGCGTCGGTGCCCGTCCCGGTGGCAGGGTCGGCCACCACGGCATAGGTGCCGGCGCCGACCTTGGCGTTCAGTGCGTCCACCAGGTTCTGCGCGGCCACGCTGCCGTTGTTCTGGATCTCCATCAGCCCCACGGCGTCGGCATTCAGCGCTGCCAGGGCCTCGACGATCTTGGTGCGCTGGCGCTGGAACTCGGCCAGGCTGTTGGCGCCGCGGCAGTTGCCCGCCGACGTGCCGCCGCCCTGCGTGCAGCCCTGGCCGGTCAGGCCGTCGGCGGTCTGGCCGTTGGTGAAGGTGGTGAAGAAATTCAACACGTTCATGCTGCCCAGCTTCAGGTTGCCGCCCACCGCCGGCGGCGTGGCATTGCGCGGGTTGGCGGCGGTGAACACCGGCGCCACCGTCGGGTGGATCTTGTAGTCGCCGAAGCCGGCCGTGCTGCTGGTGGCCAGGCCGTAGTCGATGACGCCCGTGATGGCGGCCACCGTGTCGCCAGCGCGGGGAACGCCGCTCACGCCGAGGTAGGGCGTGGGGTTGGGGTTCTGCGTCGTGCGGCCGTCGTCCAGCAGGATGCGGGCGCGCGCGTTGGCATCGGCCAGCGCCTGCGCCTGCGCGCCAGGGCGGAAGCGGTTGGTCGGGGTTTCCAGACGGCCGCCGGCGGCCAGGGTGAGCTGGCCGTAGCGCGCCTGGAAGAAGTTCTGCTGCACCGTCAGCGGGCCGGTGATCGTCACCAGCATGCCCTCGTAGCGCTCGAGGTCGTCGTTCACCGCCTCGGGCAGCGCGATGACCACCGGCGTCACCGACCCCGTGCCCAGCTGCGTGATGCCCGTGGGGCCGGTGAGCTCGGTCACCTTGTGCGCCAGCGTGTCGGCGTTGGACGCGCTGCCGGTGTTGAACTCGGCCACCACGCCCGTCAGGCGGATCAGCTGGCCCACCGCCACGGTGGGCGCGCTGCTGGTGAAGACGAAGATGCCGTCGGAGGTGAGCGGGTCGCCGTCGCCCACGGCGTCCTGCAGGAAGAAGCCGTTGTTGGTGAGCTTGGTGACGACGCCCGTGGTGGTGACGGTCTGGCCCAGGAGCGGGCTCGTCGCCGTGTTGCCCTGGATCTGGTAGATGGGCGTGTCGGCGGCCTGCGCCGAGACGCCGCCGGCCACGAGCAGCGCCAGCAGCGCCGCGCGCATGCCGGCGCGAAGGTTCGTTGTCATGGGTCTGTCCCCTGGGTGCCGTTCAGCGACGCTGGCGACGCGCGACGAAACCGACCACGGCCGTACCCGCCAGCAGCAGCGCCAGGCTGCCGGGCTCGGGCACCGGGCTGCCGACCGCGAGGAAGTTGTCGACACGGTTCGTGCCGCCGCTGGCCACCAGGCCGCCGTTGGCGGACACGGTGGAGGTCTGCACCATGCGGATGTACACGCTGGCCTGGTCATCCAGCGCGGTGATGGCCGAGAGGTCGAAGCTCAGCGTGTAGATCGGTTGGTAGGTGACCGAGCTCCAGGTCGGGTTCGGCGCCGCGTTGGCCAGCACGATGTAGCTCTGGAAGGGGGTGAAGCTGCTGCCGTCCGTGCTGTAGGTGAGGTTGAAGTCGCGCGGGCCGGTGCCGCTGCTGGTCTGGTCGAAGCTCACGGCCAGGCCGCTGAAGCCCAGCGTGCTGAAGACGAACTGGTAGTAGTCGCCGACCTGCCAGTTGGTGGAGCTGTAGGACTCGGCCGAGCCGTTGCCGACCGGGTTCGAGTAGGCCGAGGCGGCGGCATGGAAGCCGGACGCACTCCCGCTGCCGACCTCCGGGGCGACCGGGCCGGCCGTGGTGGGCACCGAGGTCTCGAAGGTCCACTGCGCCAAAGTGTCCGCGTGGGCGGGCAGGACGGCGGCGAGGGCGACGGCGGTGGCAAGGGTCTTGAACATGGGAATCCTCCGGGATGGTGATGAGGCAGTGCACCTGCGGATCAGCAGATGCTTGGCAGTGGACACGCCAAGCATGAATCGTGCGTGAACATGGCGCCCGATGGAGGGGGCGACCCCGCGACCCCGGGGGCCGGGTATCGACCTACACTGCGCACCAATCCCGAAAAGCCCACACGCCGATGTCCGACGACGACGCCCGTGAACGTGCCGAGCAGAAGACGCTGCTGATGCCCCGCCGCGAGCAGGGCAGCGAGCTGCGCGCCGGGCACCAGATGCAGGAGTTCGTCGTCGAGCGGCTGCTGGGCGTGGGCGGCTACAGCGTGGTCTACCTCGCGCGCGACACCAAGCTCGACCGCCGCGTGGCGCTGAAGGAATACCTGCCGGCCACGCTGGCCATGCGCGCGCCCGACGGCAGCGTGATGGCGCGCCTGCCACGCTTCGAGGCCTTCTACCAGAAGGGGCTGGAAGGCTTCCTGAACGAAGCCCGTCTGCTGGGCAGCTTCGACCACCCTTCGCTGCTGAAGGTGTTCCGCTTCTGGCCCGAGAACGGCACCGCCTACATGGTGATGCCCTACTACGAAGGCATCACGCTCAAGAAGTGGCTGGCCGACCTGGGCACGCCGCCCTCGGAGCGCTGGCTGCGCGATCTGGCCGACCCCATGATGGCCGCGCTGGCCGCCATGCACGAGCAGAAGTGCTTCCACCGCGACGTCGCGCCGGACAACATCCTGATGCTCTACGACCGCACGCGCGCGTCCGGCAGCAGCTACCTCGAGCAGCGCCCGCGGCCGGTGCTGCTGGACTTCGGCGCCGCGCGCCGCGTCATCGGCGACGCCACGCAGCAGCTCACCGCCATCCTGAAGACGGGCTACTCGCCGGTGGAACAGTACGAGGGCGAGGTGTCCATGCGCCAGGGCCCGTGGACCGACGTCTACGCGCTGTGCGCCGTGCTCTACACGGCGGCCGTGGGCCGGCCGCCGCTGTCCTCGGTGGCGCGCGTGGTGCGCGACGACCAGATCCCCGCGCGCACGGCCTGCAAGGGCCGCTACTCCGAGAGCTTCCTCGCCGCCATCGACGCCGGCCTCACGGTGCGCCCCGAGCAGCGCCCGCAGAGCATGCAGGCGCTGCGCGCGCTGATGGACATGCCGGTGCCTGCACCTTCGCCCGTGCCTGACCTGGAGCTGCCCGACGCGCCGCCCCCGAGCGACCGCTCCGCCCCGGCGAAGCAGGGCGCGCCCTGGTGGCTCATCGGCGCCGCTGCCGCGGTGGCCGCGGTCGCCGCCGGGGCCTGGCTGGCGCGGCGCTGAGGCCCTCGCTACCCGTTGCTCACGCCATGCGCCACGTGCCCCGCGGGCACGTGCGGCGCGGCGTTCTCGATGTGGCCGGTCTGGTCGTCGAAGAAGAAGTCGGGCTCGAACTCCGCCAGGAAGCTGCCCTTGGGCAGGCCGCCCAGGAACATGGCCTCGTCGACGTCGATCTGCCAGTTCATCAGCGTGCGGATGGCGCGCTCGTGCGCCGGCGCGCTGCGCGCCGTGACCAGCGCCGTGCGCACGCGCATGCCGGGCTCGGGCTCGCGCTGAAGGCGGTGCAGGGCCTCCAGCAGCGGCTTGAAGGGGCCGGCCGACAGCGGCGCGGTGGCGCGGTCGCGCTCGTGGCTCTGGAAGGCGGCCAGGCCGTCGCGCTGGAAGACGCGCTCGGCCTCGTCGCTGAAGAGCACGGCGTCGCCGTCGAAGGCGATGCGCACTTCGTCAGGGTGGGCTGCAGACGCGCGGGCGCTCTCGGGGTAGACGCGCGCCGCGGGCACGCCGGCGGCCAGCGCCTGGCGCACGTCGGCGTCATGGGTGGAGAGGAACAGGTTGGCCGCCAGCGGCCGCAGGTAGCGCCAGGGCGCCCCGCCGCGCGTAAACACGCCGCGCTGCACCGGCAGGCCGTAGTGCTGCGCCGAGCGGAAGACGCGCATGCCGCTGACAGGGTCGTTGCGCGACAGGATCACCACCTCGACGCGCGGGCGTTCGGCATGGCCGGCGTTGAAGGCCAGCAGCTTGTTCACCAGCGAGAAGGCGACGCCGGGCCGGGCCGGCTCGTCCAGGCGCTGCAGCTGCAGCTGCATGTAGGCGCGGTCGTCGGTCGCTTCGAAGACGCGGTTCTCTTCCTCGAAGTCGAACAAGGCGCGCGAGGAGATGGCGACGACGAGCTGGCCTTCGAGCGTGGCGGGCATGGTGCTTCCATGCTACGCCGCGGGGGCTTGGGCGGCCGCGTCGGTGAAGCGGCAGAATCGCGGCTTCGCCGGCTGCCGTCCACGGACTCCATGACCCCCCAGCGCATCGCGACCCTGTTCGCCGCCTTCTGCTTCGGCACCGCCGCCTGGGCCGCCGGTCCGCACCAGCACGGCGTGGCGCAGCTGGACGTGGGCGTGGAGCCCGGCCGCGTGGTCCTGGAACTGGACACGCCGCTGGACAACCTGCTGGGCTTCGAGCGCGCCCCGCGCACCGACGCCGAACGCGAGCGCGCCGCGGCGGTGGTGAAGAAGCTGCAGGCCGCGGACGGGCTGTTCCGCATCGACCCTGCCGCCGGCTGCACGCTGGAGAAGGTGTCGCTGAAGTCGGCTGCCCTGGGCCTGGGCGCTGACGCCGCGCCTGCCAAGGGCGAGCACGCCGACCTCGAAGGCCGCTTCGAGTTCCGCTGCAAGGCGGGCGCCAAGGCGGGCTTCCTGGAGGTGGGCTTGTTCGAGGCCTTCGCGCCGCTCAAGCGCATCGAGCTGCAGGTGGTCACCCAGCGCGGGCAGCTGAAGGCGGTGCTGGTGCGGCCCGCCTCGCGCGTGGTGCTAGCGCGCTGAACGACGCGTGCTGACGCTGCGCGAGGCCCGCTACGCCTGGCCCGGTGCCGGCGAGGACTGCCTGCACATCGAGGCGCTGGACATCGCCGC
>JAEUPH010000249.1 GCA_016790395.1 Rubrivivax sp. | reverse complement strand
AGTCGTTGATTTGGCGGGAAGTTCGGTCCGGCATGGGACCTGATGAAACGCTGGGATGGGGTGGCTGATGGGACTCGAACCCACGACGACCAGAATCACAATCTGGGACTCTACCAACTGAGCTACAGCCACCGCAGAGCCTGAAAGTATAGCCTCAGCGGATCAGCGGTCCGGCCCTGAAGCCGCCGGCACCACGGCGTCGGCGGCCGGTTTGACCTCGGCCTTGAAGCGCTTCTTCAACGCACCCAGGTAGGCGTCGGCCTCGGCCGCGGCCCAGGCCTGCGCATACTGGGCGCGCAGGGATTCCTCGCCCCCCGGTGGCGTCTCGCGCGGCAGCACCTGCATCACGCGCAGCACGAAGTAGCCCTGGGCGCCCAGGTCCACCCCGGTGACATAAGGCAGCTTGGCCGGGTCGGCCTTCAGCGCGGCCTCCAGCAGCGGCTGCGGCAAGCCCTGCGACTGCGGTCGCGAAATGGTCAGAACGGTGGGCAGCGCCTCATTGCCGGCACCACCGCGCACGGCGGCCAGGCGGGCCTCGCCTTCCTTGCGCGCCAGCGCCGCGGCCTGCTGCTCGACGACCTTCTCGCGCACGCGATCCTTCACCTCGGCCAGCGCCGGCAGGCGTGCCGGTTCGTGCTTGACGACTCGCGCGGCCACCAGCTGGTTCGGGCCGACTTCGATGCCGTCGGTGTTGCGCTTGTCGCGCACCACCTCGTTGCTGAAGATCGCGTCCAGCAGCTTCTGCGAGGCCAGCGGGCCGGAGGCACCGGCAGGCGCCTTGCGCGAGACCGTGGCCGTCTTCTTCTCGAGCTTGAGCTTGTCCACGATCGGCTGCAGGCTGGAGCTCTGGTTGTAGGCGAGGTCGGTGAAGGTCTCGGCCGCCTGGCCCCAGCCCTTGGTGGCCGCGGCCTTGCGCAGCTCCGATTCAAGCTCAGGACGCACCTCTTCGAAGGGCTTGGCAGTGCCGCCGCGCACGGCGGTGAGCTGGATGATGTGGTAGCCGAAGTCGGTCTCGACGACGTCGCTGATCTGGCCGGGCTTCATCGCGAAGGCCGTGTCCTCGAAGGGCTTGACCATCATGCCGCGGCCGAAGAAGTCGAGGTCGCCGCCGTTCACGGCCGAGCCGCTGTCGGTGGAGTTCTTCTTCGCCAGTTCGGCGAAGGCGACGGGGTTCTTGCGCACCTCGGCCAGCAGCGCCTCGGCGCGGGCCTTGGCCTTGGCGCGCTCGGCCGAAGGCTTGTCCTTGTCCGCACCGATCAGGATGTGGCTGGCGCGGCGCTCCTCGGCCTGGACGAGACTGGACTTCTTGTCCTCGTAGGCCTTGCGCAGGTCTTCTTCCGTGATGGTGGCGTTGCGGCCGATGGTGACGAAGTCGAGTTGCACGTATTCGATGCTCGCCTGCTCCGGCAGCCTGAACGTGGACTCGTTGGCCTTGAAGTAGGCCTCCAGCTCGGCATCGGTCGGCGCCACCTTCTCACGGAAGGCCACGGGGTCGAAGCGCTGCAGCTGCACGGCGCGTCGCTCCATGAAGGCGTTGAGCGCGGCGGTGGCCGGCAGGGCCGCGGCGGGCACGGTCTGCGTGATGCCGGACAGGACCTGGCGCACGCCCATGTCCTGGCGCAGGCGCTGGTCGAACAGCTGCGGCGTCATGCCCATGCCGGCCAGCGCCTCGCGGCTGATGCGGCCGTCAGGCCCGCGCAGGCTGGCGTACTGAGGGTCGGAATCGAACAGGCGCTGCATGCGCGCGTCGGAAGGAAACAGGTTCAGCTGCTGGGCGGCTGCGATCAGCAGGCGCTCGCGCATCAGGCCGTCCAGCGTCTCGCGCCGCAGCTGCGGCGTGTCGAACATGGACACGTCGATGCCCGGGGCCTGCCGGCGGAAGTTGTCGACCTGGCGCTTGTGCGCATCGTCCCATTCGGCACGCTTGATGGCCTGGCCATCGACCTTGGCCACGGTGTCGTTGGTGGCGTCGTTGAAGCTGGAGTAGCCCTGGACACCGAAGAAGACGAACGACGGGATGATCAGCAGCAGCATGAAGCCAAGCGCCAATCGCGTGTGGGTACGGACGAAATCGAACATGGGAGCGTGACCTCGGGGGCGGCCGACGGGCCGCGCCGGGTAGACGGTGGGGGTGCGAAAGGGCCAGCTGATGACGCTGCCCCGTGCCATGGGCGAACCCGCGGCACCCGCTTTCGCGGGCCGCGGGATTCTATCCGAGGTGGTGGGTGCTGACGGGTTCGAACCGCCGACCTACGCCTTGTAAGGGCGCCGCTCTGCCAGCTGAGCTAAGCACCCGCGGGGGCCGCGCGAACGGCCCGCGCCTGCTGCGGGTCAGAGCGCGTCGCGCAGGCCCTTGCCGGGGCGGAACTTCGGCACCTTGGCGGCCTTGATCTTGATGGCGGCGCCAGTGCGCGGGTTGCGGCCGGTGCGGGCCGCGCGCTTCGGGGCGGTGAACGTGCCGAAGCCGGTGATCGTGACGCTGCCGCCCTTCTTGAGCGTCGTCTTCACCGCGCCGATCAGGGCTTCGAGCGAGCGGGACGCAGCCGCCTTGGAGATGTCGGCCTGCTTGGCGATGTGCTCGATCAGTTCACTCTTGTTCACGTCGCGATTCCCCTCAATTAGGTGTCTCGAAGATCTCGGGCGGTGGCCGGCGCTGCGCGGTCGGGCCGGCGTCCTGACTCTGGCGCTTGTCTTGCCGCAAGCCGCAAAAGGCCTGCAGGCCATTACATCCCGCGCTCTTCGGCAGTGTCAAGCGGAGGCGGGATTCTAGGCGCAACCACCGTGCTCAGGCCCGTGGGCGAATCACCAGCGCCACACCGGCAGCGGTGAGCAGCAGGCCCACGAGCCCGAAGGCGGTGAAGACCTCGCCGAAGAGCAACCAGGCCAGCAGCGCCGTGCAGGGCGGCACGAGGTACATCAGGCTCGTCACGGCCGTGGCCGCACCGCGCTGGATCAGCATGTACAGCAGCGAACTGCCGCCCAGCGTGAGCACGAGCACCGACCAGGCCATGGCACCGATGAACTGGGGATGCAGGTCGAAGTGGTGGGGCTCCAGCAGCGCCAGCGGCAAGGTCAGTGCAAAGGCCGCGCCCAGTTGCACGACGCTGGCCGAGCGCACGTCGCAGGGCGCGACCCAGCGCTTCTGGTACAGGGTGCCGGCCGTGATGCTGAGCAGCGCCAGCACGGCCAGAGACAGGTTCAGCGGCGTCAGCAGGCCGGCGTGCAGCTTCTGCCAGACCACGAGCAGGAGGCCCGCCAGCCCCAGCCCCAGCCCCAGCCATTGGCGCGAGGTCACCCCCTGCCCGGAGCCGGAACGCGCGCCGAGCGCACTGATCCACACGGCCGTCAGCACCGGTTGCAGGCCGACGATCAGCGCCACCGGCCCCGCGCCCAGGCCCTGCTTCACGGCCGCCCACACGCCGCCCAGGTAGCCGGCCTGCATCAGCAGGCCCGTCACCGCCAGGTGGCCCCACTGCGCCGCGCCGCGCGGCCAGGCCACACGCGCGATGGCGATCCACAGGCCGAACGCGGCCACCGACAGCAGGAAGCGCAGCGACAGGAAGGACATCGGCCCGGCATGCGGCATGCCGTAGCGCGCCACCACGAAGCCGGTGCTCCAGATCAGCACGAAGACCCATGGCGTGGCCGCGGGCACGCGGGCGGCAACGCCCGTCATCGGGCCTTGGCTCGGATCTCGGGGATCGCCTTGCGCAGGTAGTAGGCCATGGACCAGATCGTGAGCACCGCGGCCACGTACATCAGCCACGTGCCCCAGACACGCGTGTCGATGAGGCCGAAGAGCCGGCCGTCGAACAGCAGGAAGGGGATGGCCACCATCTGCGATGTCGTCTTCAGCTTGCCCAGCATGTGCACGGCCACGCTGCGGGAAGCGCCGATCTGCGCCATCCACTCGCGCAGCGCCGAGATGGCGATCTCGCGACCGATGATGATCAGGGCGACGAGCACGTCCACGCGGTTCTGGTCCAGCAGCACCAGCAGCGAGGCGCAGATGAGGAACTTGTCGGCCACCGGGTCGAGGAAGGCGCCGAAGGACGAAGTCTGGTTCAGCCTGCGTGCCAGCCAGCCGTCCAGCCAGTCGGTCAGCGCGAACAGCACGAACATCGCCGTGGCCGCCAGGTTCTTCGTCGGCATGGACCAGCCGAGGTAGTACACGCCGATGATCAGCGGGATGGCCGCGATGCGCGCCCAGGTCAGCAGCGTGGGGATGGTGAGGAACATCAGTCGAGCACGCGCGGCTTGAAGCGGCGGTCGTCGTCGAAGAGAAACACCTCGACCCACTTCCAGGGTCGGGGCAGGCGCGACATGTCGCCATAGGGCGCGCCGCGGTGGATGGCGGCCTTGGCGATGTCGATGGTGTCCTGCGCGTCGTCCTTGGCGGGTTTGCGCACGACGTTGATGTCGCGCACGCGGCCGTTCGCGTCGACCTCGATCTCGATCACCGCGATGGCGTAGAGCATGGGCGGCAGCTTGCCCATGTTGGCGGCCTTCGGGCTGCCGGCCACCATGCGTCGGGCGGCCGCCTTCTTGAACTCGTCCATGGTGCGCGACGCCGTCGGCGGCGGCAGGGCCACGGGCGGTCCGAGATCCGGGCCGCGCGAGAAGAACGAGGGCGCCGGGGCCGGCACCGGAGCAGGCGCGACCGGTGCGGGCGCAGGTCGTGCGGCCGCCACGGGCGCCGGGGCCGGCCGCGGCGCCGGGGCAGGCGCCGCCGCGGCTGGCGGCGCACTGGGCGTCGTCACGCAAGCCGACAAGCCGGCGGACAGCAACGACGCCAACGCCGACAGGCGCAGCAGCGCGTCGCGTCGTCGGCCGTCCTCAATGCAATGCACGGTAGATCTCCTCCGCCAGTTCCCTGCTGATGCCTTCCACGCTCGCCAGATCGTCCACGCCGGCGCTGGCCACGCCCCGAAGCCCCCCGAAGCGCTGCAGCAAGCGCGCTCGCTTGCGGGGGCCGACGCCGGCGATGTCCTCCAGCCTGCTGGCGCCGGTGCGCACACTCGCACGTTTGGCGCGCATGCCGGTGATGGCAAAGCGATGCGCCTCGTCGCGGATCTGCGCCACCAGCATCAGCGCCGCCGAATCATGCCCGAGATACACCTTGGGCCGCCCGTCGGCGAACACCAGTTCCTCGAGACCGACCTTGCGCCCCTCGCCTTTCTCCACACCGACGATCAGCGCGATGTCCAGGCCCAGTTCCTCGAACACCTCGCGCGCCATGGACACCTGGCCGCGGCCGCCGTCCACCAGCACCAGGTCAGGCAGGCGGGCCGCGGGCTTGCGCCGCTTCGCCGGGGCGGGCGCTTCGGCCGCGGTGTCGGGGCTGGGCTCGGCGGGTGCCGCCTCGGCCACGCCGTCGGCGTCGGCCTTGCCGGCGGCCATGGCCTCGGCCAGCTTCGCGTACCGGCGCGTCAGCACCTGGCGCATGGCGGCGTAGTCGTCACCGCCGGTGATGCCCTCGATGTTGAAGCGCCGGTACTGGCTGCTCTGCATGGCGTGGGCTTCGTAGACCACGCAGGAGGCCTGCGTCGATTCGCCCGCGGTGTGGCTGATGTCGAAGCACTCCACACGCAGCGTGGCGGGGTCCTCGATGTCGAGGTCCAGCGCCTCCACCAGCGCCCGCGTGCGCTGCTGCGCCGAGCCCTCCTCGGCCAGCAGCCGGGCCAGTGCCAGCTCGGCGCCCTTCACCGCCATCTCCAGCCAGATGCGCCGCTGCTCACGGGGCTGGTGCGTGGTGCGCGCGCGCGTGCCGGCGGTGGCGGCGATGGCGTCGATGAGCTCGCCGTCCACCGCATGGCTGGTGACGATGACCGGCGGCACCGCCTGGCCGATGTAGTGCTGCGCGACGAAGGCCTCCAGCACCGCGGTCTCGGGCGAAGGCGCGGCGGTCACTTCGTCGTCGTCGGCCACGCCCAGCGCCGCGCCTTCATCGACATGCTTGGGGAAGTAGGCGCGGTCGCCCAGGTGGCGGCTGCCGCGCACCATGGCCAGGTTCACGCAGGCGCGGCCGCCGGCCACCTTCACGGCCAGGATGTCGACGTCGCGGTCGCTGGCGGACAGGCTGCTCTCGTCCATGGCCTGCTGGTGCAGCACGCGCGACAGCGACCCGATGCGGTCGCGCAGCGCCGCCGCGCGCTCGAACTCCAGGTTCTCCGCGTGCGTCATCATCTTGGACTGCAGGTCGTCGATGACCTCCTGCGTCTCGCCGAGCAGGAAGCGCTCGGCGTCCTGCACGTCGCGTGCGTAGTCCTGCGGCGTGATGAAGCCCACGCAGGGTGCCGTGCAGCGCTGGATCTGGTACAGCAGGCAGGGCCGCGAACGGTGGTTGAAGACGGTGTCCTCGCAGGTGCGCAGGCGGAACACCTTCTGCATCAGCTGGATGGTCTGCTTGACGGCCCAGGCGTTGGGATAGGGGCCGAAGTAGCGGTGTTTCTTGTCCACCGCGCCGCGGAAGTAGGCCATACGCGGGAAGGCGTGCGAGACCAGCTTCAGGTAGGGGTAGCTCTTGTCGTCCCGGAACAGGATGTTGAACTTCGGGTCGAGCGTCTTGATGAGGTTGTTCTCGAGCAGCAGTGCCTCGGCCTCGCTGCGCACGACGGTGGTCTCCAGCCGCGCGATGCGGCTGACCATGTGGCCGATGCGCGTGCCGTCGTGGTCCTTGTGCAGGTAGCTGCTGACGCGCTTCTTCAGGTTGCGCGCCTTGCCCACGTACAGCAGGTTGTCCTGCGCGTCGAACCAGCGGTAGACGCCCGGCATGCCGGGCAGCGCCGCCACCTCGGCAAGCAGCCGCTCGCGTGCCGCGGCGGCGGGATCTGGTTGCTGGCCCTGGCCTTCCTTCATCGCGGCGCGATTGTCCACGCTTCGATAATCGCCCGATGCCGGGCCTGACGTGGGACCTCTACTGCCGCGTGATCGACAACCTCGGCGACGCCGGCGTGTGCTGGCGCCTGGCCGCGCAGCTGGGCGCGCTCGGCCACCGGGTGCGCCTGGTGATCGACGACGCCGCGCCGCTGGCCCACCTGGCGCCGCGCGGCGCGCCGGGCGTGCAGGTGCTGGCCTGGCCCGGGCCGGCAACGGCGGGCGACGTGGTGATCGAGGCCTTCGGCTGCGACCCGCCCGAAGCCACCGTGGCGGCCATGGCGGCGCGCGCACGGCCGCCGGTGTGGATCAACCTGGAGTACCTCAGCGCCGAGGACTGGGTGGAACGCTCGCACGGCCTGCCGTCACCGCAGCGCAACGGGCTGACGAAATGGTTCTTCTTCCCTGGCTTCACGGCGCGCACCGGCGGGCTGCTGCGCGAGCCCGGACTGCAGGCGCAGCGCGAGGCCTTCGACCGCGACGCCTGGTTGCAGCAGCGCGGGCTGCAACGCACGCCAGGCGAGCGCGTGGTCACGCTCTTCTGCTACGCCAACCCGGCGCTGCCGGCCCTCCTGGCCGAGTTGTCCGCCTCGCCCACGCTGCTGCTGCTGCCCCAAGGCTGGCCGCAGCGCCTGGTGAGCAGCGCGCCGGCAGGCGTGCGTCTGGCGCCGCTGCCCTGGCTGGAACAGCCCGACTTCGACCACCTGCTGTGGGCCGCCGACCTGAACTTCGTGCGCGGCGAGGATTCGCTGGTGCGCGCCGTCTGGGCTGGCGCACCCTTCGTCTGGCAGGCCTACCCGCAGGACGACGGGGTGCATGCGGCCAAGGTGGACGCGCTGCTGGTCCGCCTGCAGGCCCCGCCCGAGGTGAGGGCCGCCTGGCAGCATTGGAACGGGTTGGCAGGCGCAGCGCCGCTCACGACACTGCCAGCGACGCCCTTCCACGCTTTCCGCGCGCGATTGCTGGCGCAGGACGACTTGGCGCGCCAGTTGCTGGCCTTCGTGGAAACCCGCAACGGCACCCACCCTGCCTGCTAGAATCAGAGGCTTTGCGCGAAAACGCGCCGCCCGCTCGCAGCAGCCTCTTCAAGACCGCGCAGCCCGGGCAACCCACCCCAACACGCCACGGAAACACGCTATGAAGATCGCTCAGGAAATCCGCGCCGGCAACGTCATCATGCAGGGCAAGGACCCGATGGTGGTGCTGAAGACCGAATACAGCCGCGGTGGCCGCAACGCCGCCACCGTGCGCATCAAGATGAAGAGCCTGCTCAGCGGCTTCGGCGCCGAGACGGTCTTCAAGGCCGACGACAAGATGGACCAGATCATCCTCGACAAGAAGGAGTGCACCTACTCCTACTTCGCCGACCCGATGTACGTGTTCATGGACGCCGAGTACAACCAGTTCGAGGTGGAAGCCGAGAACATGGGCGATGCCATCAGCTACCTCGAAGACGGCATGACCGTCGAGGTCGTCTTCTACGACGGCAAGGCCATCAGCGTCGAACTGCCCACCACCGTGGTGCGCGAGATCTCCACCGAGCCGGCCGTCAAGGGCGACACCTCGGGCAAGGTGATGAAGCCGGCCAAGCTGGTGAACACCGGGTTCGAGATCAGCGTGCCGCTGTTCGTGGAGAACGGCGACAAGATCGAGATCGACACCCGCACGCACGAGTACAAGAAGCGCGTCTGAGCGCCGCCGCCGCGCGCGGCGGTGTCGTGGAGGCCCGGCGATGATCGACCACATGACCTTCCGCGTCGCCGACATGGCGCGCAGCAAGGCGTTCTACCTGGCCGCGCTGGCCCCGCTGGGCTACACGCTCGGCTTCGAGCAGCGCTTCGGCGACGAACAGGTGGTGGGGCTGGCCCACCCCGACCCGGCCGCGCCGGGCGGCTCGCGCATCGACACCTGGCTGGTCGATGGCCCGTCGCCCCACGGCAGCGGCATCACTACCGGCTGCCACCTGTGCTGGACGGCGCCCGACCGTGCGGCGGTC
>JAEUPH010000239.1 GCA_016790395.1 Rubrivivax sp. | reverse complement strand
CGCACCAGCGCCTCGGCGCCGACGATGCGGCCGCTGGCCGTCAGCACGCGTGGCTGGTAGAAGACCTCGAACTCGCGCTGCTCCAGCGCATGGCGCAGGTCACCTTCCAGCTCGGTGCGCGCGCGCAGCGCCTGGCCCATGGCCTCGCGGTAGAAGGCCAGCGCGTCGCGCCCGCCTTCCTTGGCGCTGTACATGGCCAGGTCGGCGCTGCGCAGCAGGGTCTCGAAATCGGCACCGTCATGCGGGAACAGCGCCACGCCCAGCGTGGCCGTCACGCGAACGCTGCGACCGGCCACGGCGAGCGGCGCCGACACGGTGTCGCGGATGCGCGCATGGATGCGCTCGACCTCGGCCACGATGTCCTGCGCGGCCACGAGGATGAGGAACTCGTCGCCGCCGAAGCGCGCCACCAGGTCGCTGCGGCGGACCGCGGCGCGCAGGCGCTGCGCCACCTCCACCAGCAGTTCGTCGCCCACGGCGTGGCCCAGGGTGTCGTTGACGTCCTTGAAGTGGTCCAGGTCGATGACCACCAGCGCCGCCTGGGTGCCCGCGGGCAGGTCGCGCACGGCGTCGGCGAAACGGCCGCGCACGTGGCTTCGGTTGGGCAGGCCGGTCAGCGGGTCGTGCACCGCCAGGTAGTTGGCCTGTGCCTCGCTCTCCTTGAGCAGCGTCACGTCGGCCTCGCTCACCAGCACCGCGGCCTGGCCCGTGACGGCATCGCGGCAGGCGCGCGCCGAGAGTTCGTGCCAGCGCGCGCCCAGGGCCGTGAGCACCGGCAGCGTCAGCGTGGCCACGCCGCGCAGGCGCAGCTGATCGCGCAGCAGCCGCGCGGCGCCTTCGCCGATGTGGGCGTCCAGCGACTCCTCCGGGCTGCGCACCGCTTCGCGCGCCGCCGGGTTGCGGTACAGCGCGCGGCCGCTCCCGTCGTACAGCGAGATCATCACGGCGGTGTGCAGCAGCGCCTCCACCGAGCGCACCGACTCGGGCGTGTCAGCCGCCGCCGGCCGGCCCTCGCACCACATGGCCATGCGCCCGTCGGCCAGGCGGTGGCCGCGGAAGGTGACGTTGATGGCCACCGGCTGGCCGGCGGGATACAGCGTCCATTGTTCGTGGAACTCGGCGCCGTGCGAGACGAAGTCGGCCTGGTACTGCGCCAGCCGCCGCGCCACGGATTCGGACATGTCGGCGCCGAGATCGCGGGCGCGCAGTTCGTCCAGGCCGGGCGACTGCCACACCGCCAGGGCGGCACGGTTGGCCCAATGCACGCGGCGCCGGTCGATGTCGAAGACCCACAGCGGCAGGCCGACCAGGTGCAGGGCCTCGTAGGCGCTGTCTTCATCGGCGATGGTGGGCAGGGTCGCCTGTGGGGGCCGGTAGGGCATGGGCGTGGCAGCGGCTGGAAGCGCGGATTCTAGGGATGCTGGCGCGGGTCTTGCCCCCAAATCATTTAGAGGACTAGAATTCTGAAACTCATGAACCTGCTGGCCGACCCCGTCCCCGGACTCAGCCGCTACGCCGCGCTGGCGTCGGCGCTGCACGCGCGCATCGCCGCCGGCGAGTGGCCGGGCGGCACGGCGCTGCCGGCCGAGGCGGTGCTGGCCACCGAACTGGGTGTGGCGCTGGGTACCTTGCGCCGCGCGCTGGAGCTGCTGGCGGCGCAGGGCCTCATCGAACGCCGGCACGGCCGCGGCACCTTCGTGCGCAGCGGCCTGGGCGGTGCGCCCATGCTGCGCTTCTTCCGCTTCGGCGAACGCGCCGGCGAGGTGCCCGCCTCGCGCATCCTGGCCCGCCAGGTGCTGGCGGCACCGGCCGACGCCGCACGCGCGCTGGGCCTGGAGGCCGGCGCGCCGGCCCTGCGGCTGCGCCGGCTGCGCTCGCTGGGCGGCGCCCCGCGGCTGCTGGAAGAGCTGTGGCTGCCGCTGCCCCTGTGCGCTGCGCTGGCCGAAGGCGAGACCGCCGCCTGGCCGGACCTGCTCTACCCCTTCCTGGCCGAACGCTGCGGCGTGCACGTGGCGCGCGCCACCGACGACATCGCCTTCGCCACGCTCACGGCAGCCCAGGCGCGCACGCTGGGTCTGGCTTCGGGCCACCCCTGCGCGCTGGTCACCCGGCGTGCCTTCGACCTCACGGGCCGCTGCGTCGAGTGGCGGCAGACGCGCGGCGACGCGCAGGCTTTCCACTACACCGTCACCATCACCTGAACACCATGACGAACACCCTGTCCCTGCGCCGCCGCCACCTCCTGCTGGCCGGCGCCGCCGCCACGCTCGCCCGCCCGGCACGCGCCGCCATCGCCGGTGGCAAGCCGGTGACGCTGCTGGTCTCCTACCCCGCCGGCGGCGGCGCCGACGTGATGGCGCGGCTGATCTCGCAGCCGCTGTCGCGCGCTCTGGGCCAGCCGGTGGTGGTGGACAACCGCCCCGGCGCTAGCGGCACCATCGCCGCCGGGCAGGTGGCGCGCGCCACGCCCGACGGCAGCACGCTGCTGCTGGACGCCTCGTCCTTCGCCGTCAACCCGGCGCTCTTCGCCAAGCTGCCCTACGACAGCGACACCGCCTTCACGCCGCTGGCCGTGCTGGCGCAGTTCCCCAACGTGCTGGTGTGCACGCCCTCCTTCGACGCGCGCAGCGTGGCCGACGTGCTGCGCCTGGCGCGCGCCAAGCCGAAGACGCTGGCCTACGCGTCCTCGGGCAACGGCTCGGCGCAGCACCTGGCCGGCGCGCTGTTCGAGCAACTGGCCAAGGTGGAGCTGACGCACGTGCCCTACCGCGGCGGCGGCCCGGCGCTGAACGACGTCATCGGCGGCCAGGTGCCGCTGTTCTTCGCCAACGTGGCCTCGTCGCTGGGCCACATCCAGGCCGGGCGGCTGCGCCCCCTGGCCGTGACGGCGGCTGTGCGTTGCCGTGCCCTGCCCGAGGTACCCACCATGACCGAAGCCGGCGTGAAGGGCCACGAGGTGCTGGAGTGGAACCCCGTGCTGGCCCCGGCCGGCCTGCCCGCCGACGTGCGCGCCACGCTCGCCGCGGCGCTGAAGACGGCCATGGAAGACCCTGAAGTGCTGGGCCGCGTGCGCGCCCTGGGCGGTGACGTGTTCAGCGGCGACCCGGCCGCCTTCCTCAAGGCCCAGCGCACGCTGTGGGCGCGTGTCGTGAAGGAGCGGGGCATCACGCGTGAGTGAGGTGCCTGCGGGCTGGGACTGCCACGTCCACATCTTCGACGCCGCGGCGCCGGTGCGCGGCGGCCACTACCGGCCGGTGACGCGGCCGCTCGAAGCCATCGAGGCCGAGGCGGCGCGCCACGGGGTCGGCCACCTGGTGCTGGTGCAGCCCAGCGTCTACGGCAGCGACAACACGCTGCTGCTGCAGGCGCTGGCGCGCACGCCCGGCCGCCACCGCGGCGTGGTGGTGCTGGCGGGCGACGAGAGCGACGCCACGCTCGAAGCCATGCACGCTGCCGGCGTGCGCGGCGCCCGATTGAACCGCGTGTCGCCGGTGGGCGAAGGCGCCGGCCTCGCCGCGCGTTTCGCCGCGCTGGCACCGCGCCTGGCCGCACGCGGCTGGCACCTGCAGTGGTACGCCCCGAAGTCCGAGCTGCCCACCGTGGCCGCGCTGCATGCCAAGAGCCCGGTGCCCGCCGTGCTGGACCACCTGGCCGGGCTGGAGGCCGGCACCGCCGACGACGACCCCGCCTGGACGGCCCTCGCGGCACTGGCACACCAGGGCGCCTGGGTGAAGCTCTCGGGCTGGTACAGGCTGGGCGTCGATCCGCCCTACGCCAGCCTGGCGCCCCAGGTGCTGCGCCTGGCCTCGCTGTTCGGCCACCGTCTCGTGTGGGGCTCGGACTGGCCGCACACGGCCTTCGCGCCCGACGCCCTGCCTGCCTACGCCGCCCTGTGGCAGCCGGTGGTGGAAGCGCTGGGCCGAGCGCAGGCGCAAGCCCTCAGGGAGCGGGTGCCGGCCGTCTACCGTTGACGCACAGTCTGGGCTTGCATACAGGTCTGTTGTTTTATACAGTCCACTCCCCAGCAACCTGAACGCCTCCGTCATGCGCCCCCAAGACCTCCGCCAGCACTACCGCCCCCGCACCGACCGCATCCCGCGCTGGCTGTGGCGCGTGTGGTCATGGCTCTGAACCCACCGCCTGCCAGCCGCCTCATCGCCACCGAAGGCCCGGTGCCCGAACAACTGCTGCGCAGCGGCCCCGGCCGCGACCAGCTGCCCTTGGAGCTGTGCACCGACGGCGTGCGCCGCAGCGTCTGGGAAAGCCGCTGGGGCGCCATGCTGATCGAGGTCATCGGCGACGAGGTCTTCGTCAACGGCCAGCGCGTGGAACGCTGAGCCGGCCGCCGTCACGGTGGCGTCATGCGCGGGTCACGTGGCGGTTACGTGGCGACGCCACCATGCACCGCAGGAGGTGCATGACATGCCCAAGCGAATCCGTTTCATGTACTGGGTGGTGCTGGTCGCCGCCGCCACGCTGGCTTCGGCCCACGCACTGGCCGGCTTCACAGCGGCTTGAACACCCCCACCGCCGCGCCTTCAGGGGCGGTGGTGCCGGTTTCCACAGGCTCGGCCACGGCGACCGG
>JAEUPH010000212.1 GCA_016790395.1 Rubrivivax sp. | reverse complement strand
CGGCAGGCGGCCGCGGCGGTAGAGCTCGATGTAGCGCGGGATGTCGCGCGAAGGCACGGCCGAGCCGATGTAGCTGCCGCGCAGCGTGCGCTCCTCGGCCACCATCTGCACCGGGGGCAGCTGGAAGCGCTTGTCCGGGTGCGGCAGGCCGGCCGTCACGGTGCTGCCGCCGCGGCGCGTGATCTTCCAGGCCAGCTCCAGCGCCGGGATGGCGCCGGCCATCTCGAAGGCGAAGTCCACGCCGCCCTTCGTGAGGGCGCGCACCTGCTCGGCGGCATCGGCCGCGCCGGCGTTCACGGTGGCGGTGGCGCCGAGTTCCTTCGCGAGCTGCAGCTTGGCATCGCTCAGGTCGATGGCCACCACCTCGCGTGCCCCGGCGGCCAGTGCCGCCAGCAGCGAGCTGAAGCCCACGCCGCCCAGGCCCAGCACGGCCACGCTCTGGCCGGCATGCACGCGCGCGGTGTTGATCACGGCACCGGCGCCGGTGAGCACGGCGCAGCCGAAGAGCGCAGCCTCGGCGTGGCTCAGCTCGGCTTCGCTGAAGTCGATCTTCACGCAGGAGCGGCGCGACACCACGGCATGTTCGGCGAAGCAGGACACGCCCAGGTGGTGGTGGATGTCCTGCCCGCCGCGGTGCAGCCGGCGCTGCCCCGACAGCAGCGTGCCCGCGCCGTTGGCCACGGCGCCGGGTTCGCACAGCGCCGGCCGCCCTTCGGCGCAGGGCGCGCAGCAGCCGCAGCTGGGCATGAAGACCATCACCACGCGGTCACCGGGCGCCAGGTCCGTCACGCCGGGGCCGCAGCGCAGCACCTCGGCCGCCGACTCGTGGCCGATGGCCATGGGCACGGGCCGCGGGCGGTCGCCGCTGATCACGGAGAGGTCGGAATGGCACAGCCCCGCGGCGCGGATGCGGATCAGCACCTCGCCGGCGCCGGGCTCGTCGAGCTCGACCTCCTGGATCTTCAGCGGGCGGCTCTCCGCGTAGGGGGCGGGCAGGCCGATGGTTTCCAGGATGGCGGCGCGGGTCTTCATGGCGGTTGTCGGTTTCAGGCAGCGGGTTCAGGCGGGAATTCGCGGTAGCGGCCGAGCGTGAGGAAGGCCAGCGCGCCGGCCACCAGGCCGACGAAGGAGCCCATCAGCACGCCATCGTAGGAGCCCGTGCGGTCGAAGGCGGCGCCGAAGGCGGCCGGCCCGATGCCGGCGCCGAGGGCGAAGCACACGTACAGCAGCGAATAGATCGGCGTGTAGCTCTTCATGCCGAAGTAGCGCGCCACGAAGAAGGCCATGAGGTCGTACTCCATGCCCACCGCGAAGCCCACCAGCACGATGGACACCACGGCGGTGGCCGGCGTCAGCGGCCCGTGGGCCAGCAGCCACAGGCTGATGCCCGGCAGCAGCAGGATCACCAGCGCCACGCCGGGGGCCCAGAAGCGGTCGATCAGCCAGCCGCCGATCAGCCGGCCCAGCAGCGCCGACAGGCCGATGAACATCGTCAGCTTGATCACCACCGCGGCCTCCAGGCCGCCCTGCAGCAGGA
This sequence comes from Rubrivivax sp., assembly GCA_016790395.1. Taxonomy (GTDB): domain Bacteria; phylum Pseudomonadota; class Gammaproteobacteria; order Burkholderiales; family Burkholderiaceae_C; genus Rubrivivax. The sequence continues at coordinate 3,428 of JAEUPH010000212.1, read as the reverse complement.
TCTTCTCCATGTTCGGGATGGGCCCGCCCAGCGCGAAGGAGATGGGGATGAAGGCCAGCATCAGCGTCCAGAAGCGGCGGTCGCGCAGCGCCTGCGCCAGCGTCATGCCGGTGAGCGGCACCTTCACGCCGGTGGCGTTGGGGTCGCCGTCGACGTTGCGGAACAGCGACCAGGCCACCGGCAGCGCAATCAGCAGCGGCAGCAGCCCCAGACCGACGAAGGCACCGCGCCAGCCGAAGCCGGCCACCAGCCAGGCGGTGAAGGGCTTGGCGACGATGCCGAACAGGCCCGTGCCCATCAGCGTGAGGCCCAGCGCCAGGCCCTTGCGGCGTTCGAACCAGGCGTTGACGCCGCGCGTCCAGGTGATGGGCAGGGTGCCCGCGCCCAACAGCGACACCAGGCCCCAGGTGAGGTAGTACTGCGTCAGCGAGCCGCTGGACAGCGCCAGCGACATGAAGCTCAGCGAAAGCAGCACCAGCGAACTCAGCGCCACCTTGCGCGCGCCGTAGCGCATGGCCAGGTAGCCGGCGCCCGGGCCGCCCACGATGACGGCGAAGGTGGTGATGGTCAGGCCGAAGAAGATCTGGCCCATGCCCCAGCCGAATTCCTTGGCCAGGTGCGGCGCGATCACGCCCAGCGTGTAGAACGGCAGCGGCGACAGCCCCAGGCCCACGCCCAGCATGCCGGCCAGCACGATGGGCCAGCCCTTGCGGAATTCGCCGTAGCCCGAACCACCAGACATGCAGAGACCTTTCCCGCGCCGATGCGCGCAGCGTGAGGGCCGATGATCCCAGAGCCCGCGGCCCCGGCCAGCGCGCCGGCAGGGCGTGCCCACATGGCGGTCAGCGCGGGCCCGCTGGCGCGCGCGGCCCGCGTGCGGCCCAATACTCACGGCAACGTCCATTGCCCCCTGGAGCCCCGTTCATGAGCGCCGCCCTGAAGCCGCTGCTGGCCGACATCGTCGGCGCCGACCACGTGCGCGACGACGCCGCCACGCGCGCGCTGTTCGGCGCCGACATCGGCGCCGCCGGCAGCGGCCACGTGGCGCTGGTGGTGGCGCCCGGCAGCACGGTGGAGCTCTCGCGCGTGGTGGCCGCCGCCACCGCCGCCGGCTTCGCCGTGGCGCCGCGCGGCGCGGGCATGTCCTACACCGGGGGCTACGTGCCCGCGCACCCGCGCACGGTGGCCATCGACACCCAGCGCATGAGCCGCGTGCTCGACATCGACGCCAAGAACATGACGGTGACGGTGGAGGCCGGCTGCAGCTGGCGCGCGCTGCTGGCGGCTCTGGCGCCGCTGGGGCTGCGCACGCCGTTCTGGGGGCCGATGTCGGGCATCCACTCCACCGTGGGGGCGGGCGTCTCGCAGCTCACGGCCATGCTGGGCGCCGGGCACCACGGCACCGCCAGCGAAAGCGTGGTCGCGATGACGGTGGTGCTGGCCGACGGCCGCGTCATCCGCACCGGCGCGCGCGGCGCTGACGGCCAGAGCCCCTTCTACCGCCACTTCGGCCCCGACCTGGCCGGCCTCTTCTGCGGCGACTGCGGCGCCCTGGGCGTGAAGGCCGAGCTCACGCTGCGGCTGATGCGGCTGCCGGCGCACGAAGGTGGCGCCAGCTTCGTGTTCAAGAGCGGCGAAGCCATGCTGGAAGCGCTGGCCGAGGTGGCGCGCTCCGGCCTGGCCACCGAGAGCTGCGGCTTCGACCCCGGCCTCACGCGCGTGCGCATGCAGCGCGAGGGCTTCGCGCGCGACCTGAAGGTCGCTGCGGCGGTGGTGGGCAAGCAGAAGTCGCTGATGAAGGGCCTGATGGACGTGGGCCGCATGGCGCTGGCCGGGCGCGACTTCCTGGGCGACGATGACTACTCGCTGCACCTCAACGCCGAAGGCCGCAGCGAAGCGGGCGTGGCGCACGACCTCGCCGAGATGCGCCGCATCGCCGCGCAGTTCGGTGGCGAGGAGGTGAGCAACACCATCGCCAAGGTCATCCGCGCGCAGCCCTTCCCGCCACCCAACAGCATCCTGGGCCCGAAGGGCGAGCGCTGGCTGCCGGTGCACGGGCAGGTGCCGCTGGGGCAGGCGGTGGCGGTGTTCGCGGGTCTGCAGGCGGTGTTCGCCGGCCTGGCGAAGGAGTTCGAGGCGCAGGGCGTGTTCACCGGCTACCTGTTCTCCAGCCTGTCCACCAACGCCATCGTCATCGAGCCCGTGCTCTACTGGCCCGACGAGCGTGCGCCCATCCACGAGTCGCTGATCGAGCCGCCGCACCTGGCCAAGCTGCCGGTGCTGCCGCGCAACGAGGCGGCGCGCGCACTGGTGCAGCGCGCCAAGGCGCAGGTGATCGAGGTCTTCGCGCGTCACGGCTGCGGCCACTTCCAGATCGGCCGCACCTACCCCTACCGGCCCAGCCGCGAGCCGGCGTCGTGGGCGCTGCTGGAGGCCTTCAAGCGCGAGGTCGACCCGCAGGGCCTCATGAACCCCGGCGTGCTGGGCTTCGATGCCCCGGAGGCCGCATGAAGGCCGCCCTGCTCGTGCTGGCCCTGGCCACCGGCGCGGCGCAGGCCGCCGGGCCTTTCGGCGCCGCGCGCTTCTCCACCGTCACCGGTGCCGGCGGTGTGCCGCTGAACGTGGTGGAACTGGGCGACCCGGCCAAGCCCGCGGTGCTCTTCCTGCACGGCTTCCGCCAGAGCTTCCTCAGCTGGACGGCGCAGTTCGCCTCCGACCTGCCGCAGCGCTGCCGCCTCGTGGCCTTCGACCTGCGCGGCCACGGCAATTCCGGCCACCCCTGGCAGGCCGAGGCCTACGACAACGCGCAGCCCTGGGGCGAGGACGTGGCGCGCGTCATCGCGGCCCTGGCGCTGCAGAAGCCGCTGATCGTGGGCTGGTCCTTCGGCGGCAACGTGGCGATGGACTTCGCGGCCACGCAGCCGCAGGTGCCCGTGGCCGGCTACCTGCTGGTGGGCACGGCTGCCGGCACCACCGCGGCACCGGCGCCGCCGCCTGCGCCCGCCAGCGCGCCGCCGCGGCCCACCGCCAGCCCCGACCTGACGCTGAACATCGCGGCCGTGCAGGGCTCCACCGACTTCCTCTTCAAGCGGCCGGGCATCGCGCCCGAGCTGCGCGCGCAGTTCGCGGCCGCCGCCATGCGCGTGGGGCCGTGGCTGGAACAGTCCGTGGCGAAACGGCCGCGGGTCGAGCAGCCCTTCGTCCCGGCCCAGCCGCTCACCTTCGCCACCGGCGAGCAGGACCCGCTGGTCACCGCGCCCGTGCTGGCGAAGCTGAAGACCCTGTTCCCGGCGGCGCGTTTCGTCGGCCTGCCCGGCGTGGGCCACTCGCCCTTCCTGGAAGACCCGGCGCGCTTCAACGCGCTGCTGGACGAGCTGCACTGCGGCGGCCGCTGAACGCGGCCCGCCGGTTCACTGCGCCTTGAAGCC
>JAEUPH010000124.1 GCA_016790395.1 Rubrivivax sp. | reverse complement strand
CGACCGACTCACCCACTTCACGCTGCCCAAGGAGAGCTTCGCAGATGGCCACGGCGTCACCACCGGCGACGACCGCACCTGGGAAGACGCCTACCGCAACCGCTGGGCGCACGACAAGATCGTGCGCAGCACGCACGGCGTGAACTGCACGGGCAGCTGCTCGTGGAAGATCTACGTCAAGGGCGGCATCGTCACCTGGGAGACGCAGCAGACCGACTACCCGCGCACGCGCTGGGACATGCCCAACCACGAGCCGCGCGGCTGCGCACGCGGCGCCAGCTACAGCTGGTACCTCTACAGCGCCAACCGCGTGAAGTACCCGATGGTGCGCGGCCGGCTGCTGGAGCGCTGGCGCGCGGCGGTGAAGGTGAGCAAGACGCCGGTGGACGCCTGGGCCAGCCTGGTGGAGAACCCCGAGGCGCGGCGCGACTGGCAACAGGTGCGCGGCATGGGCGGCTTCGTGCGCAGCAGCTGGGACGAGGTGAACCAGCTCATCGCCGCCGCCAACGTCTACACGATCAAACAGCACGGACCCGACCGCATCATCGGCTTTTCGCCCATCCCGGCGATGAGCATGGTCAGCTACGCCGCCGGCAGCCGCTACCTCAGCCTGATCGGCGGCGTCTGCATGAGCTTCTACGACTGGTACTGCGACCTGCCGCCTTCCAGCCCGCAGATCTGGGGCGAGCAGACCGACGTGCCCGAATCGGCCGACTGGTACAACAGCACCTACATCATCGCCTGGGGCAGCAACGTGCCGCAGACGCGCACCCCCGACGCCCACTTCTTCACCGAGGTGCGCTACAAGGGTGCCAAGACCGTGGCGGTGACGCCCGACTACAGCGAAGTGGCCAAGCTGGCCGACCTGTGGCTGCACCCCAAGCAGGGCACCGACGCCGCCATCGCCATGGCCATGGGCCACGTGGCACTGAAGGAGTTCTACTTCAAGCAGCGCAGCGCCTACTTCGACGACTACGCGCGCCGCTACACCGACCTGCCGCTGCTGGTGATGCTGGAAGAGCAGACCCTGACCGACGGCACGAAGACCCTGGTGCCCGGCCGCTACCTGCGCGCCAGCGACTTCAACGGCAAGCTGGGCCAGGACAACCACCCCGAGTGGAAGACGGTGGCCTTCGACACCACGGGCCGCGCCGTGCTCCCCAACGGCAGCATCGGTTTCCGCTGGGGGGCCGAAGGCCGCAGCGACGCCGGCAAGTGGAACCTGGAGGACAAGGAGGCGCGCCACGACCAGCCCGTGAAGCTGAAGCTCTCGGTGCTGGAGGACGGCGAGCAGGCGCACGAGGTGGTGGACGTGGGCCTGCCCTACTTCGGCGGCATCGCCACGCCGCACTTCAAGGCCAATGAGCAGGCCGGCAGCGTCAACCGCGTGAAGGTGCCGGCCGTGACACTGCGCCTGGGCAAGGCAGGCGAAGAGCGGCATGCCCTCGTGGCCACCGTGTTCGACCTGCAGGCCGCGCAGTACGGCATCGACCGCGGGCTCGGCAGTGGCGCGAAGAGCTACGACGACGACGCGGCCTACACGCCGGCCTGGGCCGAGAGCATCACCGGCACGCCGCGCGATCACATCATCACCGTGGCGCACCAGTTCGCCGAGAACGCGCACAAGACGCAGGGCAAGTCGATGATCATCATCGGCGCGGCGATGAACCACTGGTACCACGCCGACATGAACTACCGCGGCGTCATCAACCTGTTGATGCTGTGCGGCTGCATCGGCCAGAGCGGCGGCGGTTGGGCGCACTACGTGGGCCAGGAGAAGCTGCG
>JAEUPH010000075.1 GCA_016790395.1 Rubrivivax sp. | reverse complement strand
GGTGCGGCCGGCGGGCGAGGCGCGCGCAGCACGGCGGTGACCAGCCGCGCGCGCTCGGCCGCGGCCTCTTCGCGCAGGCGGCGATCGGTCTCGAGGTCGAAGTAGCGGCGGCCGTCGATCCAGGTCTGCTCGGCCTTCGCGTAGGTGGACAGCGGGTGCGCATTCCAGATCACGAAGTCGGCGTCCTTGCCCGCTTCCAGCGAGCCGGTGCGGGCGTCCACGCGCAGCTGCCGGGCAGGGTTGATCGTCACCAGCGCCAGCGCCTCGGTCTCGCTCAGGCGGCCGTACTTCATGGCCTTGGCGGCCTCGGTGTTCATGCGCCGGGCCAGCTCGCCGTCGTCGCTGTTGAAGCTGGTCAGCACGCCGGCGCGGTGCATCAGCGCGCCGTTGAAGGGGATGGCGTCGGTGACCTCCATCTTGTAGTTCCACCAGTCCGAGAAGGTGGAGCCGCCGGCGCCGATGGACGCGATGGCGTCGGCCACCTTGTAGCCTTCCAGCACGTGCTGGAAGGCCGCCACCTCGATGTTCAGTTCCTGCGCCAGGCGCACGAACATCAGGATCTCGTCGGCGCGGTACGAATGGATGTGCACCGCGCGCCGGCGCTCCAGGATCTCCACCAGCGTCTCCAGTTGCAGCTCGCGCCGTGGTTCGGGCACGGCCTTCGGGCTGGCGCGGTGCGCGCGCCAGGCCGCGGCGTACTCCTGCGCGGCCAGGAAACGGTCGCGCAGCAGCTGCTCGGTGCCCATGCGCGTGGCCGGGCGCGGGCCCCAGTTCTTGACGTTCTCGCCCAGCGCAAACTTGATGGCGGGCTGGGCACCCTCGAAGCGCAGCCCGTCGGCGCTGGCGCCCCAGCGCAGCTTGATGACCTGGCTCTGGCCGCCGATGGCGTTGGCCGACCCGTGCAGCAGGTTGGCCGTGGTCAGGCCGCCGGCCAGCTGGCGGTAGAGGTCGATGTCGGTGGCGTCCAGCGCGTCGCCCACGCGCACTTCGGCCGACACCGCGGCGCCGAACTCGTTGACGCTGCGCGCGATGGCGGTGTGCGAGTGCGCGTCGATCAGCCCCGGCGTCACGTGCTTGCCGCTGGCGTCGATCACCCACGCGCCGGCCGGCGCGGCCAGGTTCGGGCCGACGGCGGCGATCCTGCCTTCACGCACCAGCAGGTCGGCGTTCGCCAGCTTGCCGGCCGGGCCCTGCGTCCAGACAGTGGCGTTCTTCACCAGCAGCAGCGCCGGCCGCTCGGGCGTGCCGATGCCGAAGGCGCCGGCCGGGTAGCTGGCGCGCGGTGGCGGCACCGGGGCCTCTTCAGAGGCCGGGGCCGAAGCCGCTGGCGCGGCCGCCACGCGCTTCGCTTGCCACGCGCGCAGCGGCCCGAGGCCTTGTTGCGCCGTGCCCACCCACAGCTCGCCGCGCGGCTCGGCCACGATGCTGAGGCCGGCCGCCTCGGCCGCCTTGCCGCAGGGCAGTCGGACGATCCACTCGCGGCCACGCGGCTGCAGGTCGCAGGTGCCGCCGTCGCGCTGCAGCTTCGGCTGCGCAGCGCTGCCCGTGACCTGCCAGGTCTCGCCGTCGACGGCCCAGGTGCCACGCGGGTCGCTGCGCTCGAAGGCCTCGGTGGGCAGCGGCCGGCCGTCGACGAACAGCAGCTCGATCACGGCTTCGTCGCTGGCGAACAGGTCGCCGCGCGAGACCACCACGTTGGCGATGCGCCCCGGCGCCAGCGTGCCCAGGCGCGCCGACTCGCCCAACCACTCGGCCGGCGCCGTGGTCAGCGCGGCCAGCGCGGCCTCGGCCGGCCAGCCGCGGCGCACGGCTTCGCGCAGGCGCGGCCAGAACTGCGTCCTGGCATCGCGCAGGCCGAAGGCCGTCACCGCCAGCGGCACCCCCGCGCGGTGCAGCACGGCGGCGTTGGAGGGCGCCTGCTCCCAGTGCTGCAACGTGGCCAGCGGCACGTCCAGCGCGCCGTCGGGGTCGGCCAGCACCGGCGCGGCCGGGAAGGTCAGCGGCACGATCACCGGCAGCTTCGTGGCCAGCACCTGCTGCACGCGGCGGTACTCGAAGCCGGTGCCGTGCAGCACGGCACGCAGGCCGAACTCGTCGCGCAGCCGCGCCAGGCGCGGTGCGTCCTGCTCGTCGAAGGCGGCGAAGATCACGGGCTGGCGGGCGTCCAGCACCGGCGCCAGCGCGGCCAGCGTGGCATTGGCTTCCACGCGCTCGGCGCCGCTGCGCGATGCGGCGGCACGCTGCCAGCGCGCGTCGTGCAGGCTCTGCCGCGCCATCGCGATGGCGCCCATCAGCGAGGTGGGCCAGGCGTTGTCGGGGAGGCGGTTGATCTCGAAGGCCAGGTGCTGCGCGGCGCGCGGCGTGATGACGGCGGCCTTGGCGTCGCCGGCCTCGCCCGTGGCCACCAGCGCGCCCTGGCCGCGCCAGACGCCGGCCTGCGGCGTGGCCATCACGGCCAGCAGGCCCAGTTCGCGCAGCGTGCGCGCGGGCTCGGGCTGGCTTTCCAGTTGTGCGGCCATGTCCTGCTCGGCGCGCAGGAAGCGGCTCTTCGAGGCGCTGCTGCGCTGGGACATCGGGCGCGGCGCCAGGGGCGGCGTCTCCAGCGCCGGCAGTTGCGCCGGCCGCGGCGGCGGCGCGGGCAGGAAGGGGCCGGGCACGCCCAGGCTGGAAGCCAGATCGATGAAGCCGGCATGCACGGTGCGCCCGGGCAGGGACCACACGCGTGCGCCGGCGGGCACGGGCACGTTGGCGCCGGCGGCAACGATGACGCCGTCCTTCATCACCAGCGTGCCGTTGTCCACCACCTGCCCCGGCGCCAGCACCAGGCGCGCGCCGGTGATGGCGTGCCAGCGCGGCGTGTTGTCGCGCAGGCCACCGAGGAAGGGTTCGGCGCCGGTCTGCGCGGTGGCCAGGGCGGCGAAGACCAGAAGACCCGCCAGCGCGGCGTGGCGAAGCGATGAAAGTCGGTTCATGAGTCCGGGACAACGCACGAAGCCCGCGACCATAGCGAAACCCCGCCAGGGTTTGGCACGCTTGCTGCAATCGATGCCCGCGGCTACCGTCCGCGCCTTGCGTGCGCACCGTCCCGGCGCGCACGGGTCGACCACCGCGAACAGGAGTCCCGCATGAACAAGCCGCTCAAGCACCTGGCCACCCTGGCCGCGCTGGCCACCGCCACGTTGGCGGCCGCCCCGGCCTTCGCCGGCAAGACGCTGGACGCGATCAAGGCGCGCGGCCAGCTGGCCTGCGGCGTGAACACCGGCCTGGCCGGCTTCTCGGCGGCCGACAGCAACGGCAACTGGACGGGCCTGGACGTCGACATCTGCAAGGCCATCGCCGCCACCCTCCTGGGCGATGCCTCCAAGGTGAAGTACGTGCCGCTGACGGCGCAGCAGCGCTTCACCGCACTGCAGAGCGGCGAGATCGACGTCCTCAGCCGCAACACCACCTGGACGCTGACGCGCGACGCGTCTCTCGGCCTGGCCTTCACCGGCGTCACCTACTACGACGGCCAGGGCTTCATGGTGCCGGCCAAGGGCAAGATCAAGAGCGCCAAGCAGCTCAAGGGCGCCACCGTCTGCGTGCAGAGCGGCACCACCACCGAGAAGAACCTCACCGATTTCTCGCGCGCCAACAAGCTGGACATCAAGCCCGTGGTGTTCGAGAAGCTCGAAGCCGCCAACGGCGCCTACTTCGCTGGCCGCTGCCAGGCCTACACCACCGATGCCTCGGGCCTGGCCAGCATCCGCAACAAGGAAGCCAGGAATCCGGCCGAGCACCTCATCCTGCCCGAGCTCATCAGCAAGGAACCGCTGGGCCCGGCCGTGCGCCGCGGCGACGACGAGTTCTTCGCCATCGTCAAGTGGGTGGTCTTCGCCATGATCGAGGCCGAGGAGTACGGCGTCACGCAGGCCAACGCCGACCAGCAGAAGACCAGCACCGACCCCGTGGTGTTGCGCATCCTGGGCGTCTCCGAAGACGCGGGCAAGCTGCTCGGGCTGGACAGGGACTGGGCCTGGCGCGCCATCAAGGCCGTGGGCAACTATGGCGAGGTGTTCGAACGCAACGTGGGCCCGAAGTCGCCGCTGGGCCTGCCGCGAGGGGTGAACAACCTCTGGAGCAAGGGCGGCATCCTCTACGCACCGCCGATCCGGTGAGACCCCCCCCGAAGCCGCGGCGCCGCTTCTCGCTGCGCAGCCGCGCGGTGCGCGGCTGGCTCTACCAGGCGCTGGCCTTGGCGCTCATCGCCTTCGGCGTCTGGTTCCTGGCGCACAACACGCTGGAGAACATGCGCGTGCGCGGCATCCAGAGCGGCTTCGACTTCCTCACGCAGCCCGCCGGCTTCGACATCGGCGAACGGCCGGTGCCCTACGAGTCCAGCGACGGCTACTGGCGCGCCTTCGCCGTGGGCCTGGCCAACACGCTGCGGGTGGCGATCATCGGCATCGTGCTGACGACGGTGATCGGCACGCTGCTGGGCATCGGCCGCTTCTCGCCCAACGCGCTCGTGCGCGGCCTGTGCTACGTCTACGTGGAAGCCTTCCGCAACATCCCGGTGCTGCTGCAGCTGCTGATGGGGTACCTGCTGCTGACCGAAGTGCTGCCCGACCCCGGGGAACCGCTGACGCTGGGCGGCGTGGTCTACCTCAGCAAGGGCGGGCTGTCGCTGCCCTGGCCCGACTGGAGCGCCGGCGGCCTGCTGCCCGCCTGGCAGCTGCCGCAGCGCGGCGACGTGGCCGTGACCGGCGGCGCCGAGCTGACGCCCGAGTTCCTGGCCGTGCTGGGTGGGCTCACGCTTTACACCGCGGCCTTCGTCGCCGAGGTGGTGCGCGCCGGCATCGCCAGCGTGCCGCAGGGACAGGTGGAAGCGGCGCGCGCCCTGGGCCTGCCGCGCGGGCGGCAGCTGCGCCTGGTGGTCCTGCCGCAGGCGCTGCGCGTGATCATCCCGCCGCTGACCAACCAGTACCTGAACCTGACGAAGAACTCCTCGCTGGCGGTGGCCATCGGCTATCCCGACGTGGTGTCCATCGCCAACACCTCGCTGAACCAGACCGGCCGCGCGGTGGAGTGCATCGCCATCATCATGGCGGTGTACCTGTTCACGTCGCTCGGCACCTCGGGCTTCATGAATTGGTACAACGCCCGCGCGGCCATCCGGGAACGATGAGCGCCGGCTTCACGCCCATCGCGCCGCGCCCGCGCCCGGTGAAGACCGAGGGCTTCGTGCCCTGGCTGCGCGCCAACCTCTTCGCCAACCCGATGAGCGCAGCCACCACGCTGGTGCTGCTGGTCGGGGCCGCCGGATTCGCGCCCACAGCGCTGGACTGGCTCATCTTCAAGGCCGTGTGGTCCGCCAACCTGGAAGCCTGCAACGCGGTGCGCGGCAGCGGTGCCTGCTGGGGTGTGGTGGCCGAGAAGTACCGCGTCATCGTCTTCGGCCGCTACCCGCTGGACCAGCAGTGGCGTGCCGAGCTGGCCACGCTGGCCCTGGTGACCCTGCTGGTGCTGAGCTGCATCCGCCACTTCTGGAAGCCGGGGCTGGTGCTGCTGTGCGCCGCCGTGCTGGCGCTGTTCTTCGCGCTGATGGGCGGCGGCCGGCTCCTCGGCATCGACACCGGCCTGCCCGCGGTGCCCACCGACCGCTGGGGCGGCCTGCCGCTGACCATCATGCTGGCCACGCTGGGCATCGTGTTCGCGTTCCCCATCGCCGTGGCCGTGGCGCTGGGGCGGCGCAGCCGGCTGCCGGCCATCCGCAGCGTCTGCATCGTCTACGTGGAACTGATCCGCGGCGTGCCCCTCATCAGCGTGCTGTTCATGGCCAGCTTCATGTTCCCGCTGTTCATGCCGCCGGGCACGAACATCGACGTGCTGCTGCGCGTGCTGGTGGGCATCACGCTGTTCGCGGCGGCCTACATGGCCGAGATCGTGCGCGGCGGCTTGCAGGCCATCCCCAAGGGCCAGATCGAGGCCGCCGACACCCTGGGCCTGAGCACCTGGCAGACGCAGCGCAAGATCGTGCTGCCGCAGGCGCTGGCGCTGGTGGTGCCGGGGCTGATGAACAACTTCATCAGCCTGTTCAAGGACACCTCGCTGGTCACCATCGTGAGCCTGTACGAGCTGACGGGCGCGATGGGCCTGGCGCTGAACGGCGATGCCGACTGGCGGCCGTTCAAGATCGAGGCCTACCTCTTCATCGCGGCCATCTACTTCGCCTTCTGCTTCGCGATGAGCCGCTACAGCCTGTGGATCGAGAAACGGCTGCGGCGCGCCGGCCCCCGCTGAACCATGCCCGAAGCGATCATCGAGTTCCGCAAGCTCAACAAGTGGTACGGCAACGCCTTCCACGTGCTGCGCGACATCGACCTGCGCGTGGCGCCCGGCGAGCGCATCGTCATCTGCGGCCCCAGCGGCTCGGGCAAGAGCACGCTGATCCGCTGCATCAACCGGCTGGAAGAGCACCAGGAGGGCCAGCTGATCGTCGACGGCACCGAGCTGAGCGACGACGTGAAGGCCATCGACGCGGTGCGCCGCAAGGTGGGCATGGTGTTCCAGCAGTTCAACCTGTTCCCGCACCTGACGGTGCTGGAGAACCTGACGCTGGCGCCGATGTGGGTGAACCGGGTGCCGAAGAGCGAGGCCGAAGAGCGCGCGATGCAGCAGCTCAGGCGCGTGCGCATCGCCGAGCAGGCGCAGAAGTACCCGCTGCAGCTCTCAGGCGGTCAGCAGCAGCGCGTGGCGATTGCGCGCGCGCTGTGCCTCACGCCGAAGATCATGCTCTTCGACGAGCCCACTTCGGCGCTGGACCCGGAGATGATCAAGGAAGTGCTGGACGTGATGACCGAACTGGCCAAGGGCGGCATGACGATGATCTGCGTCACCCACGAGATGGGCTTCGCCAAGGCCGTGGCCGACCGCGTGATCTTCATGGACCAGGGCCAGATCGTCGAGGAGAACACCCCGCACGAGTTCTTCAACGCCCCGAAGAGCGAGCGCACGAAGGACTTCCTGTCGAAGATCCTCGGGCACTGACTACTTCGCGGTGGCGCGCGGCGGCGGTTTGGGCAGGAACATCTTCACGTCCTCCGGGTCCTGCCCGTCGGGCGCCACTTCCACGGTGGACGCGAAGCGCAGCACCGCCTGGCGCAGCCCCTTCTTGCCGATGGTCACGGTCTCCTTCACCACGCGGTCGGCGGCGCCGTTCTCACCGGGCAGCACGGCCTTCACCTCGTAGCGGCCCGGCGGCAGCGCCATCATCAGCCAGGGGCCGTCCATGGTGCGCGCGAAGAAGGGCTGCTTGCTGCCGGCACGCGTGAACGTGAGCAGCGCGTCCGACAGGAAGGCGCCCGAGGGCCTGGCCACGGTGGCCACCCACAGGCTGTAGTCGTTGCGCTCGTCGCGCATGGTGCGGCGGTCGCTCACGGTGACGCCGCCCGAGAGGTAGGCGTAGCCCTCGTCGGTCTTCGCGCGCAGCAGTTCGGCCGAAGGCGGCGGGCCGCCGGAACGGGCGACGCTGGCGTTGCGATCGCCGATGGCCCGGGCACGCTGGATCACGGCATTGGCGCGCGCCGCGTCGGCGCTCTCCCTGATGCGGACGGGCCCGCTGGCGGCGGCCGAGGCGGCCGCGGGCGGGGCCGCCGCCGGGAGCGTGGACGCGGAAGCCGCAGCGGTCTGCGGACGCACGGGCGTGGCGACGGGCGCCGAGGCGCCGGCCTGGGCGAGCGCGGTGCCGGCCCAGGCCGCCAGGCCGGCGATCAGGGCCATTCGTCGATGGATCGGGCTCATGGGCGGGCTCCGGGCATGCCCCCGGAGGGGCGGCCCGGGCACTCTATCAGCCGCCCCGGGCGGGCAGCGGCGCGCCGTCGGCTTCACTTCACCTTCAGGTCGAAGCGCGGGTGGCAATCGAGGCAGAAGTTCACCGACTTCTGGTGCTGCTTGTGGCACAGGCCGCAGTCGGCCTCGGTGCCGTAGTGGCGGTTCTCGTGCGGGTTCACCGGCTTGACCTTGGCGGTGCTGGCGGCCAGCTTCTTCGAGTCGCCGTCGCCGTGGCAGGCCAGGCAGGTCTCCTGCGGGATGGGGTCGGTCTTCTTGGCGGTCGGCAAGTGGCACTTGTTGCACTTGTAGCCCTCGGCCGCATGCACCTTGCCCAGCGGGCCGTCGGGCTTGCCCAGCGTGTCCTGCGCAAGCGCCGGGCCGGCGAACAGGCCGGCAACGAACAAGGTGAGCGCGGCGATGAAGCCGGTGCCCTGGGAGGTTCCGAGTTTCATTGTTCTTCTCCTGTTCAGAGCTTGGCCACGTGGCGGCCGGCCAGGTAGCCAAAGGTGTAGCAGCGGCCCAGCGAGAGGCCGAACACGGTGAGCGGGTAGTCCACGCCGCCGTAGAAGCCCGCGGCCATGTTGCCGACGATGTAGAGCCCGGGGATGGGCTTGCCCTCGGCGTCCAGCGCGCGATGCTTGGTGTCCACCAGCATGCCCGAGCACAGCGTGGAGACACGCAGCCGCCGGTGGATGCCGTAGAACGGCGGCTTCACCACCGGGATCAGCCACTCCGGCGCCTTGCCGAACTCGGTGTCCGCCTTCGCCGCCACCATCTCGTTGTAGCGCTTGACCGTGGCCACGAAGTTGGGGCCGTTGATCTCCAGCTTGCGCGCCAGTTCCTCCAGCGTGTCGGCCTTCCAGGTGTTGGTCTGAGAGGGGAACACGCCCATCTTGGGCCCGGGCTCCTCGGGCATGTAGTTCTTCAGCCGCTCGGGCGGGAACAGCACGCCGGGCCACTTGGCGGCGGCCGTCATGTAGTCGCTGTCGAAGACCTGGCAGTAGTGGCCCGCGTCCTTGGCCTCGCGCAGGTAATTGTTGAAGAGCGACATCTCCACCGACTCGTTGACGAAGCGCTTGCCCTCGCGGTTCACCGCGAGGAAAGGCATGTCGCACATCGTCGCCGGGCCGGCGTCGAAGTCGTGCAGCATCTTCGTGTGGCCGATGGGCTCGATCACGCCGCCGGCCCAGTAGGCCATGGAGAAGCCGTCGCCGGTGCGGTCCATCATCTTGCGGCCGAAGTGCTTCAGGTCCGGGATGAAGTAGTCGCACATGGCGGCGTTGTTCTGGTAGTCACCCGCCGACAGGATGACGCCCTTCTTCGCCATGAAGCGCACATACCTGCCGTCCGGCCGCCGCGCGATCACGCCCTGCACCTGGCCCGCGGCGTTCTGCACCAGCTGCTGCGCCGGTGTGCGGAAGAAGAACTTCACGCCGGCCTTCTCGGCGGTCCTGGCCAGCGCGCGGATGCCGTCGCCCGTGGTGTAGGGCTTGGGGCCGAAGAACGAGGTCACGTAGTTCAGCGTGTAGCCGTTGACCTTGCGGATGGCGAACTGCGGGCCGCTGCCCTGGTCCACGACCTGGGCGCCGCCCTGCTTGGCGCGGTCGATGACCCAGCGCACCGCCTCGCCCGAGTTGTAGGCCCACTCGCGCAGGATGGCGGGGTTGGCGCGGTGGTTGTTGTCGGCCATCAGCTTGGACACCAGGGCTTCGATGCCGGCCTTGTCGCTGGTGGCCAGGTCGATGCCCGAGCCGGTGTTGCCCTGCGACACCGGCATGGGGTGCTTCTGCACCACGGCCACCTTGGCGCCGTTCTCGGCCGCCGACAGCGCCGCCGGCACGCCCGAGGCGCCGGCGCCGATGACGACGACGTCGAAAGTGAGCGTCTCCACGATGTCGGCCTCGGCCACGGGCGGCGGCTTGGGCAGGAAGTTCAGCGAGGCGCCGCCGTCGCTGCTGATCGCGAAGTCGACCTGCGGGCGCGTGGCCGCCTGCGCAGCCGTGCCGGCCAGGCCCAAGGCGCCGATGCCGGCCGCGCCGGCCGCCGTGCGTGAGAAGAAGCTGCGCCGCGACACACCATGCTCCAGCACGTGGCGGGTGAAGCTGTCGATCTCTCTCGTTTCAGTGGTTTGGTCTTTGCTCATCGTGGTTCCTCAGCGAAACACTTGATCCGGATCGAGTTGCCGCTCGACGGATTCGGGTAAACCCTTTGTTGCCCTGATTGTGGGAAGCCGCCTCGCCGGAATCCATTCGCTTTTTGGATCGAGGTATCGGCCCGGCGAATCGCTCACCCGCACCGAACCGCCATGCCGCACACCGCCTCCTCCGCCGTGCTCTTCTCGCGCCTGATGGCCAAGTCGCGCCTGCGCCACCTGCAGCTGCTGGTGGCCGTGGCCGACGAGGGCAACCTGCGGCGGGCTGCCGCCGACGTCGGGCTCAGCCAGCCGGCCGCCACGCAGGCGCTGTCGGAACTGGAGGAGCTGCTGGAGGTGGAGTTGTTCGAGCGCCACGCCAAGGGCATGCGGCTGACGATGGCCGGCACGGCGCTGATTCCCGTCATCCGCCACGCGCTGGAAGCCCTGCAGGCCTCCACCGAGTCGCTGGCAGCACTGCGCGAGGGCGTGTCGGGCCTGCTGCGCCTGGGCGTCATCACGGCCGTGACCTCGGCCGTGCTGGGCGAGCGCGTGCTGGCCTTCTGCGCGCGCCATCCGGCGATGCGCGTGGAACTGGTGGAAGACTCGGCCGTGCACCTGCTGCAGGAACTGCAGGCCGGCACGCTGAACATGGTGCTGTGCCGGCGCCCGAACCCGGTGCCGGCGCGGCTGCACTTCGAGCGCGTGCGGGCCGATGAAGCCTGCGTCATCGCCGGCCCCGGGCACCCGTTGGCGCGACGCCGCGGCCTGCGGCTCGAAGACGCTGCCGGCTACTGCTGGATGCGGCCGCCGCGCGTGGTGTGGATCCGCGAGATCTTCGACGACTTCTTCGAGAACGCCGGCATCACGCCGAAGCTGCACCCGGTGTCCACCGCCTCGCTGGGGCCGCTGCCGGAGATCCTGCGCGACAACCAGACGCTGGCGCTGTGCCCGGCCACGCTGGCCCGCACGCTGGTGCGCTGGCAGCTGGTGGTGACGCTGGACCTGGACGTGGGCGCGCCCACCGGCGAGATCGGTCTGCTGTGCCCGCAGGAGTCGCTGGAGGACCCGGTCAGCCGCGAATTCATCGACGCACTGCGCGTCGTGGAACCGCAGCCGGCCATCGCCGTGCCTTCCGTCAAGCTCAACGCCTGAGCAGCTCGCGCACGGCGGCCTCGGTCTGCTCGTCCTGACCGGCGACGATCTTCGCCGGGTCCTGCGGCACGCGCACGTCGGGCTCCACCGGCGTGCGCTCCATGAAGGCGCCGCGCGCGTCGCGGAAGCCCACCTGCGGGATGCCGAAGTAGAGCGTCGGGTCCATCAGCGTTTCCCACCACACCGCCGTGCCGGTGCCGGGCACGGGCATGCCGATCAGCTTGCCGATCCCCTGGTGCTTGTAGACCCAGGGGAAGAGGTGGGCATCGGAATAGTTGCTCTCGCTGATGAGCACCGCCGAAGGCTTGGTCCAGCGCAGCGTGGGCTCCCAGCCCAGCGACTGCCCGCGCGGCAGGAACTCCAGGTAGCGCCGGCCCGACAGGAAGGTGGCCAGGTCGTCGTGCAGGTTGCCGCCGCCGTTGAAGCGCGTGTCCACCACCAGCGCCTCCTTGGCGCTGTGCCGGCCCAGCGCTTCGGAAACGACCTCGCGGAAACTCTGGTCGTCCATGTCGCGCACGTGCACGTAGCCCAGCCGGCCGCCGGACAGCTGCTCCACCAGTTCGCGCTGGCGCTTGACCCAGCGGCGGTACAGCAGCTCGTTCTGCGCGCCCAGCGCGATGGGCCTGACCACCTCGGTGAAGCGGCGGTTGCCCGCGGGATCGAAGAGCGCGAGTTCGATGCGCTTGCCGGCCTTCTGGTTGAGCAGGGAGTCGAACTCCGCGCCCGGTGCGATGGCCGTGCCGTCGATCTTCTCGATCACCACGCCCGGGCGCACCCCCGACTTCGCCGTGGCGAGCGGCCCGCCTTCGATGACCTCGGCCACGCGCAGCCCGGCACCGGTGTAGGCCTCGTCGAAGAACAGGCCCAGCGCCGCGGTGGCGTCGCCGCCCGGCTGGCGCGCCCGGTAGCCCGAGCCGGTGTGCGAGACGTTCAGCTCGCCCAGCATCTCCGACAACATCTCGGTGAAGTCCCAGCTGTTGCTGATGTAGGGCAGGAAGCGCTCGTAGGCGCGGCGGTAGCCGGCCCAGTCGACACCGCCCATGTCGGCGACGTAGAGCTTCTCGCGCGTCTGGCGCCACACGTGGTCGAACAGGTGCGCACGCTCGGCGGCGCGGTCCAGGCGCAGCTCGGCGGCAAAGCGCAGCGGCTCGGGCTTGACGTCGCCCTCGCCGCCCTTGGGCAGCTTGAACTTCGTGATGCCCCCATCGTTCAGCAGGTAGGCCGTCTCGCCCTTGGCGTCGAGCACCAGGTCGACCGGGTCGCCGCCGCCCTCGGGTTTGCCGGCCGGCAGCTGCGCCAGGCGGCGCGTCTCGCCGGCACGCGGCCGCGCGACCCACAGCTCCACCTGCTCGGCGGTCTGCAGCGCGAAGTACAGCGCCTCGCCGTCCGGCGCCATGGCCATGCCGCGCACGATGCCGGAGTTGGGCGTCAGGCGCACCGTGCGCTCGCCGATGCCCTCGAGCTCGAGCTTGAGGGGCTCGGCCAGCGCCGGCGCCTCGTCGGCCCCGGCGCCCTTCTTGCCGGCCGACTTCTTCTCGTCGGCGGCCTTCTTGTCGTCTTCCTCCTGCTTGAGCAGCTGAGCGAAGTCGGCCTTGTCGAGCCTGAAGCGGTCGAAGGCCTCGCGGTTCATGAACATCGCGTAGATGTCCTGCTGCACCAGGCCGCCGGTGGCGCGCAGGCCGGCGCGGTCGCTGGCCCAGATCATCATGCGGCCGCCCTGCGCCCACATCGGGCGCACGTCCTCGTAGCCGCTCTTCGTGAGGTTCACCATCGGCGCCTTGCCCTGCGCATCGAACAGGCCCACCTCGCTGCTCCAGCGCTGGCGGTCGACGAAGTGGGCCAGCAGCCAGCGGCCGTCGGGCGACCAGTCGAACCACTGGTCGTCGTCGCTGTAGCTGTAGCTCATGTCGCCGGGCATCACCACGCGCTGCTGGCCGCTGGCCAGGTTCAGCACCTTCAGCGTGCTGCGGTTCTCCAGGTAGGCCACCTCCTTGCCGTCGGGCGAGTAGCGCGGCTGGTAGTTCTCCTTGCCGTTCTTCAGGAGCGTCTTGATGCTCACCTGCGCGGCGCTGAAGAAGTGGGGCGTGTCCTTCTTCGTGCCCGGCAGCGTGGCTTCGTAGAGGTTCCAGGAGCCCTCGCGTTCGCCGGCGAAGAGCAGGCGGCGGCCGTCGGGGCTGAAGCTCACCGAGCGCTCCTGCTCGGGCGTGCTGGTGATGCGCCGCGTGTCGCCGAACTCGGTGCTGGTGACGAAGACCTCGCCGCGCAGCACGAAGGCCACCTCGGCGCCGTCGGGGCTGACGGCCACCTCGCGCGCGCCGCGCGTCTGCGTGCTGGCCTCGATGCGCTGGCTGCGCGTGTCGGCGCCGATCTGCACGCGCAGCTTCTGCGGCTGCGTGGCGCCGGGCGCCAGCGTGTAGAGCTGGCCGTCGTGGCCGAAGGCCAACGTGCCGTCGGCCGCGATGCTGAGGAAGCGCACCGGGTGCGTGGTGAAGCGGGTGACCTGCTCGGGCGCCTCGGGCCGGGCGAGATTCATCTTCCAGACGTTGAAGCTGCCGCTCTGTTCGCTGAGGTAGTACAGGCTTTGCTGGTCGGGCGCCCACACCGGGTTGCGGTCTTCACCGGCGAAGGTGGTGAGCTTGCGGTGCGTGCCGGCCTGGGCGTCGTACAGCCAGACGTCGCGCGTCACCGACGACACATGGTGCTTGCGCCAGTTGTCCTCGTAGCCCTTCCAGTCCTCGTAGAGCAGCCGCGTGCCGGCGCGGTCGAACTGACCGGCCATCACGGGCGTGCTCAGCAGCTGCTGCGGGCGGCGGCCTGGCTCCACCGCCACCTTGTAGAGCTCGCCGGCCGCGCCGGTGGGGAACATGAGGCTGGCGCGCGCGTCCATGCGTTGCGCGGCGAACAGCACCTCCTTGCCGTCGGGCGTGAAGGCGATGGGTCGCTCGGGCGCGGAGTGCGTGGTGAGCCGGCGCGACGGCCCGCCGGCGGCGGCGACGATGAAGACGTCGTGGTTGCCGTGCATGTCGGAGGCATAGGCGATCTGCCGCCCGTCGGGCGACCAGACCGGGGACGTGGCGTGCGCCCCATGCGCCACCAGCAGCCGCGCCGTGCCGCCTTCGGCGGGCACCACCCACAGCTGCCCCTGGAAGGTGAAGACCACCTGCTTCGCATCGGGCGAGATGGCCGGGCGGCGCAGCCACAGCGGGTCCTGCAGCGGGCCCGGGGCCTGGGCGAAGGCCGTTGGGGCGGCGCTCAGCGCTGTGACGAGGAACGCGCAGGACAGGGACAGCGCGCGGCGGAGGCGGGACTTGAGCTCAGGCATGCCCGCAAGCATGCCTGAAGCGAACCGGGCCTCGCCGGCGCCTGCGACGAACGGCTGGCCGCCGGCGACGAAACCCGATGCGGGCCGGCCTCAGATCGGCTTCAAGCCGCCCTTGAAGCGCTCTTTCAGCGGCTCCTGCCCCAGCGGCGGGAAGTCGATCAGCGTCTCGGGCACCGCATGCTCGGGGATCGCATCCAGCAGGTGCCGGATGAGCGTCAGCCGGCCGCGCCGCTGGTCGTTGAAGTCCACCAGCGTCCACGGCGCGCGCTTGCTGTGCGTGGCAGCCAGCATTTCGTGGCGGGCCTTCGTGTAGTCGGCATAGCGCGCGCGGGACTCCAGGTCCACCGGGCTCAGCTTCCAGCGCTTGAGCGGGTCGGCGCGGCGTTCGGCGAAGCGTTCCTCCTGCTTCTCCTGGTCGACCGTCAGCCAGTACTTGAAGAGCAGGATGCCGTCGTCGACCAGCATCTTCTCGAACACCGGGGCCTGCGCCAGGAAGGCCTGCGCCTGGTCCTCGGTGCACCAGCCCATCACGCGCTCGACGCCGGCGCGGTTGTACCAGCTGCGGTCGAAGAGCACGATCTCGCCGGCCGCCGGCAGGTGGGGGACATAACGCTGGAAGTACCACTGCGTGCGCTCGCGGTCCGTCGGCTTGGGCAGCGCCACCACCCGGCACTGGCGCGGGTTCAGCGTGCCGGCGATGGCCGAGATCACGCCGCCCTTGCCCGCCGTGTCGCGCCCCTCGACGAGCACCATCAGCCGCTGGCCCGTGTGCTGCAGCCAGCGCGCCACGTCGTTGAGCTCCAGCTCCATCGGGGCCAGCTTCTCCAGGTACTCGCTCTTGCCCAGACGGCCCGGCTTCTTCGTCCCCATGATGCGGCTCCTTGAAGGATTCAGCGCTTGCCCAGCGTGCCGGCCAGGCGGTCTTCCGTACCGGCGATGCGCTCCAGCTTCGGGTAGCGCAGGCCGCCACGGTAGTCGATCTTCACCGTGCGGTAGAGCTCGCCCTCGCGCACCAGCAGTTCGACGGGCGCCGCCCCGCCCTTGTTGGCGGTGATGGCCTGACGCAGGCCCTCGGCCTTGTAGGCGCGGCCGTTCACGGCCACCAGCGTGAGGCCCGGCGCGAGGCCGGCCTGGAAGGCCGGGCTGCCCCAGATGACGCTGCTGATGCGTGTCTCGGCACCCGGCGTGGCCGCGGCGCCGGCTCCGCCACGCGGCGAGCCGATGGCCAGGCCCAGCGAATGGCTGAAGTCGAAGAAGCGGTTCTCGGCCTCGTCGGCGCGTGCGCTGTCGCTGGGTTTCTCGTCGTAGACGAGCTTCCAGCCCGAACGGGCCAGACCGTCCAGCGGCGCGCCGGCGCTGTTGCGGTCCAGGCGCTGGCGCAGGAAGCCGGCCCAGTCGTGCGGCACCACGCCGTTGAAGGCCGCGACGATGTCCTCGAAGCGGTAGGTCAGCGGGCCGAGTTCCCCATCCTTCACGCCGAAGAAGGCGCGGGCGAAATCGTCGATGCTCTTCGCGCCGCCGGTCTTCTCGCGGATCAGGCTGTCGGCGTCCAGCCACACCAGCAGCATCTCGCCGTAGTAGTCGCCGCTGCTGCGCTGCCAGTTCGTCCAGTCCTTGTTGCCGCGGCGCTGGCTCATGATGGCGTCGTTGGTGGTGTCCTGCAGGTTGCGCCAGGCGCGGCCGGGCTGCAGGTCGTGGTTCGCCGCCGTGCGCGCGAGGTTGTCGCGCGCCTGCTGCGGCGTGGTGAGGCCGCTGCGCGCCGCCAGCACCCAGCCCCAGAACTGCGTCTGCCCTTCGTAGAGCCACAGCAGGCTGTTCTGCATCGGGACGTTGAAGTCGGGCGTGGCCAGGTCGGCGGGGCGGCGGAACTTGCCGTTCCACGAATGCGCGTACTCGTGCGGCAGCAGCTCGCGGCTGCCGGCGCGGCGCTCCCAGTTCTCCCAGTAGTTCGTGCGCACGCCGTTCTCGCTGCTCTGGTGGTGCTCCAGGCCGATGCCGCCGAGTTCGTCGCTCAGCGCGAGCAGGAAGTCGTAGTGCGCGAAATGGCGCGAACCGAAGGCCTTGTCGGCCTGGCGCACGAGTTCGCGGTGCGCTTCGATCTGCGCCTCGGTGGGGTTGAGCTTGTCGGCGCTGTCGGCCACCAGGTTCAGCACCACGGGGCGGGCGGCGCCGGGCGCTTCGAGCTCGATGCGGCGGAAGTGCCGCCCGGCGAACACCGGGGAATCGACGAGCATCTCCAGCGTCACCGGCTTGAAGGGCACGGTGGTGGTGCCGCCCGCCGTGGCTGGCGCCGCAGCCGGGCGCAGCGCGGTGCCGGCCTGCCAGCCCGCCGGCAGCACGAGCGTGGGCTTGACGTTGATGTTGGCGGCTCGAAAACCTGCGGGGTACAGCAGCACGCTGTTCCACTGCACGTTCACCATCTCGCGCGTGACGATGATGCGGCCGCTCTGCGGGCCCACAGGGGCCAGGTGCTCGAAGCTGAGGTCCAGCGCCGACACGCCTGCGGGCACGTCGATGTGGAAGGCGTACACGTCCAGCGTGTCGCGCTGCCAGGGCAGCGTCTTGCCGCCGGCGCTGACCTGAAGGCCGGCCAGCAGCGTGATGTCGCCCGTGGGCGCATGCGTGCCCGGCAACCAGCGCGGGAAGAACAGCTTCAGCGGCCCCGGCTTCACGGGCAGGGTCTGCGTCACGCGCAGCACCTTGTGGTCGAGGTCGGTGGCGTCCACGCGCAGCGTGATCTCGCCGGGGTAGGGCGCGGCGGCGGCTTGTGCCAGAGCAGGTGCGGCAGCGAAGGCGGCCAACAGCGGCAGCAGCCTGGCTGCGCCGCGGAGCGAGGGCTTGAACATCGGGGAGGCGTCCTGTGGGTGGCAGGGGCCTGCGACGATAAGCCAAGGCGCCCGCCCGGCGCAGCGCAGGTGCGGCCGGGCAGGCGGCAGCCCGGCTACCGCGAACGATGAGGAGTGTGCGCAACAACCCCCGGCACGGGTTTGTTCATCGTCAAGGTGTCGCAGCGGCGGCGGCGTACTCTGACCGCCAAAGCCCTTGAGTCGGAGTCCCCGAGATGTTCAACGAACGCGTCCGCCACATGATGGCCAGTGAACGCCTGGTGACGGCACCGCTGCAAACCAGCGTGCAGGAGGCCGCGCGCCTGATGGCCCAGGCCGGCAGCGGCGTGGTGCTGGTGATGGACGGCGAGGCGCTGGCCGGCGTGTTCACGTCGCGCGACGCCGTGCTGCGCGTGCTGGCCGAAGGCCGCGACGCGGACGCCACGCCACTGAGCCAGGTCATGACGGCCAACCCGGTGACGGTGGAACCCGACCGCCCCTTCGGCACCGCGCTGAAGCTGATGCAGCAGCACGCCATCCACCACCTGCCGGTGGTGGAACGCGGCAAGCCGGTGGGCGTGGTGTCGGCGCGCAATGCCCTCGACCCGGAACTGGAAGACTTCATCTGCGAGTCCGTGCGTCGCGAAGGCTTCGAGCCGCCCGACCCGTCCCGGCACTGAATCGCCTAGACTTCCGTCCATGAAGCTGGGCCTGGGTCTGCGCCGTCGTGTGTGCCGCTGGTTGGCGGCCACCTTGCTGCTGGTGCAGTGGCTGACCTCGGCCTACGCCTGCCAGGAAGGTACGCCCGAGCCCGTGGCCGAACCGCCTTGCCACGCCGGCCAGCAGCACGCCACCCCCGCCCAGCCCGCGCTGTGCAAGGCGCACTGCGAAGCCGACGTGAAGGCGCCGGTGCAGGTGCCGGCCCCCGACGCGCCCTTGCCGGGCCCCGGCTGGTTCATCGTGCAGGACGCGAGCGCCATCGATGTCCTTGCCGCGCAGCCGGCGATGCGGCCGCTGCAGGCCCGCGCCGGCTCGCCACCCGGCTGGCCCCCGCTGCACCTGACGCTGCAGGTCCTGCGCAACTAGCGCCTCCCCGCTGACCGCTGCCGCCGTGCGCTTGCGCGCATGCCGCGGCTGAACGTTCATGCCTTGTGGAGTGCGCTTCGATGAAGCAGACCGATGTTCCGGTGACGTGCCTGCTGGCCGTCGCCCTGTTCCTGAACCTGGCCGCCGCGCCGGCCCAGGCCGCGCTGTCGCTGGCCGACGCGCGCACGCTGGCCGAGAGCCGCGCGCCCATGCTGGCCGCCCGCCGTGCCGCGGTGGACGCCGCGCGCGCGCTCACCACCAGCGCCGCCGAGCTGCCCGACCCCAAGCTCAGCGCCGGCGTGGAGAACCTGCCCATCAGCGGCCCGATGCGCTGGCAGATCAGCGCCGACGGCATGACGCAGCGCAGCTTCGCGTGGATGCAGGACATGCCCAACGCCGCCAAGCGCGCGGCCCGCCGCGACGGCGCCGAAGCGCGTGCGGCCAAGGAAGCCGCGATGCTGGCCGCCGAGCGCCTGGCCGTGCGGCGCGAAGTGACGCAGGCCTGGCTGATGCGGTACTACGCCGAGCAGCGCATCGCCGCCTTCGCCGCGCTGCGCGAAGAGAACCGGCTGCTCATCGAGACCCTGCCCGCGCGCATCGCTGCCGGCAAGGCCATGGCCACCGACCTGACGATGGCGCGCCAGGACGCGCTGATGCTGGCCGACCGGCTGGACGAGCTGCAGCGCGAACGCGCCCAGGCCCAGGCCACGCTGGCACGCTGGCTGGGCGATGCCGCCGCGCAGCCCCTCGAAGGCACGCCGCCCGCGCTGCTGCCCGACGCCGCCGCACTGCGCGAGGCCATCGACCGCCAGCCCGAGCTGCAGGCCTTCGAGCCCATGCGCCAGATGGCCGCCAGCGAGATGCGCGAGGCCGAGGCCATGCGCCGCGGCGACTGGAGCTGGCAGGTGATGTACTCGCGCCGCAACCCGATGTTCGGCGACATGGTGTCGTTCCAGGTCAGCTTCGAGCTGCCGCTGTGGGGCGAGAAGCGCCAGGAGCCGCAGGTGACGGCGCGCCGCCGCGAGATGGAGCGGCTGGAAGGCGAGCGCGAAGACCTGCGGCTGCGCCGCCGCGAAGAGATCGACATGCAGCTGGCCGAGCTGGACGAGCTCGACCGCAAGCTGGCGCGGCTGAAGGCCGAGAGCGCCCCGCTGGCCGAACAGCGCGTGGCGCTGGCGATGGCCGCCTACGAGGGTGCGCGCGGCGACCTCGCCGCCGTGCTCACCGCCCGCCGCGACCGCGCCGAACTGGCGCTGCGCGACATCGAACTGCAAGCCCGCCGCCACGCCCTGCGCGCGCGGCTGGCCGACCTCACCGAAACGGAGCCACGCTGATGAGCGCTTCCAACCCCCTGCGCCCGGGCCTCGCCCTGGGCTTCGTGGCCGTGGCCTTGCTCGCCGCGGCCGGTGGCTACTTCGCCGGCCGTGCGCCGGCCGCCGCTGGCGCCGATGCGCCCAAAGCCGCCGCTTCGGCGCCAGACAGCGCGACGATGGTCGACGGCCGCAAGGTCCTGTACTGGTACGACCCGATGAAGCCCGAGGCGCGCTTCGACAAGCCCGGCCGCTCGCCCTTCATGGAGATGGACCTGGTGCCGCGCTTCGCCGACGAGGTCCAGGCCGAAGGCGGCATCAGCGTCGACCCGCGCACCACGCAGAGCCTGGGCGTGCGGCTGGCGGTGGTGGAACGCGCCACCGTGGGCGCGGCGGTGGAAGCCGCCGGCAGCATCGTCTTCAACGAGCGCGACGTGGCCATCGTGCAGGCGCGCAGCGGCGGCTTCGTCGAACGCGTGACACCGCGCGCGCCGGGCGACGTGATCGCCGCCGGCGCCGTGCTGGCCGAGGTGCTGGTGCCCGAGTGGGCGGGTGCGCAGCAGGAGTACCTGGCGCTGCGCAAGACGCAGGACACCGCGCTGGCCGGCGCCGCGCGGCAGCGGCTGCTGCTCTTGGGCATGCCCGAGTCGCTGGTGCGCGAGGTGGAGGCCGCGGGCCAGGTCAAGGCGGTGACGGCGATCACGGCGCCCAGCGGCGGCGTGATCCAGGAGATGATGGTGCGGCCCGGCATGTCGCTGATGCCGGGCATGACGCTGGCGCGCATCAACGGCATCGCCACGGTGTGGCTGGAGGTGGCCGTGCCCGAGGTGCACGCCGCACTGCTGGCGCCCGGGCGCACGGTGCAGGCCACGATGCCGGCCTTTCCGGGCCAGACCTTCAGCGGCCGCATCGCCGCCGTGCTGCCCGAAGGCAACAAGGACACACGCACCTTGCGTGTTCGCATCGAACTCGCCAACCGCGGCGGCCTGCTGAAGGCCGGCATGCTGGCGCGGGCGCGCATCGCGGCCCCGGCGCAGGCGGCACTGTGGGTGCCCAGCGAAGCGGTCATCCGCACGGGCGAGCGCAATGTCGTGTTCGTGGCCGGCGAGATGGCGGGCCAGTTCGTGCCGGTGGAAGTGACGCTGGGCGCCGAGAACGGCGGCCGCATCCAGATCGTCAAGGGGCTGGACGAAGGCCAGAAGGTGGTGGCCTCGGGGCAGTTCCTGATCGACTCCGAAGCCAGCCTCGCGAAGGCCGTGGCAGGCGCATCGCCGGCGGCTTCGGCGCCGGCGGCAGCGCCGATGGCGGGCACGGCCGCGTCGGCCCCGGCCGGCCCGGCGGCGCACGACCACTCGGCCCATGACCACTCGGGGCATGCGGGCCACGCGATGCCGATGCCGGCTTCGGGGGCCTCGCGATGATCGCCGCACTCATTCGCTGGTCGGTCGGCCACCGCTTCCTGGTGCTGCTGGCCACCGCCTTCCTGGCGGCCTGGGGCGTGATCGCGCTGCGCGCCACGCCCATCGACGCGCTGCCCGATCTCTCGGACGTGCAGGTCATCATCCGCACCAGTTACCCGGGCCAGGCGCCGCAGATCGTCGAGAACCAGGTCACCTACCCGCTGGCCACCACGATGATGTCGGTGCC
>JAEUPH010000007.1 GCA_016790395.1 Rubrivivax sp. | reverse complement strand
GCGGCCCAAGGCGGTGATGGCGCTGCAGATCGGCGGCCTGGCGCTGAAGGTGCCGCTGTCGACGATGCTGGTGTTCGGCTGGCCGGCGCTCGGCGTGCCTTCGCTCGGCGCGGTGGGCTGCGCCATCGCCACGGTGATCGTCATGTGGTCGCAGGTCCTCATCGCCTTCGCGGTGCTGCGGCGCGACGCGTTCTACGCGCCGTTCCGGCTCTTCGGGCGCGGCCTCGACCGGCCCGACCGCGCCGCCATCCGCGGCCTGCTCAAGCTCGGCCTGCCGATGGGCGCCACCATCCTCATCGAGGTCACCGGCTTCAGCTTCATGGCGCTGTTCATCGCCCGTGCCGGCACGACCGCGGTGGCCGGGCACCAGATCGCGGCCAACCTCGTCTCGCTGATGTTCATGCTGCCGATGGCCCTGGCCAACGCCACCGGCACGCTGGTGGCGCAGAGCATCGGCGCGCACCGCCAGGCCGAGGCGGTGCGCCTGGGCTGGCACGGCCTGGGGCTCGCCTGCGCGCTCTCGGCGCTGCTCGGCGGCGCGGTCTTCGTGCTGCGCGAAGGCGTGGTGCGGCTGTACAGCCCCGACGCCGCCGTGGTGGCGGCGGCGCTGCCGCTGGTGGCCTGGGTGGCCGTGTTCCACCTCGCCGATGCCGTGCAGACCGTGGCCGCCTTCGTGCTGCGGGCCTGGCACATCGCGACAGCGCCGATGGTCATCTACGCGCTCTCGATCTGGGGCCTCGGCTTGGCCGGCGGCTACGTGCTCGGCTTCGACACGCTGGGCGTCACTCCGCCGTCGCTGCGCGGCGCGCCGGGGTTCTGGATCGCCGCCACGGGGTCGCTGGTGGTGGCAGCGCTCGCGCTGGCGGCGCTGCTCGCCTGGGCCACCTCGGCGCGGCGGCACGAGGCAGCGACCTGACGCGGCGGGCTGAGGCCGCGGCCTGACTTCGCGACCTTCAATCGCAACCTGCGAGCGCGACTGCAGCGACTGCAAGCGCAACCTGCGATCACAAGCTCCAGCCGCAACCGGAAACCGCGGCTAGCCCAGCGGCAGCACCAGCAGAAAGCAGCTGCCGCCGCCCTCGCGCGGCTCGCACGAGACGTGGCCGCCGTGGCGCTCGGCGATCTGGCGCACGAGCGCCAGGCCGAGGCCAACGCCGCCGGCGCGCTCCGCGTGGCCGGGCAGGCGGAAGAAGGCCTCGAAGATGCGTTCGCGGTAGGCCTCGGGCACGCCGGGGCCGCGGTCGCTGACGCGCACCACGGCGCCTCCCCCATCGCGGCGAGCCACGGTGGCCTCGATCTCGCCGCCGCCATAGCGGCGGGCGTTCTCCAGCAGGTTGCGCAGCGCGCGGCGCAGCAGGCGCTCGTCGCCCTGCAGGTGGACGTCGTCGCCCTGGGCGGACGCCCCCACGCGCGCGGCCTCCTCGGCGGCCAGGCCCAGCACGCCCACCTCGTCGCGCCGTTCCAGCGAGGCGGCGGCGTCCAGGCGGCTGGCCAGCAGCACTTCCTCCACCAGCGCGTCGAGTTCGGCGATGTCGGTGTCGATCTCCTTGCGCAGCGCGTCGCGCTGCGCCGGCGCCGCGTCTTCCATCATCGCCACCGCCATCTTCAGCCGCGCCAGCGGGCTGCGCAGCTCGTGGCTGGCGTTGGCCAGCAGGCTCTGGTGCGAACGCAGCAGGGCCTCGATGCGCGTGGCGGCGCGGTTGAAGCTGGCGCCCACGGCGGCGACCTCGTCGCGGCCGTCCTCGGCCACGCGCTGGTGCAGCGCGCCGGCGCCGAAGGCCTCCACGCCCTGCTTCAGCGCTTCCAGCCGGCGCGTCAGCCGCCGCACCACCGGCCAGGCGCCACCGGCCACGGCGACGAACAGCACCACCAGCAGCGCCGCCATGCCCCAGCCCTCCGGCCAGGGTCGGGCAGGGCCGGCCGGCCAGGGTGGCGGCGGCGAGTCGCCCCGCATCATCGCGGCCGCGCCCGGTCCGCCACGGAACGGGTTCAGACGCGGCACCCAGAGCGTGCGGCCGTCCTCGAAGCGCACCGGCTGGATGCGCTGCGCATTGGCCGGCCGCTCGAGTTCACGCCTCAGGAAGGAATCGGATGCCGCCAGGCGACGCCCCGCCGCGTCGTCCAGCGCCATCGGCAGGCGCAGGCGCTGCGACCACTCGCGCAGGGCCGCCGCCTGTTCGTCGACCGGGGCCGTGGGCGGCGGCATGGCGCGCTCGATGAGGTCGCCCCAGGCCTCCACACGCTGCCGCGTGGCAGCTTCCACGCGTTCGCGCTGCTCTTCGCGCTGGTCAGCCAGATGCCGCTGCACCAGCCAGCCCGAAACCAGCGCAAAGAGCGCCAGCGCGGCGACGACCGTCAGGTAGATGCGGAGATAGAGCGAACGCAAGGCGATCAGCGGGCGGCTGTCAGGTTTCGGCGTCCTGCTTCTTGGCGAAGACGTAACCCGCGCCGCGCACCGTGAGCACGCGCTTGGGGTTCTTGGGGTCGTCCTCGATGACGGCACGGATGCGCGAGATGTGCACGTCGATGCTGCGGTCGAAGGCCTCCAGCGGGTGCCCCTTCAGCGAATCCATGATCTGGTCGCGCGAGAGCACGCGGCCCGGGCTGCGCGCCAGCACGGTGAGCAGCTCGAACTGGTGGCTGGTCAGGTCGCACGGCTGGCCGGCCAGGCGCGCCTGGCGCGCGCCGAGGTCCACCTCCAGGCGGCCGAAGCTCAGCACTTCGTCGTCGGCCGCGTCCGGCGCGGCGCGGCGCAGCAGCGCCTTCACCCGCGCCAGGAGTTCGCGCGGCTCGAAGGGCTTGGGGAGGTAGTCGTCGGCACCGATCTCCAGGCCGACGATGCGGTCCATGGGTTCGCCGCGAGCCGTGAGCATCAGCAGCGGCAGGCGCCGCAGCCGCGGCTGGCCGCGCAGTTCGCGCGTGAAGTCCAGGCCGTCGCCGTCGGGCAGCATCAGGTCCAGCAGCAGGGCGTCGTAGGGGCCGTCCTGCTTCAGGCGGTCGCGCCCTGCGGCGAGCGAGCCGGCCGTGTCGACCTCGAAGCCGTTGTGGCGCAGGTAGCCGCCCACCATGTCGGTGAGGCGGGCGTCGTCGTCGATCAGCAGCAGACGGCTCGTCACGGTGCCCTCGGGCAAGGCTCTCAGAAAAGCCCCGACACGCCTGGCGCCGCCGGGGTGGCCAAGAGGCAGCATAGCGCGCTCAGCGGGCAGGCTTGTCGAGCGCGTCGCGCTCCGCGCGGTGCCGTTCCATCATCGTGCGCCGCTGCGCCATGCGGTCGGACAAGGCCTTGCGCTGCTCGGGCGTGAGCACGCGGCTGACGTCGATCATGGCTTGCGTCATGCGCTTGCTGGCGGCGTCGTGCTGAGCCAGGATCTGCTTGCGCAGGGCTTCCACGGCGTTGGCATCGACGGTCGGCTGCGTGAACAGCGCGCGCATGTCGTCGTGCAGCTTGCGGCCGGCTTCGCGCTGGGCGCGGCCTTCGTCCTTGGCGGCCTGGAAGATCTTGCGGATCTGGGCGCGCTGCTCGGCCGTGGCGTTGACGCTGTCGAGCATGCGCTCGCCCATCTGCAGGCCCATGCCGGAGCCCATGCCCATGCCGTGGCCCATGCCATGCCCACCCGGACCGCCATGGCCGCCCGGGCCGAAGTGCGGCTGGGCGATGGCGGTCTGGGCGAAACCGGTGGCGAGGGCGATGGCGGCCGTGGCGACGAACAGGCGGAACGGGGCGAAGGAGCCGGTGGTGCGCTTCATGGTGGTGTCCTTGGGGTTGTCCGGGGAGTGTGGGCATCGTGGCTGCCGTGGGTAACCGGGCTGTGGGCCGGGGGTAAAGATGTGTGTCATGCGCGCTGGGCGGCTGCGAACGGGGCGGCCACCCCGCGAACCGGGGGATCCCTTCGGCAACCGCAGCCCGACATCGTGTGGCACGATGAAATTGCAGGCGTGGCCCGAGCGGGCTGGTTCGCGATGCGGGTCACTGGAGAGTCTTGATGAAGTTCGCCGTTGCCACCCTTGCTGCCGCCAGCGCGCTGGTCTGCGCCGTCCCGGCTCACGCGGTCATCTTCACGTACACCGGCAACACGACCGGCCAGCCGACCTACACGCGGCCGCTGGAGAGCCTGGGCGCGCTGAGCGCGGTGGGCGTCGGCGTGGCCTACCAGACCTTCGAGTTCAGCGTGGGCGCCAATGGCGACTACACCTTCCTGACCACCGGCGAATTCGACACCTTCCTCACGCTGTACGCGGGCAGTTTCAACCCTCTGGACCCGCTGAGCAACGGCCTGATCGCCAATGACGACCTGATCTCGCCGCCCTTCACCACCTCGGGCTTCGCCGCCACGTTGAACACCGCCACCAGCTACGTGCTCGTGGTGACCGGCTTCGCGCCCACCGACTTCGGCGCCTACAGCACCACCATCGGTGGGCCGGGGGCCATCATCAGCACCATCCCCGAGCCGGCCAGCTACGGGCTGATGGCGCTGGGCGCCCTGGGCGTGATGGCCCTGCGCCGCCGCCGCGAGCGCGCCGCCAACGAAGCCTGAGGCTCGCGGCCTTCAGTCGTCGGCCGCCTGGTCCACCACCAGGCGCATCGTCACCCCGCTGGGCCCGTTGCGCAGCAGTTCCACGCTGCCGCCCTGCACTTCCATGACCCGCCGCACGATGTAGAGGCCCAGGCCCTGCCGCCGCCCGCTGGCACCCAGCGGCCGCCGGTCGCTGCGCTGGAACAGGTGGGCCAGGCGCTCGGCATCGATGCCGGGGCCGGCATCCACCACGTCGATCAGCAGCGCCAGGGGCTCGTCGGAATCGGCAATGCGCACCGTCACCATCGCCGGCGGCGCGCTGAACTTCAGCGCGTTGCTCAGCAGGTTGCGGAGGGCCAGCCGCATGAGGCTGGCGTCCATCGAGGCCGTGCGCGTGGCGGTGTCGCGCTCGATCCGCACGCGGGCCGCATCGCCGGGCGGCAGGTCTCCCAGGGACACGGCCAGCAGGGCATCGATGTCGGCGTCCTCCCGCGCCACGGTCTGGCCCACCAGCAGCGCCGCGGCGGCCAGGGTGTTGTCGATGCTGGCCTGGACCTCGCCCAGCACCGTGGCCGCCCGACGCAGCGGCGCCGAAGCGGCGCCATCGGCGCCCCGCTCGAAGACCGCGGCGGCCGCCTGGAGCGCCGAGCCGGCGTTGTTCAGCGGCTGGCGCACCTCGTGGGCCAGCACGTCCAGCATCTCGCTGCGCTCGCGCAACTGCGCCAGCACCTCCTCGCGCGCGTGGCTCAACTCGCCGGCGGCCCGTTCGGCGCTGGCCTCGGCCCGGCCCAGTGCCTCCGACAGGGTGGCGACCTCGGTGATCGCGGTGTCGGGCCGTGCCGTGCCGCCACGACGGGCATGCGCCTGCACCACGGCATGCAACTGGCGCGACAGCGAGCGCGCCAGCCCCAGCGCACCGCCGACGGCCAGCGTCGCGCACAGCAGCCCGGCCACCGCGATGGCAGTGATCGACTGGCTGGCGTGCGCCTCCAGGGCCGCCTGCGGCCGCCCCACCACCACGCGCCAGGCCGTGCCGGGCACCGGGGCTGCCGTCGCCGTCAGCGCCACGCCGGCCCCCGAGCGGGCGACGAACTCGGCGGCACCCGATCGCAGTCCAGCCACGACGCCGGCCGAGGCCGGCAGCCCGACGACACCGGCACCGCCGCCGGAGCTGGCCACGACGATGTCGTCCTGGTCCAGCAGCTCCGCCGTCCAGTCGGGCGGCCAGGGCTGTTCGTTCAAGCGGGCCGCCACCGCTTCGGCACGCACCACCGCGCGCAGCCAGAGCGGGCGGCCGCTGCCCGCCGCCAGCGGAGGCGGCGCCTGGAGCAGCGCCCGCCCCGCCACGGCGCCCGCGATCACGGGCGAGAGGCTCCGCGGATCGCCTTCTTCGCCCAGCGGTCGCTGGAACTGCACCAGGAACACCGGCGGCCAGGGCACGCCGGCCTCCAGGTGGCTGTCCAGCACGGTCTCCGCCTGTTCCGACACCAGGCTCAGGCGGGCGAAGCGCCGGTCGGCACGCGCGAGCAGCTGGGCCAGCGACTGCAGCCCGGCCGCATCGTCGGGCCGCTTCTGTTCCGCCTCGGCGAGCGTGGCCAGCCCGGCGAAGAGGCTGGAGAGTTCATGCGAGACCGCCACGGCGGTGATCTGCGCCCGGTGCTGCATGGCCAGCGCCGCCTGCACCTGCTGCTCGCCCATCTGCCGCCACACCACGTAGGCGGAGAAGCCCACCAGCGGCAGGAGCGCCATGAGGCTGACGCCGGCGATCCAGGTGGCAATGCCCAGGCGCAGACCGCCCGGCAGGAAGGAGCTCAGCCGCATGTGCGCCATTGTCCGTCGGCCGCGCCGCTCTGGGACTACAGTGCGGGCGGCCCGCGCCCCGCACCGACACCCTGCCCCCATGGACGACGCCGAACGCACCGAACAGCGCCTCACCGAGCTGGAAATCAAGGCCAGCTACGCAGAGGACCTGCTCGAGCGCCTGAACGACGTCATCGTGCGCCAGCAGGCGCAGATCGAGCGCCTGGCCCGGGAACTCACGGCCCTGCGCGAGCAGGCCGGGCCGGCGGACGGCGCCAGCCCGCGCAGCCTGCGCGACGAGCTGCCGCCGCACTATTGACCGACCCGGACCCGGGCGGCGCCCGGCAGGGGTTCAGCCCGGGATGTCGACCAGCCGCTGCTCGATGAGCGAGCGCACGAGGGCCAGCCCCGGCGCCATGGTCCGCCGTTTCAGTGTCACCAGGCCGAAGCGGGCGGTCGCGGCCAGCGACGGCTGCAGCTTCAGCTCGACGAGTTCCGGCGCCGCGGCCCGGATCGCCAGCAGGACGGCGTCGCTGCGCCGCGCCACCTCGACGAGGCTCGGGATCTCCTCGCAGTGCAGCGTGATGAAGACGCTGGGGTGCGCGCGCGGCCCGTAGCGCTGGACGAGCACCCGGGCCACCTCGTCCGACAGCGGCACCGACGCGATGGGGTAGCGCAGCAGATCGTCGAACACCGGCCCGCCTTTGCGGCGCGTGAGCGGATGGCCGCGGCGGACCATGAAGGCACCCTTCATCTCGTGCAGCAGTTGCGTGTCGAGATCGGGCGCGGGCCGCATGGAGCGCACGTCGACGACCAGCCCGTCCAGCTTGCGCTCGCGCAGCGCCTGCACCAGCAGTTCGGTGCCCGCGCGCGCGACCTCCACCCGCAGGCGCGGCCGTTCCTGCGCCACCTGCAACAGCAGCGGCGTCATGAGCATCGAGCCCGGGCCCGAGCCCAGGCCGATGCGCAGCACGCCTTCCTGGGCATCGCCGCTGAGCCGGCCGCTGTCGCGCAGGTCGTCGGCCGCCAGCATCAGCTCGCGTGCGCGCTCCAGGGCATCGCGCCCGAAGGGCGTCAGTTCGCAGCGCCGGCCGACGCGGTCGAAGAGGGGTTGGCCCAGTTCGTCTTCCAGCGCACGGATGCTGCGGCTGAGCGCCGGCTGCGTGAGGAAGAGCTGCACGGCTGCCCGGTTGAACGAGCCCGTCTGGGCCAGCGCGATGAAGTGGCGGAGTTGGACGAGCGTCATCGCCGGTGCCCCTGCAGCTGAACGTGGAACTCATCGTAATGCAAAGAACAATGCATTGGACTTGCAGAAGTGCGGTCCCTACATTGGCCGCCATCCGCTGCCGCGGCCGCCCCGGCCCGCTCTTGCTGAAGGAGTCCCGATGTCCATTTCCCAGTGCTCTCGGGTGCTGGCCACCCTGGCCAGCCTGCTGTTCGCCACGGGCGCCGCGTTCGCGCAGGGCTACCCGGCCAAGCCGGTCAACCTCATGGTGCCTTACCCCGCCGGCGGCCCGTCCGACGCCATCGCGCGCATCTTCAACAACGCGCTGGGCAAGGAACTCGGCCAGCAGGTGCTGGTGGAGAACCTCGGCGGCGTGAGCGGCGCCCTGGCCGCCCAGAAGGTGCTGGCTGCGCCTGCCGACGGCCACTACATCTTCCAGGGCTCGCCCAACGAGGTCATCCTCTCGCCGCTGGCCAACGCCGCGGTGAAGCTGAAGGCCGAGGACTTCCGCGTCGTGCACCCGGTGGCCGACGCCGTGATCGTCTTCGTCACCCGCAAGGACCTGCCCGTCAACAGCGTCGACGAGCTGATCGCGCTCGCGCGCAAGTCCGCGGACAAGCCGCTGACCTACGGCAGCGTGGGCGTGGGCTCGCTGTACCACCTGATCCTGGAGCACGTGCAGGCCGCCACCGGCGTGAAGCTGGCCCATGTGCCCTACAAGGGCAACGCCCCGCTGCTGCAGGACATCGGCGGCGGCCAGGTCGACTTCGCGGTGCTCGTCTACAGCGCGGCGATGGGCGCGCTGGCCGAACAAGGGCGCCTGAAGGTGATCGGCCAGCTGGGCGCGCAGCGCTCGGAACTGCTGAAGAACCTGCCGACGGCCAGCGAGGGCCAGGCGCTGAAGAACTTCTCCTACAAGATCTGGACGGCCTTCATGGTGCCGAGGAACACGCCGGAGGACGTGGTGGCGCGCCTGCATGCCGCCGTCGGCAGGACGCTGCAGGACCCCGGTGTCCGCTCGCAACTGGCCGCACAGACCCAGTTGCCCTCCGCGCCGATGACGCTGGCCGAGGCGGCGAAGTTCTTCGACGCCGAGACGGCCCGCTACCGCGCCATCGCCAGGCAGATCAACCTGCAGCCGCAGTAGTCCGGGGCCGCCGTGACCTACCTGCTGGAAGCCTTGCAGGCCCGGGTGGGCGAGTTCGTCAGCCTGCGGCGCG
This sequence comes from Rubrivivax sp., assembly GCA_016790395.1. Classification (GTDB taxonomy): domain Bacteria; phylum Pseudomonadota; class Gammaproteobacteria; order Burkholderiales; family Burkholderiaceae_C; genus Rubrivivax. The sequence continues at coordinate 29,317 of JAEUPH010000007.1, read as the reverse complement.
ACATCCACCGCGAGCCCGAACTCGGCTTCGAGGAGCACCGCACGGCGGCACTGGTGGTCGACAAGCTGCAGACCTGGGGCTACGAGGTCCGGTGCGGGCTCGGCGGCACGGGCGTGGTGGGCACGCTGGTGCGGGGCGACGGCCCGCGCCGTCTGGGCCTGCGCGCCGACATGGACGCGCTGCCCATCCAGGAAGCCACCGGAGCGGCGTGGTCCAGCCGCCGCGCCGGCGTGATGCACGCCTGCGGCCACGACGGCCACACCGCCATCCTGCTGGCCGCGGCGCGCCACCTCGCGGAGCACGGCCGCTTCGACGGCACGCTGAACCTGATCTTCCAGCCGGCCGAAGAAGGCGGCGGCGGCGCGCTGCGCATGATGGCCGACGGCCTGTTCGACCAGCATCCCTGCGACGCCGTCTTCGCGATGCACAACATGCCGGGCATCGCCCAGGGCCGGCTGGTGCTGCGCGAAGGCCCGACCATGGCCTCGTCCGACTACGCCACCATCACGCTCACGGGCCACGGCGGGCACGGCGCGATGCCGCAGCACGCCGCCGACCCCGTGGTGGCCGCGGCCAGCCTCGTGATGGCGCTGCAGACGGTGGTCTCGCGCAACGTCGACCCGCTGCAGTCGGCGGTGGTGACGGTCGGCGCGATCAACGCCGGGCGTGCGAACAACGTCATCCCGGCCTCGGCGACGCTGGAACTGAGCGTGCGAGCCCTCGACCGCGAGGTGCGCGCGCTGCTGGAACGCCGCATCAAGGCCCTGGCGGCTTCGCAGGCCGAGAGCTTCGGTGTCGTGGCGCAGGTCGATTGGCGCAGCGGCTACACCGTGCTGGTGAACACGCCGCGGGAGACCGCGCTGGCGCGCGAGGTGGCGCTGGAACTGCTGGGCAGCGAACGCGTGACGCTGCAGGGCCCGCCGCTGACCGCCAGCGAGGACTTCGCCTTCATGCTGGAGCGCGTGCCCGGCAGCTACCTCTTCATCGGCAACGGCGACGGCGACGGACCGGGCCACTGCATGGTGCACAACCCCGGCTACGACTTCAACGACGACAACATCGGGCTCGGCAGCGCCTTCTGGGTGCGGCTGGCCGAGCGGTACCTCACCGTGGAGGCGCCCCGACCCGCTGCCTAGACCCCGTTCACCGCAGGAGAGTGCCACGCGGCGAGCAAGCCGACGCGTGGCCACCGAAGGCGCAATCTCCCATGCACGCTCAGGTCCCGTACTGCACACCACCATCGCCGTCTGGAGAGACGCCACGTTCGTCGTGGCGCACCGAAGGAGCAAGGCCCGGGCTGTCCGCCCGCTGCGCTGAATCTCTCAGGTACCAAGGACAGGGGGAGCGGCCCACTCAGTGTCAAGACTGGAGTTGCTCCCATGAAAGTCATCGTCCTCGGCGCCGGCCTGCTCGGCGTCACTTCGGCCTACTTCCTGCGCCAGCAGGGCCATGAGGTCAGCGTCGTCGACCGCCAGGCATCGCCCGCGGCGGAGACCAGCTTTGCCAACGGCGGCCAGATCTCCGTCAGCCATGCCGAACCCTGGGCCAACCCGGGCGCACCGCTGAAGGTGCTGAAGTGGCTGGGGCAGGAAGACGCGCCGCTGCTGTTCCGCCTGCGGGCCGACCTGCGCCAGTGGCTGTGGGGCCTGCGCTTCCTGCGCGAGTGCACGCCGGCGCGCACGCGGCACAACATCGAGCAGATCGTGCGCCTGGGCACCTACAGCCGCGACACCCTGCAGCAGCTGCGCCGCGACCGCGGCCTCTCGTACGACGAACGCGCTCAGGGCATCCTGCACTTCTACACCAGCCAGAAGGAGTTCGACGCTGCCGCCGCACCCGCCGAGCAGATGCGCGCGCTGGGCTGCGACCGACAGGTGATCTCCGCCGACGAGGCGGTGCGGCTGGAGCCGGCGCTGCGGCACATCCGTCCGCAGCTGGCCGGCGCCACCTACACGGCGCAGGACGAGTCGGGCGACGCCCATCGCTTCGCGCGCGAACTGGTCAAGCGCTGCGAGAAGGACGGCGTGGAGTTCCTGATGAGCCACACCGTGACGGCACTGCGCGAGGCCGGCGGCGACATCGACCATGTCGAGGCCACCGACAGCGAAGGACGCTTCCAGCGCCTGCGCGCCGATGCCTACGTGCTGGCCATGGGCAGCCTGTCGCCGCTGGTCGCGAAGCCGCTGGGCATCGAGCTGCCCATCTACCCGGCCAAGGGCTACTCGGTGACGATGCCGGTGAAGGACGCTTCCATGGCGCACCAGGTGTCGCTGACCGACGACGAGTACAAGCTGGTGTTCTCGCGGCTGGGCGACCGCCTGCGCATCGCCGGCACGGCCGAACTGAACGGCTACGACCGCGACCTCAACCGCGTGCGCTGCGAGGCGATCGTCCAGCGCGCCGAGCAGCTGTTCCCTGGCGCCGGCGACGCCGGCCGGGCCCAGTTCTGGACGGGGCTGCGCCCGGCCACGCCCAGCAACGTGCCGATCATCGGCCGCTCGAAGTTCAAGCGTCTGTTCCTCAACACCGGCCACGGCACCCTGGGCTGGACACACGCCTGCGGCTCGGGCAAGAGCATCGCGCGCATCGTCAGCGGGCTGCGGCCGGAGGTGGACTTCGCCTTCGCGGGCGGCTGAGCCTCAGTCCAGTTGCAGGAAGACCCTGCCGCCCTCCACCTTCACCGGGTAGCTGCGCACCGGTTCGGTGACCGGCGCGCAGGTCGGCCGGCCGTCGCGCACGTCGAACCTGCCCTGGTGCAGCGGGCACTCGATCTCGTGGCCGTCCAGGAAGCCGTCGCACAGGCGCGCGTGGCCGTGGGTGCAGAGGTTGTCGGTGGCGAAGACCTCGTCGCCCACGGTGTAGATCGCGATGTCACGGCCGGCGATCAGCAGGCCCTGGACGTCATCGGTGGGCAGGTCGGCGGCCGACAGCGCGTCGACCCAGTTCGTCGTGCTCATGGCGGCCTCAGATGGGGTAGATGATGGAGTTGGGGATCATCTCGGAGTCGTAGATGCACTCGCGCGATGCGAACTTCAGGCCGGCCGGCGTGCGCACGACGAGGTCGAGATAGCGGCCGACGTTGAACACCGTCGAGGCGTCCGACAGCTTGGTGCGGAAGACCGCGTAGTTGGCCTCGCAGCGGAATCGCCCTTCGGCCGCCTCGCGCACGGCCGGCGTGCCGACCACGTGGCGCTGGTAGTAGGGGTCGTGGAACAGCGTTTCCTGGATGCCGTAGACACGGTCCTTCAGCATGCCCTTGCTGGTGAAGGCCAGCGTCGCCAGCGGGAAGCCGCGCTCGTGGTTCTCGCGCGGCTGCAGGCGGTAGACGCAGTCGTCGGTGAAGAACTCGGGCCAGAGGTCCCAGTGCCCGGAGTCGACGGCGCTCGCGTAGTCGGCGTAGAGCTGGTTCAGGGCCAGCCAGTCTTCGAAGTTCAGGTTCGTCGCCATGGTCCGGGCCTCCATCACGCTTCCATCACGTTCCGCCAGTAGCGGTACATGCCGCGGATCAGCGTCTCCGTGACCATGTGTTCGGTGTTCTCCACCTCGCGGCCACCCAGTTCCGCCACGGCACGGTGGAAAGGCTTGCTCTCGAAGGCCTGCTGGCTGAACTCGATCACCTCGCCGTCGTCCGCCGAGACGAAGCCGGCCGGGCCGAAGAGGTTGGCCTGCGTCAGGCGGCGCTGCGTCATCGCTTCGTCGTCGTCCTCGAAACCGAAATGCGTCCAGACGAAGTCGAAGCTGCCGTGCCCGGTGGGCTGGATGTGCCGCGTCGACACGCTGTTGACCTGCTGCTGCAGGATCACACTCGGGAAGATCGTGGTCATCACCGCCGTGGGCCCGCCCCACCAGGGCTCGGGCACGATGTCGATGAAGCTCGGGTCGTGCAGCTTCATCTCGGCCTTGAAGCTCGCCACCTGCGTCACCTGGTCCGCCTTGCCGGCGGCGCCTCGCGTGGAGATCATCGCCGCATGGCGGTGCTTGCCGTCCATGCGCAGCTGCGACTTGTTGTCGGCGCGCCAGAGACCGAAGGTGACGAACCAGGTGTGCAGCAGACCCGGGTGGTAGGGGTCCTTGATGTTCTCCTGCATCAGCTTCCAATTGCCCGGAATGCGCTGGCGGTTGTAGCCCAGGATCTTGAGCCGGCGGCCGTTGAAGAGGCGGTCGAAATAGCCCAGGATGGTGGGGCCGAGGTAGTCCTCGAAGGGTTCGACGTCGGGGTCGAACGACGCGAAGACCACACCGCCCCGCGCGGCGACCTTCAGCTTCGTCAGGTGGTGATCCGAGGTCTGGAAGTCCGCCGGCATGCCGCCGTGCACCTGGCCGTCCTGCTTGACGCCGCGGCGGAAGGGCACGCCCAGGAGATCGCCCCTGAGCGTGTAGCTCCACTGGTGGTACGGGCAGACGAAGTCCTTGCGGTTGCCGTGCCGCTCGCGGCAGAAGCGCATGCCCCGGTGGGCGCAGACGTTCTCGATGACGTTCAGCCCGCCTTCGGCGTCGCGCGAGAGGATCACCGAGCGCTCGCCGATCGCGGTGCGCTTGTAGTCGCCCGGATTAGGCACCTCGGCCTCCAGGCCCACGTAGCACCAGTGGCCCTTGTAGAAGAAGCGCTCCAGTTCGCGCTTGTACAGCTCGTCGCTGGTGTAGCTGAGGAAGGGGATGCGGTGCGTGCCATCGCCCTCCCACACGGGCTGCTCGGGGAAGACCGCGGATGTCTCGTTCATGGCTTGTCTCCTTGGGGTTCGAAGCGGACGGCGCTTGCCGCTCTTCAGCCGGTGACGCGCACCTCAATGGCGCCCAGCCCCTGCACTTCGCCGCGCATCAGGTCGCCGGCCATCACCGCGCCTACGCCCTCGGGCGTGCCGGTCATGATCAGGTCGCCCGGCTCCAGCGCTTCGTACGCGGACAGGACGGCCACGCACGCCGACACCGACCAGATCAGCTTGGCGATGTCGGACTGCTGGCGCGCCTGGCCGTTCACGGTGAGCGTGATCGCGGCGGCCAAGGGGTGCCCGATGTCCTGCGCCCGGTGCAGCGCGCCGATGGGCGCCGACCACGCGAAGGACTTGCCGAACTCCCAGGGCCGGCCCTGGTCACGCGCTTCCAGCTGCAGGTCGCGCCGCGTCATGTCCAGGCCCACCGCATAGCCGTAGACATGCGCCAGCGCCAGGGCCACCGGGATGTCGCGCCCGCCGCGGCCGATGGCCACGACGAGTTCGATCTCATGGTGGTAGTTCTTCGTCTTCGGCGGATAGGTCACGCTCGCAGGCTGTGCCGCATCGACCACGGCCGCCGCAGGCTTCATGAAGAAGAACGGCGGCTCGCGGTCCGGGTCCTTGCCCATCTCGCGGGCGTGGGCGGCATAGTTGCGGCCGACGCAGAAGACGCGGTTGACGGGGAATCGCTCGTCACGGCCGGCGATCGTCAGCGTGCGAAGTGCAGGGGCTTCGAGAGCGAGTCTCATGGGAGTCCTCGAAGCGTCGTGGGTCACTGGCGCTCCTCGCGCCACAGCCCCAGCGCCTGCTGCACGGGTCGGTCGGAAAAGCTGAACAGCACCGCGTCGCGGTCGGCCCGCAGTTGCAGCGCGTGCCAGGACGGCACGACGAACACGTCGCTCTCCTGGAAGCGCCAGGTCCTGTCACCCACGCGCACCTCGCCTTCGCCTTCCAGGCAGACGTGCACCGTGCCGTCGGTGCAGCGCACGGGCTTCGTCTCGAAGCCGGCCGGCAGGCGCTGCGCGAAGGCGCCGGTGGTCGGCATCGGCGAGGCCCCGGTGGCCGGGTTCACGTAGCGCAGCTTGAAGCCGTGGTGCGCGTCCGGCGTGCCGCTGGAGATGCCGACGAGCGCCGCCTTCGTGCGCTCGAAGGGGTAGACGAAGACCCGCGTCGGGTCCATCGGCCGGGGCTGGTAGTCCAGCGGCAGCATGTTGGCGCCATAGCGCGCCAGCGCGTCGCCTTCGGGCCGCAGCGGCGCCTGGGACCGTTGTTCGCTGCGTTCGGCGAAACCGGCGTCCAGGAAGCGCACGATCGGGATGTCCAGGCCGTCCAGCCACACCACCGGCTGGTCGCCGAGATTGCCGTGGTCGTGCCAGGTCCAGGACGGCGTGATGATGAAGTCGCCGCGGCGCATGGTGGTGCGCTCGCCGTCGACGGCCGAGTAGGCGCCTTCGCCGTCGAGCACCAGGCGCAGCGCCGACTGGGTGTGGCGGTGCGCCGGGGCCACCTCGCCCGGCAGGATGAGCTGCAGGCCGGCGTAGAGCGACTGCGTGATGCAGGACTGGCCACGGAGCGCCGGGTTCTCCAGGATCAGCACGCGACGCTCGGCCTCTTCGGCGGAGATCAGGCGGCCGGCCTCCAGCACCTGTTCCCGCAGTTCGGCATAACGCCACAGGTGCGGCGCTGCCGGCGAACGCGGGTGCGGTGGCACCAGGGCGCCCAGCACTTCCCACAGCGGCGTCATGTGGCGGCTGCCGATGCGCTGGTAGTAGTCGGCGCGCTGGCGCAGGGCGTCGGGCGGGAGATCTTCGGCATGCATGGGGTGTCCTCAGGTGCCCTGGGTGTAGAAGGCGTCGGCGTGGATGTGGCCGGCGGCGATGCCCTTGCGGCGTGCCACCACGGTGGCCGCTTCCACCATGGGCGGCGAGCCACACAGGTAGGCGCGCCAGCCGCTCAGGTCGCCGTGGTCCTGCTCGATGGCGTCGGTGACCAGCCCGCAGCGTTGCGTCGCGGGGTTGCCGCCCGAACCCAGAACCACCTGCACGTTCAGTCGCGGGTGTTCGCGCTGCAGGTGCTCGAGCCAAGACAGGCCGTAGACGTCGCGCGGCGAGCGCACGCCGAAGTACAGGTGGATGGGGTTGCGCATGCCCTGCGCGATGGCGCCGCGCAGGATGGAGAGGATCGGTGCCAGGCCCGTGCCCCCGGCCACGCACAGCATCGGCCCTTCGTGCTTGCGGCGCAGGTAGGCCGAGCCCAGCGGCCCGCTGACCCTCACGGCATCGCCGACCTGGAGGTCATGGGCGATGTAGCCGGTGACGCGGCCGTCCGGCACCCGGCGCACATGGAACTCGAGCGACCCGTCGCCGCACAGACCGGCCATCGAATAGGGGCGGACGTGCGCGGGCGTGAACTGCAGCTGGACGTACTGGCCCGGTGAGAACTCCATGGCCTTGGCTGGGCGCAGCACCAGCCGCAGGATGTCGTGCGTGAGGTGCTCGATGCCGGTCACCGTCGCCTTGACGGTGCGCGCGGGGTGCACCACCACGTCGTCAGGCTCCGGGATCTCGATCGTGCAGGGCTCGGTGAGGTAGGTCTGGCAGGCCAGCACGAAGTTGTCGCTGCCGTCGAGCGGGCCTTGCCGCTCGCCGCTGCCTTCCATGACCTCGCCGTCCAGCACCCGGCAGCGGCAGGTGCCGCAGCGGCCCGCCATGCAGGAGTAGGACATCGGCACCTGCGCGGCCTGCAAGGCCTGCAGCAGGTTGGCCCCGGGTTCGACCCGGATCACGCGCTTGAGCGGTTGAACGAGGAGGTCCATGGCGGCTTCGGAAGGGCAAGCCGATGATTCCGTCTCTGCCGACTTCAGCAAATAGAATGGCTTGAATGTGATACATCACCCGCAGTGATGAATGCGGCATGGAGCTCTCGGACATTGACCTCAATCAGCTCGTGCTCTTCCACCACCTGATGGTGGAGAGGCGGGTGTCCAGGGTGGCCGAGAAGCTCGGCCTCACGCAGCCGGCCGTCAGCAACACCTTGGCCAAGCTGCGCCGACAGTTCGGCGACGAGCTCTTCGTGCGCACGCCCGCCGGCATGGTGCCCACGCCCTTCGCCGAACAGATGGCCGAGCCCATCGGCTACGCGCTGGGCATGATCCACGGCGGCCTGAACCAGCAGGGCCGCTTCGACCCTGCGAGCGTGAAGCGCGCGGTGAGCATCGGCATGACGGACATCGGCGAGATCGTGTTCCTGCCCAGGCTGGCCGAGCGGCTGCAGCAGGAAGCCCCAGGCGTTTCACTGAGCACGGTGCGAACCACGGCGACCAACCTGCGCGAGGACATGGAGTCCGGCAAGGTCGATCTGGCCATCGGCCCGCTGCCGCAGCTGAAGGCCGGCTTCTTCCAGCGCCGGCTGTTCAGGCAGCGCTACGTGTGCCTCTTCCGCAAGGGTCACCCGCTGGACCGCAAGCGGCTGACGTTGGCCGACTTCAAGGCGGCCGAACATCTGGTCATCGTCTCGGCCGGCACCGGCCATGGCCAGGTGGACGAACTGATCCGGCGCGCCGGGGTCGAACGCCGCGTGCGCCTGACCATCCCGCACTTCGTCAGCGTGGGGCATCTCCTGCGCAGCACCGACATGGTGGCCACGGTGACCGAACGGCTGGCCGAGAGCCTGGTCGAGCCCTTCGACCTGAGCTGGCGGCCCCACCCCGTTCCATTGCCGGAAGTGGCGATCAATGTCTTCTGGCACGCCAAGGTGCACCGCTCGCCGGCCCACCAGTGGCTGCGTGGCCTGGTCTTCGAGCTCTTCGGAGAAGATGCAACGACCTGAGTGCGGCGGGTGACCCTTGCACGGAAAAAAGCCCGCTGCAGCGGCGGGCTCTTGGGCAGACTGGCGGAGAGAGAGGGATTCGAACCCTCGGTACAGGAGAACCTGTACGCCGGATTTCGAATCCGGTGCATTCGACCACTCTGCCATCTCTCCTGGGTCGGTCTCCGGGGTCAGCGGAGCCCGCCATTCTAGCCCAGCGTTTCAGGCCCTCAGGACCTCCAGCCCGCCCAGGTACGGGCGCAGCGCGGCAGGAATCCGCACCGAGCCATCGGCCTGCTGGTGGTTCTCCAGCACGGCCACGAGGGCGCGGCCGACGGCCAGGCCCGAGCCGTTGAGGGTGTGCACCAGTTCCGGCTTGCCCTGGGCGTTGCGGAAGCGCGCCTGCATGCGCCGCGCCTGGAAGGCCTCGCAGTTGCTGCACGAGCTGATCTCGCGATAGGTGTCCTGCGCCGGCAACCAGACCTCCAGGTCGTAGGTCTTCGCGGCGCCGAAGCCCATGTCACCGGTGCACAGCGTGATGACGCGGTAGGGCAGCTCCAGCTTCTGCAGGATGGCCTCGGCGTGGCCCACCATCTCCTCCAGTGCCGCATGGCTGCGCTCGGGGTGGACGATCTGCACCATCTCCACCTTGTCGAACTGGTGCTGGCGGATCATGCCGCGCGTGTCGCGCCCGGCGCTGCCCGCTTCCGAGCGGAAGCAGGGGCTGTGCGCCGTGAGCTTGATAGGCAGCGCGGCGGCGTCCAGGATGCTCTCGCGCACCGTGTTCGTGAGGCTGATCTCGCTGGTGCTGATGAGGTACTGCTCGGGCTGCGATTCATCGCCGCCGCGAGTCACCCAGAACATGTCCTCCTTGAACTTGGGCAGTTGCCCCGTGCCTTCCAGCACCTCGCGGTTGACGATGTAGGGCGTGTAGCACTCGGTGTAGCCGTGCTGCTGCGTGTGCGTGTCCAGCATGAACTGGGCCAGCGCCCGGTGCAGCCGCGCCGCCGGGCCGCGCAGGAAGGTGAAGCGCGCGCCGCTGAGCTTGGCACCGGTGTCGAACTCCAGGCCCAGCGTGGCGCCCAGGTCCACGTGGTCGCGCGGCGCGAAGTCGTAGCGGCCGGGGCTGCCCCAGCGACGCACTTCGACGTTGCCGGTCTCGTCGCCGCCCATGGGCACATCGGCCTGCGGCAGATTGGGCAGGCTCATCAGCATGCCCTGCAGCTCGGCCTGGATGGCCTCCAGCCGCTCGGCGCCGGCCTTCTGCTGGTCGGCCATGCCGTTCACTTCGGCCATCAGGGCGCTGGTGTCCTCGCCCTTGCCCTTGAGCATGCCGATCTGCTTGCTGGCAGCGTTGCGGCGCGCCTGGAGCTGTTCGGTGGCGGTCTGGATCTGCTTGCGTTCGGCCTCCAGCGCGCTGAAGCGCGGCACGTCCAGGTAGGGCTGGGGGTTCTTGCGGCGCTGCAGTTGCGCCACCACGGCGTCAAGGTCGCGCCGGAGCAGGGTGATGTCGAGCATGATGATCTTTCCGTTTCGCGTGTATCCGATGGAGCGACGGCGCCTTCGCAGGGCGCCGTCTTCATGTGGGGGTGGGTTCCCGGGAAGGCCGGCGCGCTTCAGGATCGGGACGAGACCACTTCGCTCATGCTGCGGTCGCCCAGGCCGCGAGGCAGCGGGAAGCGCACGTTCTCCGTCACGCCCTCCATCTTGCGGATGGCGGTGGCGCCCAGTTCGCGCAGGCGGTCAATCACCTGCTGCACCAGGATGTCGGGCGCCGAGGCGCCGGCCGTCAGCCCCACGCGGGCCTTGCCTTCGAACCAGGCGGCCTGCAGATCCTGCGCGCCTTCCACCATGTAGGCCGGTGTGCCCAGGCGCTCGGCCAGTTCGCGCAGGCGGTTGCTGTTGCTGCTGGTGGGGCTGCCCACCACCACCACCACGTCCACCGCCGGCGCCAGCACCTTCACGGCGTCCTGCCGGTTCTGCGTGGCATAGCAGATGTCCTGCTTCTTGGGCTCGCGCACGTGCGGGAAGCAGCGCTTCACCTCGGCCAGGATGTGGGCAGCGTCGTCCACGCTGAGCGTGGTCTGCGTCACCACGGCCAGCTGCGTGCCGCGCGGCTTGACGTGCGCGACGTCGTCCACGTCCTCCACGAGGTAGATGCCTTCGCTGAGCTGCCCCATCGTGCCTTCCACCTCGGGGTGCCCCTTGTGGCCGATCATGATGAACTCGAAGCCTTCCTTGGCCAGCTTGGCCACCTCCACGTGCACCTTGGTCACCAGCGGACAGGTGGCGTCGAAGACCTGGAAGCCGCGCCGCGCCGCCTCCACGCGCACCGACTTCGGCACGCCGTGGGCGCTGAACACCAGCGTGGCACCGGGTGGCACATCGGCCAGGTCTTCGATGAAGATCGCGCCCTTTGCCTTGAGGTCGTTCACCACGTAGGTGTTGTGCACGATCTCGTGGCGCACGTAGATGGGCGCGCCGAAGCGTGAGAGCGCCCGCTCGACGATCTCGATGGCCCGGTCCACCCCGGCGCAGAAACCCCGCGGCTCGGCCAGCAGCACATCACGCACATCGCTCATCGTCACAACACCCCCAGCAGCTTCACCTCGAAGCGCACGGGCTGGCCGGCGAGCGGGTGGTTGAAGTCGAACAGCAGCCAGTCGGGGCCGGCCTCGCGGACCACGCCCGCGTACTGCCCTTGGCCGTCGGGCGTGGGGAACTGCACCACGTCGCCCACGGCGTACTCGGCGTCGGGGTCGCCCAGTTCCTTCAGCAGCGAGAGCTTCACGCGCTGCAGCAGTTCGGGGTTGCGGTCGCCGAAGGCCACACCGGCCGGCAGGTCGAAGGCCGTGTGCGTGCCCTCGGGCAGGCCCAGCAGGCGCTGCTCGATGGCTGGCGAGAGCTGGCCGGTGCCCAGCGACAGCGTGGCCGGCTTGTCGATGAAGGTGTTGATGACGTCGCCACCGTCAGGGCCGGCCAGGCGGTAGTGCAGCGTCAGGAAGGATCCCGGCTGGACGGTGGCGGCAGGGGTGTTCACGGCTGGGACTTGGCGGCAGACGCCGCTGCAATAGACTGACCTTCATTCTACGAGCGCCCCCATGAAGCACCTGCCCGCCGACCAGCGCCCGCGCGAGAAGCTGCTCGCGCGCGGCCCGGCGGCGCTGGCCGACGCCGAGCTGCTGGCGCTGCTGCTGCGCACCGGGTACACCGGCCGCGGTGTCGTGGAGCTGGCGCAGGATGTGCTGGACCGCTTCGAGGGCTTCGCCGGCCTGCTGAACATCGAGGCCGCCGCACTGAAGGGCGTGAAAGGCCTGGGCCCGGCCAAGCGGGCCGAGCTGCTGGCGGTGATGGAGATGGCGCGCCGGGCGCTGGCGCAGCAGCTGCGCGACATGCCCGTCTTCGACAGCCCCGCGAAGGTGAAGGACTACCTGGCGCTGCAGCTGGGCGGCCGCGAGCAGGAGGTCTTCGCCGTGCTGTTCCTGGACGCCCAGCACCGCCTGCTGAAGCTGGAAACGCTGTTCAGTGGCACGCTCACGCAGACCAGCGTCTACCCGCGCGAGGTGGTGCGTCGCGCGCTGCACCACAACGCCGGCGCCGTGGTGCTGGCGCACAACCACCCTTCCGGCCTGGCCGAGCCGTCGCGGGCCGACGAATACCTGACGCAGACCCTGAAGACCGCACTGGCCCTGGTGGACGTGCGCGTGCTCGACCACGTCGTCGTCGGCCGTGGGCAGACCGTCTCGTTGGCCGAGCGAGGCCTGGTGTGATGAAGCTGCGGGCCCTGGCCGACCTGCACCAGTTGCGCGACACGCTGGCTCGGCGCGAAAGGGAACTGGCCGAACGGGCAGAGCGCGAACGCGCCGCACGGGCCGCCGCCGAGCGCCAGCGGCGCCTCTTCGCCGACAGCGTCGGCGCCGTGACCCCCCTGCCCCCACACGGCCGCCGCGATGCCCAGCCCGCCCGCCCCGCGCCGGAGCCGCGCATGCGCCTGGCTGACGAACAGGCCGCACTGCGCGAGGCGCTGTCCGACGACGTCGACGTCGAATCGCTGCTGCTCACCGACGACCACCTCAGCTTTCGCCGTCCGCGTGTGGGGGCCGACGTGGTGACGCGCCTGCGCCGCGGCCACTGGGCCATCCAGGCCGAGCTGGACCTGCACGGCCTGCGCCGAGAGGAAGCCCGGGACGCGCTGGCCGCGTTCGTGCGCCTGGCCGCCCAGCGCGGTCACCGCTGCCTGCGCGTGGTGCACGGCAAGGGGCTCGGCTCGCCGGGGCGCCAGCCGGTGCTGAAGGGCAAGGTGCAGCGCTGGCTGGGCCAGAGCGCCGAAGTCATCGCGTTCACGCAGGCCAGCGGGCCCCAGGGCGGCGCCGGCGCGCTGATCGTGTTGCTGGCGGGCAGCGCGGGCGGCTACGAAGCGGCGTCTGCCAGGCCCATGGCGCGGTAGACCTCAGCCACCTCGGCATCGTCGCAGCGCACCTCCACCCCGGGCATCCGGGCTTCGTGCTCCAGGCGCAGCGGCAGCGTGGAGGCGCAGAAGTCCGGCGTCGCCGGGCGGCCCGCGCTGCCGTCCTCCTGGTCGCGCTGAACCAGGGCCACCGCCATCTTGGAACGCAGCGTGGCCAGACCCACGGGCGACCAGTTGCTGACCAGGCCCTCGAACTGGTCCAGCGCGGCATGCAGCAGCGGCAGCGGCGCACGTTGCAGCACTTCCAGGCCGTGGTGCTCCAATGCCACCTCGAACAGGGCCAGGTGGCGCAGCACCTGGCGCGCGCCGGGCTGCTCGTCGAGCAGAGCAGCCAGTTGGCGGTGCATGAGGGCCTGCTCGGCGTTGACCTGCGCGGGCGCCTGCGACGGCTGCGCCGGCCGCGCCGGCTCGGGCACATCGGCCAGCACCAGGCGCGGATGGCCGCCCTCCAGGTGCAGTTCGACATCGCGCCGGAACAGGGCCTGGAACACGGCTCGCACGGGCGGTGGGGTGAAGCGACGGGCCTCCATGGGGTTCTCCGAGCGGATGCGATTGGCCGGCAGGGCTGGCCTTCCAGGCATCGTCTGCACGCTGATCCTGTGAACTCGGCAATTGCAACCAAATGCTACAGATCGCGCCGCTTGCCTTGAATCTGCATCAATGCGGACGCCCATCCAGCCACTAAGCTGCCCCCTGTGGAACTGCGCCCGCCGCCACGCGGGCGCCGACCGGAGCCCCGCTTGGCTGAAGCGACTCTCCTCATCGTCGACGACGAACCGGTGAACCTGGCCATGCTGGGCCAACTGCTTCGCCCCGACTACACGGTGCGCGTGGCCTCGTCCGGCGCCGCCGCGCTGCGCGCCGTGGCCACGCCGCCGCGGCCCGATCTGCTGCTGCTGGACATCTCCATGCCCGGCATGGACGGCTTCGAGGTGCTGCGCCGCCTGCGCGCCGACAATGCCACGCAGGACATCCCGGTGATCTTCGTCACCGCCATGGCCGCCAGCAGCGACGAGGAGCACGGCCTGGCGCTGGGCGCGCAGGACTACATCACCAAGCCCATCAAGCCGGCCGTGCTGCTGGCGCGGCTGCGCACGCAGCTGGAAGCCAAGCGTGCCCGCGACTGGATGCGCGACCAGAACGCCTGGCTGGAGGCCGAGGTGGCGCGCCGCATGTCGGAGAACGACCTCTCGCAGCAGGCCGGCATCCGGGCGCTGGCGCACCTGGCGGAAATCCGCGACCCCGAGACCGGCAACCACATCGGCCGCACGCAGCGCTACGTGCGCGAACTGGCCCTGCAGCTGCGCTCGCACCCGCGCTTCGCCGCGGTGCTCACCGACCGCTTCATCGGCCTGCTGACGCGCTCGGCGCCGCTGCACGACATCGGCAAGGTCGGCATCCCCGACACCATCCTGCTCAAGCCCGGCCTGCTGACGCCAGAGGAGCGCGAGGTCATGAGGAGCCACGCGCGGCTGGGCAGCGAGGCCATCGAACTGGCCGAGCATGACGTGGCGCAGCCCGTGGCCTTCCTGTCGCTGGCCAAGGAGATCGCGCACTGGCACCACGAGCGCTGGAACGGCAGCGGCTACCCCGACGGCCTGGCGGGCGACGAGATCCCGGTGTCGGCGCGCATCATGGCCATTGCCGACGTCTTCGACGCGCTGATCTCGCCCCGCGTCTACAAGCGCCCCTTGTCGCCGGAAGAAGTGCGGGACCTCATCGCCAAGGGCCGCGGCACGCAGTTCGATCCCGACATGGTGGATGCCTTCCTGGGCGCCTACGACCGCTTCACCGACATCGCGGCCCGTTACAACGACCAGTCCATCGACCCCGGCGTCAGCCGCCCGCTGAGGCTGGGCGAGGGGCCGTGATGTGACCCCGGCGACGAGACCGGCTGACACGGCGTCGCCGCCGCCGGCACGAGGCCGCCTGACGCTGCCCTTGCTGCTGACCCTGGGAAGCATCCTGCTCGTCACCGTGGGCGGCATGTTCATCAGCCTGGGCCACGACCGCGAAGAGAGCCTGGCGACGCTGAAGGCCGTGGCCGAGCTCAAGGCCCAGGAGCTCGGCGACTGGATGGGCGAACGCGGCATCGACGCCGAGATGATCGCGCTGGGCTCCGACGCGCGACAGCTGGCGTCGAACTGGCAGTCACTGGCGGACCCGGCCGCCCTGGCGCTGCTGCAGGCACGGCTGCCGGCCTTGCTGCCCCCCACACGCTTCGGTGCGGCCTCGGTGTTCGACGCACGGGGCGAACCCGCCTGGCGCAGCGACAAGGCACCAGAAGCCCTGCCCGCTCACGCGGCCGAACGGCAGCGGGCCGCGCGGCTGCGCAAGCCTTCCTACCTGGGGCCCTACGCCGACGGCGCCGGCGTGGCCCACCTGGACTTCCTGGTGCCGCTGGCGGAGCCGGGAACGCCCGAGGGCCGACCGGTGCCGCTGCTGGCGCTGCACCTGATCGGCGCCCAGTACCTGCCCGAGCGTCTCCGCGACTGGCCCATGCCCAGCCGCACGGGCGAAGTGGTGCCGGTGCGGCGTGACGGCGACGACGTGGTGGCCCTCACGGCGCTGCGCGGCGCCCCCGACGCCCTGCGCAACCTGCGCCAGCCCGTCACGCAGCAGCAGTTCATCGGCGTGCAGCTGGTGACAGGTGGCACCACCGCGCCCCGCACGCTGGATGGGTTCACCTTCGACGGCGTGCCGGCTTTCGGGGCCGGCCTGAAGGTGCCCGGCACCGACTGGTTCCTGCTGGCGCGCATGGACCGTTCCGAACTGCTGCAAGGCTCGCTGCGCCAATCGGCCTGGATCGCGCTCACCGGGCTGCTGCTGATGGCCGTCAGCGCCAGCGCCATGTACCTGCTGCGGCAGCGCCAGCAACTGGCCCTGGCCGAGCAGGTGCAGGGCGCACAGCAGGACCGCCTGCGCGCGCTGGGCCTGCTCAACGCCATCGTCGAAGGCAGTGCCGAAGGCGTGCTCGCCACCGACCTGCAAGGCCGGCCGACACTGCGCAACGGCGCCCTGGCCGCACTGCTCGGGGGCGAGATACCGCTGCCCCTGCAACACGCGCTGGGCAGCGCGGTGGAAGGCACGCGCAGCGAGGCGCTCGAGCTCCGCTGGCCTGGCACCGGCGGCGAGCGCACGCTGCTGGCCGACGTGGCGCCGCTGGACAACGCCGCCGGCGTGCGCATGGGCGCCTTCGCGATGCTGCGCGACATCACGGGCGCCAAGCAGGCCGAGCGGGCGCTGCACCGTGCCAACCGGGCACTGGCCATGGCCCGCGAATGCAGCCAGGCGGTGGCGCAGGCCGAGGCCGAGGCGCCGATGTGGGCGTCGGTGTGCCAGATCGCGGGGCAGACCGGCGGCTACCGTCTGGCCTGGATCGGGCTGGCCGAAGCCGAACCCTCGCAGCGCGTCGCCGTGGCGGCCCGCGCGGGCGCCGGCGCGGGCTACCTCGACGGCCTGGAGTTCAGCCGCGCCGACGACGACATGGGCCGCGGCCCCACCGGCACGGCGCTGCGGGAACGGCGCGTCGTCATGTCCCGCGACATCGCCGGCGACCCGCAGCTGCAAGCCTGGCGCGAACGCGCGCAGGCCCACGGGCTGGCGTCGTCGGTGGCGCTGCCGCTGCTGGACGACACGGGCCGCGCCTTCGGCGTGCTGTGCCTGTACGCCGGCGAGCCGCATGCCTTCGACGACGAGGAACTGGCCGTAGCGCGCGGCATCGCGGTCGACCTGGCGCAGGGCGCGCGCGCGCTGCGCGACCGCCGTGCGCGCGCCGCCGCCGAGGCCACCCTGCGCCAGCGCGCCCAACGCTCGCAGCTGCAGCTGCAGCTGCCGCAGCTGGCCGACGCCCTGGACGAGCCGAGCTTCCTGGAGCAGGCGCTGGCCCTGGTGCAGTCGCTCACCGGCAGCCACAGCGGCTGCCTGCGGTTCGCTGATGACGCCACGCCCGCCGAGGGCACGCTGGTGGTGGACGTGGTCGACGAAGGTCGCGTGGCCATGCGCATCGGCCTGAGCGGCAAAGCCTCGCCCTACGACGACGGCGATGTCGATTCGGTTCAGCTCCTGGGCAACGAGATCTGGCGCCTGGTGCAGCGCCGACGCTCGCTGGACGCGCTGCGCAAGCTGCAGCAGGCCGTGGAGCAGAGCGCCAACAGCATCGTGATCACCAACCTGCGCGCCGAGATCGAGTACGTGAACGCCGCGTTCGAGAGCGTGACCGGCTACCGGCGCGAAGAAGTCATCGGCAAGAACCCGCGCATCCTGCATCCCGACCACGTGAAGCCGGGCGAACGTGTCGAGATGTGGGAAGCGCTGACCCGGGGCCGCCCTTGGCGCGGCGAGTTCCGCAACCGGCGCAAGGACGGCAGCGAGTACGTGGAGCTGGCGCACATCGCGCCGCTGCGGCAGCCCGACGGCAGCATCACGCACTACGTGGGCGTGAAGGAGGACATCACCGAAAAGACGCGCATCGCCGAGGAACTGGACCGCTACCGCCAGCGGCTGGAGGAACTGGTGGAAGAGCGCACCGCCGAGCTCGCGG
Organism: Rubrivivax sp.; assembly: GCA_016790395.1. Classification (GTDB taxonomy): domain Bacteria; phylum Pseudomonadota; class Gammaproteobacteria; order Burkholderiales; family Burkholderiaceae_C; genus Rubrivivax. Next base: position 11,787 of record JAEUPH010000007.1, on the reverse strand, counting down.
TGGCGCAACGCCGCGCCGAAGCCGCCAGCCAGGCCAAGAGCGCCTTCCTGGCCAACATGAGCCATGAGATCCGCACGCCGATGAACGCCATCGTCGGGCTGTCCTACCTGCTGCGGCAGGACAGGCCGACAGCGCGCCAGGGCGCCTGGCTGGCCAAGATCGACGCCGCAGCCATGCACCTGCTGTCCATCATCAACAGCATCCTCGACCTGTCGAAGATCGAGGCCGGCAAGCTGACGCTGGAGGGCAGCGACTTCGCGCCCGCCACCGTGCTGGAAGAAGTGGCCGCGCTCATCACCGACAGCGCACAGGCCAAGGGCCTGGCGCTGCATGTGGAAACGGACGGCCTGCCCGGGTGGCTGCACGGCGACACCACGCGGCTGCGCCAGGCGCTGCTGAACTACGCCGACAACGCACTCAAGTTCACGCCCGCAGGTGCCATCACGCTGCGCGCGCGCTGCGAGGACCGCAATGAAGACGGCCTGCTGCTGCGCTTCGAGGTGCTGGACACCGGCATCGGCATCGAGCCCGAGGCCCTGCCACGGCTGTTTCAGGCCTTCGAGCAGGCCGACACCTCCACCACGCGCCGCCACGGCGGCACGGGACTCGGGCTGGCGCTCACGCGGCAGCTGGCCACGCTGATGGGCGGCGCGGCGGGGGCCGAGAACCGCCCCGGCGGCGGCAGCCTGTTCTGGTTCACGGCCAGGCTGCGCGTGGCGGACACACCGCCGCCACAGCCGCCGGCCCCCGAGGCCGCGGACGCCGAGACCGCGCTGCGCCGCTGGTGCCGCGGTGCCCGCGTGCTGCTGGTGGAAGACGAGGCGGTGAACCGCGAGGTGGCGCTGGAACTGCTGCGCGACACCGGCCTCGTCGTGGTCACCGCCAACGACGGCCGCCAGGCCCTGGACCGCCTGCGGCAGCAGCCTTTCGACCTGGTGCTGATGGACCTGCAGATGCCGGTGATGGACGGCTACGAGACCACGCGCCGGCTGCGCGCCGAGCCCACGCTGGCGCGGCTGCCGGTGCTGGCGATGACGGCCAGCGCCTTCGACAACGCGCGCCAGTCCTGCCTGGACGTGGGCATGAACGACTTCGTGCCCAAGCCCGTGGAACCCCGCGTGCTGTACTCGACGCTGCTGCGCTGGCTGCCGCGGACGCAGGCCCCGAGCCCGCCGCCTGCGCCAGGGCCGGGGCCGCAGGCCGAGGCCTTGCAGGCGCGTGCCCACGCGCTGCTGGCCACGCTGGACGGCGTGGACACCGAACGCGGCCTGGCCGCGCTGCACGGCAAGGCGCTCGACTACGTGCGCCTGCTGCGCCTGTTCGGCGAACGCCACGGCGGCGACCCCGCCCAAGTGGCCGAGGCCCTGGCCGCGGGCCGGCACGAGGCCGCTCGGGCGCTGCTGCACCAGCACGTCGGCGCCGCCGGCGCGCTGGGCCTGGTGCGGCTGCAGACCGCCGCACAGAGGCTGCAGGAGGCCCTGCGCCAAGGCGGCGCCGACGCCGCCGCCGACACCCTGGTGCGGGCACTGCAAGCGCACATGCAGGGGCTGCAGGCCAGCCTGGCCACCTGGCCCGATCTGGAGCCACCCGGCCGACCGCCGCGTGACGCACCGGCGGCCGTGCTGCTGGCGCTGGAGCCGCTGCTGGAAGCGGACGACATCGACGCCGTCGAGACTTTCCGGCCGCATCGCGCCGCCTTCGAGGCGCACTACGGCGAGGCCGGGGCGCGACTGGCGCGCGAGCTCGAGGGCTTCGACTTCGCGGCGGCGCGCCAGACGGTGCAGGCCCTCCTCCGGGGCCGGGCCTGAAGCCGGATATCAGACGGCCATGAAGTCGCTGCAGGACATTCCTTCCGCGCTGGTGGCGCGCAACGAGTCCTGGGTGCGCCAGCAGGCCGGCCAGCTGATGCGCCGGCTGCCGTCGAACGTGGAGAAGGCCGATCTCATCCAGGTCGGGCTCATCGCCGTGGCACAGGCGGCCGTGGGCTTTCGCTGGGAAGGCGATGCCGAGAGCGCCGAAGGCCGCGACGCCTTCGTGCGCTACGCCCGCAGCCGCGTGCGCGGCGCCATGCTCGACGAACTGCGGCAGATGGACCACCTGGTGCGCTCCGACCGCCGCAAGTTCAAGGCGCTGGAGATCGCGCGCGAGCGCTGGCTGTCGCTGCACGGCCGCCAGCCGACGCTGGGTGAGCTGTCGACGCTGACGCAGTTGCCGCTGGACGAGATCGCGCGGCTGGAACAGGCCGCGCTGGCCGCGCAGACCGAAAGCCTGGACGCCGACGACGAGCGGCCCGAGCGCGCCCGCCAGCCCGAGCCCGCCACGCCGGCCGACGAGGTGGAGGCCCGTGTCGACACCGACATCGTGCTGCGCCGCCTGGCCGGCTTCTTCAAGCAGCTGCCCGAACGCGAACGGCAGGTGATCGAGGCCTACCTCGGCATCGGCCTCGCCCCCGGCGAACTGGCCGGGCAGCTGCAGGTGAGCCCGTCGCGCGTGACCCAGCTGTACCGCGCGGCCGTGCGCCGCATGGCGCAGCGCCTGGGCCTGCCCGACGCGCGCGCCACCGCCCGCCACGCCCGCGGCGCGGCGCTGGACGCGCTGGTGCGCGAACGCGAGTCGTCCGCCGCCTCCTGGGGCCCCCTGCTGGAACAGGCGCTGGGGTCGGCGGGCCGCATCGAGGTCGATGCCGGCACGCGCTGGGGCTGAGCGCCGCCTGCGCCGCCAGAGTGCCAGCGCGCTGGCGCGCCCGCGGGCACCAGGACGCTCAGCGGTTGCGCATCCAGTCGGCGGTGCCGAAGAAGGCGCGCGTGAGGCGTTCTGCGAGGCCGGGGTCCACGGCTTCTTCCTGCATCGCCAGCAGCATGCAGGCCATCCACTGGTCGCGCTCGGCCAGCCCGATGGCATACGGCATGTGGCGCGCGCGCAGCATGGGGTGGCCGAAGCGCTCGATGTAGTGGTCGGGGCCGCCCAGCCACCCGCAGAGGAACCAGAACAGCTTGTCGCGCGAACCCGAGAGCTCCTGCGGGTGCAGGGCGCGCAGCGCGGCGAACTGCGGCTCCAGGTCCATCAGGTCGTAGAAGCGGTCGACCAGGGCCCGCACCGGGCCCTCGCCGCCCAGGCGTTCGAAAGGCGTCGGCCCGGCTGCGGCGGCTCCGTCGGCGGCCATCAGGCGACGAGCCGGGTGGCGACGTTGCCGATGGCCGTGGCCGCCGGCGCGCCGGGCAGCAGTTCCAGCAGCAGCTGGCGCCGCTGGATGCTTTCGCGCACCGAAGGATCTGCCGGCACCTCGCCGAAGAGCTCCACCTGCACGGGACTGTCGAGGCCCGGATTGACGTAGCGGTCCAGCACCTGCTGCAGCTGCTGGCGCACGAGGCGGCTCTCGCCCATCTTGCGGGTCTGGTTGACGAGCAGCTTGAAGCGACGCCGGCCCTGCGTGTTGGCCAGCACCTTCATGGTGGCGTAGGCGTCGGTGATGGAGGTGGGCTCGGGCGTCACCACCAGCATCACCTCGCCGGCCAGCGAGACCGTGTAGAGCACGACGTCGGAAATGCCGGCGCCGGTGTCCAGCAGAACGTGGTCGTACCGGGGGGCGACCTCGGCGATGACACGCTGCAGCTGGTCGCGGATCTCCGGCGTCATGCGCGAGTACTCGACCATGCCCGAGCCGGCCAGCAGCACGTCGAACCCGCCGGAGAACGGCAGCACGGCCTCGGCCAGCGTGCTCTTGCCGGTGAAGACGTCGTGCAGCGTGATCTTCGGGAACAGGTTCAGCAGGACGTCGAGATTGGCCAGGCCCAGGTCGGCGTCCAGCACCAGCACCTTGCGGCCCTGACGCGCCAGCGCCGCGGCCAGGTTGGCCGTGAAGAAGGTCTTGCCGACGCCGCCCTTGCCGCTGGTGACGGCCAGGATGCGCGGCGACGGTGCGGCGGCCGGCGGGGTGGGCGCGGTGCTCATTCGTGGTCCTGGAACTGGAAGGTCTCGAAGAGCAGCCGGCGCTCTTCGTTGCTGACGACCGACACCGCCGTGGGCTCCAGGCGGACGAGGTTGCGGCCCTGGCTCTTGCTGCGGTAGAGCTGCTGGTCGGCACGTTCCACCCACAGCGCGGGCGTGGAACGCACCCATTGCGGCGCGAAGGCACCGCCGATGCTGACCGTGCAGCCGATCTCGGCACCCGAGGCCACCAGCACCGGCATGCGCTCGACGCGACGGCGCACGCGCTCGGCCACCGTCTCGCCGAAGGCGCTGGCGCAGTTGGGCAGGATGATGGCGAACTCCTCGCCGCCGATGCGGGCCACGAGGTCCATCGGGCGCACGCTGTCGATGAGCGCGTTGGCCACGGCACGCAGCACCTGGTCGCCTGCGCCGTGGCCGTGAGCGTCGTTGATCTTCTTGAAGTGGTCGATGTCCAGCACCAGCAGCAGCGCAGGTTCGCCGCTGCGGGCGACACGGTCGATCTCGCGCCCCAGGGCCAGTTCGAAGGCACGGCGGTTGGCCAGGCCCGTGAGGGCATCGCGGCTGGAGAGGTCCACCAGCGCGTCGATGAGCCCCTGCAGCCAGGGCGCCGTGCCCGGGTCGCCGGCCGGCAGCGGCAGGCCGGAATGGCCGAGCAACTGCAACGCCTGCTCCAGTTGCAGCGGCGTCGCGGGCGGTGCCGGCGGGGACAGGGGCGGTGGCTGTTCCAAGGTCTGGGGGCTCCGGCCAGGGCCTGCGATCGCGGCCTGTGACGGGCGATGGCAGTCTATCAGCGGGGCCACGCCGCCCAAGGCCGCGAAATGGGCGGCGTCCCGACTGCATTTCAAGCCCTGGCCTGCGGCGGGCCCGGTTCAAACTGCCACGATGAACCCGACCTACGCGCTGCCGCCTCCAGCCAACCTTGCGGACCAGGAGTTCACGCTGACGCCGCAGGACTTCGAGCGTGTGCGGCAGCTGATCTACCAGCGTGCCGGCATCAGTCTGCATGCCGGCAAGCAGGCCATGGTCTACAGCCGGCTCTCGCGCCGGCTGCGCGAGACCGGCCACGGCAGCTTCGCCGACTACCTGAAGTGGCTGGAACAGGGCGGCAGCGACGCCGAGTGGCAGGAGTTCGTGAACTGCCTCACCACCAACCTGACCGCGTTCTTCCGCGAGGAGCACCACTTCCATGCCCTGGTGGACGACCTGCGGGCCCGTGCCGCCGTCAACCAGGGGCGGCCGCTGCGCATCTGGTGCAACGCCGCCTCCACCGGCGAGGAGCCCTACTCGCTGGCCATGACCGTGGTCGAGACCCTGGGCAGCTCGGCCTCGGTGAAGCTGGTGTGCAGCGACATCGACACCAAGGTGCTGGCCCAGGCGCAGCGTGCGGTGTACCCGGCCGACGCCCGCGGGCTCAGCCCCGAACGGCTGCGCCGCCACTTCATGCGCGGCACGGCCGCCAACGCCGGCAGCATCCGCGTGAAGCCCGAGCTGACGCGGCTCATCGAGTTCCGCACCTTCAACCTGATGAGCCCCAACTGGTCGGCCCTGGGCGACCCGTTCGACCTCGTCTTCTGCCGCAACGTGATGATCTACTTCGACGCCCCGACGCAGCGCAAGGTGCTGGAGCGCACGCATGCGGTGATGAAGCCGGGCGGGCTGCTGTACGTCGGGCACTCGGAAAACTTCACGGATTCGCGCGACCTGTTCCGGCTGCGCGGCAAGACCATCTACGAACGCGTCTGAGCGCGCACCGGGCGTTCTCAAGCTGCCGGCTCGCGGCGCCGATAAGCACTCGATGGCCATCACGACCGCTTCTTCCGCCTACGCACCTGTGCCTCCATCCGGCCAGGCTGCACGGCCCGCGCCCAGCCGGCTGGAGCGGCTGAAGGCCGCGCCGCGCAAGTCGGGCGAGGCCTCGTTCTTCTTCTACGACGCGCACTTCCGCAACGACGCGGTGAAGGTGCTGCCGGGCGAGTTCTTCGTCGCCGACGAGGACCTGCTGGTGATGACCACGCTGGGCTCCTGCATCGCGGCCTGCCTGTGGGACCGCGAGAAGCGCGTCGGCGGCATGAACCACTTCCTGCTGCCGGACACCGGCGCGGGCAGCGCCAGCGCCGACAGCGGCCGCTACGGCAGCTTCGCGATGGACCTGCTGATCGGCGAGATGGTCAAGCGTGGCGCCACGCGCAGCACCATGGAAGCCAAGGTCTTCGGCGGCGGCGCCGTCATCAGCGGCATGAACACCATCAACGTCGGCGAGCGCAACACCGCCTTCGTGCTGGACTACCTGAAGACCGAACGCATCACGGTGGTCAGCAAGGACGTGCTGGACATCTACCCGCGCAAGGTGTGCTTCCTGCCGGCCAGCGGCAAGGCCATGGTCAAGCGCCTGGCCTCGGCCAACACCGAGGCGCTGCTGGCGCAGGAACGCGCTGCCGCCACGCGCGCCGCGCCGGCCGCCACCGGCGGCTCGGTCGACCTGTTCTGAGCTTCAACGCCCCCGCACAAGACGAAGAAAGGGCCTGACGATGACGACGAAGACCCGCGTGGTCGTGGTGGACGATTCGGCGCTGGTGCGCGGCCTGCTGGCCGAGATCATCGACCGCCAGCCCGACATGTGCTGCATCGGCGCCGCTGCCGACCCGCTGGTGGCCCGCGAGATGATCCGCAACCTGAACCCCGACGTCATCACGCTGGACGTGGAGATGCCGCGCATGGACGGCATCGACTTCCTGTCGCGCCTGATGCGGCTGCGGCCGATGCCGGTGGTGATGGTGTCCACGCTGACCGAGCGCGGCGCCGACGTCACGCTGAAGGCGCTGGAACTGGGTGCGGTGGACTTCGTGGCCAAGCCGAAGATCGGTGTCGCCGACGGCCTGCGGCAACTGGGCGCCGACATCACCGAGAAGATCCGCACCGCGGCGCGTGCCCGCGTGCACCGTCTGGCCACGCCAGCGGCCCCGGTGGCCGGGCAGACGCCGGCCAGGCCGGCGGCGCCGGCGTCGCTGGGCCGCCTGTCGACCGAGAAGCTCATCTTCATCGGCGCTTCCACCGGGGGCACCGAGGCCACGCGCGAGGTGCTGGTCAACCTGCCGGCCGACTGTCCCGGGGTCATGATCACGCAGCACATGCCACCGGGCTTCACCAAGAGCTACGCGGCGCGGCTGGACAGCCTGTGCCGCATCCGCGTGGCCGAAGCTACCGACGGCGAGCGCATCCTGCCCGGCCACGCCTACATCGCGCCGGGCGGCATGCACATGTCGGTGGAACGCTCGGGGGCCAACTACATCGCCCGCGTGCAGGATGGCGAGCCCGTCAACCGGCACAAGCCCAGCGTGGAGGTGCTGTTCAACAGCGCCGCCCGCGTGGTGGGCCGCAACGCGCTGGGTGTGATGCTCACCGGCATGGGCGCCGACGGCGCCAAGGCCATGCGCACCATGCGCGACGCCGGCAGCTGGAACGTGGCCCAGGACGAGAACAGCTGTGTCGTGTTCGGCATGCCGCGCGAGGCCATCGCGCACGGCGCGGTCAACGAGGTGCTGCCGCTGAACCAGATCGCGCCGCGGCTGATCGACTGGCTGCGCACGAATGCCGGCGCCGTGACTTCGCGCGTCTAGGGCTTGCCCGGCGGCAGGAACAGCGCCTGCACGTCGGAGAGGAAATCGAAGCCCCGCGGCGTGGGCCGCAGCGTGCCGGCAACCGCGTCGCGCTCGAGCCAACCCCGGCTGACCGCCTCGTCCACGCCGGCGGTCATGGCCGACAGCGGCAGACCCGTGCGTTCGCGGAAGGTCTCGACCGCGAAACCCTCGCGCAGGCGCAGTGCACCCAGCATGAACTCGAAAGGCAGGTCGCGCCGCGCCACCTCGTGCTGGTTGCTGACCGCCTGGCCGGCCAGCGCGTTCTGCATGTACAGCGCCGGCTCGCGCCAGCGCACCTGGCGCAGCACGCGGTGCGGGAAGCTCAGCTTGCCGTGCGCACCGGCACCGATGCCGAGATAGTCACCGAACTGCCAGTAGTTGAGGTTGTGGGCGCAGCGGTGGCCGTCGCGCGCGAAGGCACTGACCTCGTAGCGCTGCAGGCCCGCGGCGCCGGTGCGCTCGATGATGAGGTCCAGCATGTCACTGGCCAGGTCGTCGTCGGGCAGCACCGGCGGGCGCGTGGCGAAGACCGTGTTGGGCTCGATGGTCAGGTGGTAGATCGACAAGTGCGGCGGTGCGAAGGCCAGCGCCTCGTCGAGCTCGCGACGCAGGCCGTCCAGCGTCTGGCCCGGCAGCGCGTACATGAGGTCGAGGTTGAAGGTGTCGAAGGCCGCCGCCGCCTCGGCCAGCGCTGCGCGCGCCTGGCTGGCGTCGTGCACGCGGCCGATGCGCTTCAGCGCCTCGTCGTCGAAGCTCTGCACGCCCACCGACAGCCGCGTCACCCCCGCGGCGCGGAAGGCGCGGAAGCGGTCGCGTTCGAAGGTGCCGGGGTTGGCTTCCAGCGTGATCTCGGCTTTGGGCACCAGGGGCAGCCGGGCGCGGATGTCGGCCAGCAACCGGTCGATGCCCTCGGGCGAGAACAGGCTGGGTGTGCCGCCCCCGATGAACACCGTGTGCACCTTGCGGCCCCACACCAGCGGCAGGCTGGCTTCGAGGTCGGCAATCAGGGCGTCGATGTAGCGCGCTTCGGGCAGGTCGGCCGGCCGGGCCTCATGGCTGTTGAAGTCGCAGTAAGGGCACTTGCGCAGGCACCACGGCAGGTGCACGTACAGCGACAGCGGTGGCAGCGCGGCGAGCTGCAGGGTGCCGGGGCGCAGGAAGTGCTCGATCGTCACAAGTGCCAGACGCTGCGAAGTTGCTCAAGCATCTGCACCATCGCCCGCGCGCGATGGCTGTGGCGGTTCTTGGTCTCGGCGTCCAGCTCGGCGACGGTCCTGCCGAGGTCCGGGATGAACATCAACGGGTCGTAGCCGAAGCCCATGTCGCCGCGCGGCGCGGCCAGGATCTCGCCGGGCCAGCGGCCGACGGCCACCAGCGGCTGCGGGTCTTCAGCATGGCGGATGGCCACCAGCGTGCTGAGGAAGAAGGCCCGGCGATCGGCCGCTCCGTCCAGTCTCCGCAACAGCAGCGTGTTGTTGGCGGCGTCCTGCGCGCGACGCACGGCCTCGCGCTCGCCGGTGGCCGCCACGGTCCCGGCGAAGTGCGCCGATACGACCCCGGGTGCGCCGCCGAGGGCGTCGACGCAGACGCCGGAGTCGTCGGCCAGGGCCGCGCCGCCCGAGGCTTTGGCCGCATGCCGCGCCTTGGCCAACGCGTTCTCGATGAAGGTGAAGTGCGGCTCCTCGGCCTCGGCGATGCCCAGCGCGCCCTGCGCCACCAGCTCGAGCGGCAAGCCGCCGAGCAGCGCCTTCATCTCCGAGAGTTTCTTGGCGTTGTTCGACGCCAGCACGAGGCGCATCACTTCACCCCGAGCGCCTGCTTCTGCCGTGCGTTCAGCTCGCCGATGCCCTGGGCCGCCAGCGCCAGCAGCCGGTCCATCTCGGCGCGCGTGAAGGGCGCGCCTTCGGCCGTGCCCTGGACTTCCACGAAGCCACCCGAGCCCGTCATCACGACGTTCATGTCGGTGTCGCAGGCCGAGTCTTCGATGTATTCCAGGTCCAGCAGCGGCGTGCCCTGCACCACGCCCACCGACACCGCCGCGACGAAGTCGCGGATCGGGCTGGCCGTCAGCTTGCCCTGCTTCATCAGCCAGGTCACGGCATCGTGCGCCGCGACGAAGGCACCGGTGATGGCCGCCGTGCGCGTGCCCCCGTCGGCCTGGATGACGTCGCAGTCCAGCGCGATGGTGCGTTCGCCCAGCGCCTTCAGGTCGAAGACCGCGCGCAGGCTGCGGCCGATGAGGCGCTGGATCTCCTGGGTGCGGCCGCTCTGCTTGCCCTTGGCGGCCTCGCGGTCGCTGCGCGTGTGCGTGGCGCGCGGCAGCATGCCGTACTCGGCAGTCAGCCAGCCCTCGCCGCCACCGCGCTTGAAAGGCGGCACCTTCTCTTCCACGGAGGCGGTGCACAGCACCTGGGTGTCGCCGAAGCTGACGAGCACCGAGCCCTCGGCGTGGCGGGTGTAGTGGCGCTGCAGCGTCACGGGGCGCAGCGCATCGGCCTGACGGCCGGAAGTTCTTTGGAAGCTCATCGGCCGATGTTACCCATCGGCGGTGCAGGCCTTCAACGTCGCTTCTGGGAAGAACGCTGGATGGCCTCGTTGATCTCGCGGATGCTGCGCTCGATCTCGGCTTCATCCAGCTCATCGCCGCTGCTGCCTTCGGCCGAGAGGCTGGCCTGGATGGTGGAGGCGAAGACTTCCTCGCCCAGCGAGCGCGTGGACACGGCGCCGGTGGCGTCCAGGTCTTCGGCGGCTTCCCACTCGACGGCCAGCACGGTGACGTTGTCGCTCTTGTCGCCAGCGATGCGCAGCGCGCGTTCCACCAGTTCAGGCACGGCGTCGGAGATGGCGTTCTTGGTGAGGATCTCGGTGATCTGCGGGTCGGGCAGCGTGCCCCACAGGCCGTCGCTGCACAGCATGACGCGGTCACCCGGGTTCACCAGCAGCGGGCCGGCGGTGTCGATCACCGGCTTGCCCGGGCTGCCCAGGCAGGTGAAGAGCACGTTGCGGTTCACGCGGTCGCCCATGGGGACCACGGCCGACAGCGTTTCCTGCAGCTCGGAATAGGAATGGTCGCGCGTGCGCGCCACCAGCTTGTCACCGCGCACCAGGTACAGCCGCGAATCGCCGCAATGGGCCCAGTAGGCGGCATTGCCCTGGATGACGCAGGCCACGATGGTGGTGCGCGGCGTGTCCATCAGGCCGCGTTCGGTGGCGTAGCGCAGCAACTGGTGGTGGCCAGCGATGATGGCGTCGTGCAGGAAGCGCAGCGGCTCCGCGAGCTTGGGCTTGGCCTCGCGCTGGAACATGGCAGCCAGCGTCTGCAGCGCCAGCTGGCTGGCCACTTCGCCTTCCGGGTGCCCGCCCATGCCGTCGGCCAGCGCAAAGAGACCGGCATCCCGCGTGTAGCAGTAGCCCATGCGGTCTTCATTCTTCTCGCGGCCGCCGCGGCGGCTGACTTGGTAGACCGAGAACTGCATGGCCTCAGGCCTTCTGGCCCGTCTTCAAGGTCTCGATCTGCAGCTTCAGGCGTTCGCCGAAGCTGAGCTTGGTGTAGCGACGCTCGGTCTCGCGCGCCAGCTCCTTCTGCAGCGCGAAGACGCTCTGCGGGCGGCTCAGCGGGTCCAGGCTCATGCACCACTCCGTCACCTCGATGAGGTTGTCGGAATAGATGTTGCGCAGCCGGCTCAGGCTCAGCGCGAGGCGATCTTTCTCGATGCGCTGCGGCGCGTCGTTGGGCGGGTAGCCCTGCATGCAGGCGTAGATGCAAGCGCCGATGGCGTAGATGTCGGTCCAGGGGCCGAGCGTGCCGTCGCGCCGGTACATCTCGGGCGCCGCGAAGCCCGGCGTGTACATCGGGCGGATGAAGTTGCCTTCCTTGCTCAGCACCTCGCGCGCGGCGCCGAAGTCGAGCAGCACGGCCTTGTTGTCGTTGCTGATGAAGATGTTGGCCGGCTTGATGTCGAGGTGCAGCATCTTGTGCTGATGCACGATGCGCAGCCCGCGCAGGATCTCGTCGAACAGGCTGCGGATCGTCGACTCGCGGAACACCTTGTCGCGCTTCAGGTCGCGCGCGGTGACGATGAAATCCTGCAAGGTATCGCCTTGCAAGTAGTTCATCACCATGTAAACGGTCTCGTTCTCGCGCAGGAAATTCAGCACCGAAACGACACTCGGGTGCGAGATCTGAGCCAGCGACCGG
>JAEUPH010000068.1 GCA_016790395.1 Rubrivivax sp. | reverse complement strand
GGTCGGTCTTGTAGAGCACGGTCTCGCACGAGGGGCACTTGATCCACAGGCCCTCGGGCACCGCCCGGCGTTCGGCCGGGTCGGTGGGCTGGATCTTCGGCGGCAGCAGCTTTTCCAACCAACTCATGCGTACTCCTCAAGCATCTAGCGCGGCGCGGATCTCGGCCATGAAGGCGCGGGCCGCCAGGGGCGCATTGTCGCGCGTCTCGGATTCCAGGATCTGGATCAGCCGGGAGCCGATGACAACGGCGTCGGCCACCTCGGAAACGGCGCGCGCACTGGCCGCGTCGCGGATGCCGAAGCCCACCCCCACCGGCACGCTGACGTGCTGGCGGATGCGAGGGATCATCTCGGCCACCGCGCCCACGTCCAGGTGGCCGGCGCCTGTCACGCCCTTGAGCGACACGTAGTAGACGTAGCCACCGGCGATGCGGCCCACGTCCTTCATGCGCTGCTCGGTGCTGGTGGGCGCCAGCAGGAAGATGAGGTCCATGTCCGCCTGCTTCAGCGTGGCGGCGAAGGCCTCGCACTCCTCGGGCGGGTAGTCGACCACCAGCAGGCCGTCGACACCGGCCTCGCGGGCCGCGGCGATGAAGGCGCCGGGGCCGTGACGCCCGTCGTAGCGTTCAATGGGGTTGGCGTAGCCCATCAGCACCACGGGTGTCTTCTGGTTCGTCTGACGGAACGCCCGCACCATGCCCAGCACCTGCGGCACACCGATGCCGCGGGCCAGCGCGCGTTCGCTGGCCTTCTGGATCACCGGTCCGTCGGCCATGGGGTCGCTGAAGGGCACGCCGAGCTCGATGATGTCGGCGCCGCCGTCGGCCAGGGCCTGCAGGATCTGCGGCGTGGCGTCGGCGAACGGGTCGCCGGCGGTGACGTAGGGGATGAGCGCCTTGCGGCCCTGGGCCTTCAATGCCGCCAGCGTGGAAGTGATGCGGCTCATTGCTTCACCTGCTGACCGCGGCAGGAGGGCCGGCAGAAGAACTCGGCGCCGGACAGATCGGCCACGGTGCCGATGTCCTTGTCGCCGCGGCCGCTGAGGTTCACCAGCAGGTGCTGGTCGGGGCGCATGGTGGCCGCGAGCTTCATCGCGTAGGCCACGGCATGGCTGGACTCGAGCGCCGGGATGATGCCCTCGGTGCGGCACAAGCGGTGGAAGGCGGTGAGCGCCTCGCCGTCCTCGATGGCCACGTACTCGGCACGGCCGATGTCGTGCAGGTAGGCGTGCTCGGGGCCGACGCCGGGGTAGTCGAGACCGGCGCTGACGCTGTGCGTCTCGGTGATCTGGCCGTTCTCGTCCTGCAGCAGGTAGGTGCGGTTGCCGTGCAGCACGCCGGGGCTGCCGGCGCTGATGGATGCGGCGTGCTTGCCGGTCGTCAGCCCGTGGCCTGCGGCCTCGACGCCGATGAGCCGGGTGCCTTCGTGCGCGATGTAGGGGTAGAAGATGCCCATGGCATTGCTGCCGCCGCCGACGCAGGCGATCACGGCGTCGGGCTGCCGGCCGATCTGCTCGGGCATCTGCACCAGGCATTCCTCGCCGATCACGGCCTGGAAGTCGCGCACCATCATCGGGTAGGGGTGCGGGCCGGCGACGGTACCGATGATGTAGAAGGTGTTCTCGACGTTGGTGACCCAGTCGCGCAGCGCCTCGTTCAGCGCGTCCTTGAGGGTCTTGCTGCCCGACTCGACCGGCACGACCTTGGCGCCCAGCAGGTGCATGCGGTAGACGTTGGGGCTCTGCCGCTTGACGTCCTCGCTGCCCATGTAGACCACGCACTCCATGCCGTAGCGGGCGCAGATGGTGGCCGTGGCCACGCCGTGCTGGCCGGCGCCGGTCTCGGCAATCACGCGCGGCTTGCCCATGCGCCGGGCCAGCAGCGCCTGGCCGATGGTGTTGTTCACCTTGTGCGCGCCGGTGTGGTTGAGGTCCTCGCGCTTGAGGTGGATCTGAGCCCCGCCGATCTCGCGGCTCAGGCGGGCCGCGTGGTAGACCGGGCTCGGCCGGCCGACGAAGTGCTTCAGTTCGCGCTTGAACTCGGCCACGAACTCGGGGTCTTCGCGGTACTTCGCGTAGGCCGCTTCGAGTTCGTGCAGGGCGTGGATGAGGGTTTCGGCGACGAAGGTGCCGCCGTACGGGCCGAAGTGCCCGCGGGCATCGGGCTGCTGGTAGTTCAACATGGTGTGGGGATTTCCTACTGGGCCGCGAGCCGGTCGTCGGCATCGCGCACCGCCTTGCAGAACCGGCGCATCAGCGGGCCACTCTTCAAGCCCTTGCCGACTTCCACGCCGGAGCTCACGTCAACGGCAAAGGGCCGTACGTGAATCACCCCATCGGTCACGTTGGCAGGATTCAACCCACCAGACAAAACGACCGGAAGGGGCACGCTTGGTGGAATCCGTGACCAATCGAAGACCTTCCCGCCCCCGCCATAGCCTTCGACGGGAGCGTCGAGCAGCAGGGCCTGCGCGCTGGAAAAGCGCTGCGCGAAGTCTAGCAAATCGAGCCCCTCGGCCATGCCCGCGGCACGGATGTAGGGCCGCCCGGCGGCTTCGCACTGTGCCGGCGTTTCGTCGCCGTGGAACTGCAGCAGCGCCTGCGGCAGGGTCTCGGTGGCGGCCCGCAGTTCGCTGGGTGATGCGTTCACGAGCAGCAGCACCGGCGTCACGAAGGGCGGCAGCCGCGCGATGAGCTCGGCGGCGCGGGCCAGCGTCACGGCGCGCGCGCTCTTCGGATAGAGCACGAAGCCGAGCGCGTCGGCACCGGCTTCGATGGCCTCGTCGACATCGGCTTCACGCGTGAAGCCGCAGATCTTGATGCGGGTGCGGGGCATTCAGGGCAGCCAGTCGAACGCGGGCACATGGGCCTGCAGTTCAAACGCGGCATCGTAGTACGGGCCGACGAAGTAAAGCCCGTCCGCCGGAAAGGTGGGCGCCGCGGCGTCGCGGCTCTTCGCGGCCAGCACATCGGCCATCCAGCCCGGCGGCTGCCGGCCCTGCCCCACCACCACGAGGCAGCCGACGATGTTGCGCACCATGTGGTACAGGAAGGCGTTGGCGTCGAAGTCGAAGCGCCAGTAGGCGCCGCGCTGCTCGATGGCGATCTTGCGCAGCTGCTTCACCGGCGTGGGCGATTGGCAGTTGGCCGCGCGGAACGACGTGAAGTCGTGTTCGCCGATCAAGTGAGCGGCGGCTTCGCGCATGGCTTCGCCGCTGAGCGGCCGGAACACCCAGCCGGCCAGCCCCGCTTCGAGCGCCGGCCGCACGGCCGATTCGAGGATCACGAAGCGGTAGCGCCGGCCGCGGGCGCTGTTTCGGGCGTGGAAGTGACCCGGCACGGCCTGGCACCACTGCACGGCGATGTCCGGGGGCAGGAAGCGGTTGGTACCGCGCACCCACGAGAAGGGCTCGCGCTCGACCGGGGCGTCGACATGCACCACCTGATTGAGGGCGTGCACGCCAGCGTCGGTGCGACCGGCGCAGACCGTGGTGACGGCCTGGTCAGCGAAGGCTGACAAGGCCGCTTCGACCTTGTCTTGCACGGTGTTGCCACCCGGCTGCGACTGCCAGCCCTGGTAGGCCTGGCCGCGATAGCTCAGGCCCAGCGCGATGCGGGGCACTGCGCGGCGGTCAGGCCAGCTTGTCGAGCATGCCCTGCGCCTTGGACTTGAGCGCGCCGTCGGCCTTGGACACCACCTCTTCGAGCAGATCGCGGGCGCCTTCCAGGTCACCGATCTGGCGGAACTCCTCGGCCAGCTCCAGCTTGCGCGACAGCGGGTCGGTGGCGTCGGCCTCCTCGACCGGCTGCAGCGGCTCACCACCGATGGAAAACTCGCCGAAGTCCAGGCCCGGCTCGGGCTGGGGCTTGGGTGCGATGGCCACCGTGGTCGGCTCCTCGGAACCGAAGGTGCTGAGGTCGAAGTCCAGCGAGCCGTCCGACGGCGGCGGCGCCGTCGGGCCGCGCTTGACGGGGATGGTCTTGGGCTCGCCCAGGGGCTCCATGGACAAGTCCAGCGTGGCGTCGGAACCCAGGCCCGCCGCCGTCGCGAAGGGCTGGGTGATCTCGGCCGGGCTCTGCGGCAGCTTGCTGTCGAGTTCGAGGTCGAGGTCGAGGCCGGCATCGAGCGTGGCGTCGGCCGCAGGCTCGAAGGTCGGCGGAGGCGCTGGCGCGGTGTAGGGCTGCGTCGCCGCGTTCAGCGCGTCGATCACTTCGCCACTGGAGCGCATCTCTTCCGGCTGCCCGCCGGGCTGGTACAGCGTGTTGGTCGGGTCGATGCTCAGGCCCAGTTGCTGCGCCTTGGACCAGTCCTCGCCCTCGCCGCGCGTCAGGTTGAACATCTGCGTGGCCAGCAGCTCGAAGGCCTTGGTGTCGCGCCGCTTGGCGTAGACCTCCAGCAGCTTGCTGCGGATGGCCATGCGCTCGGGGGCGCTGCGCATCGCCTCCTTGAGGATCTCCTCGGCCTGCAGGTCGCGGCCGTAGGCCAGGTAGACGTCGGCTTCGGCCACCGGATCCACGTCGCCGATGGCGTCCAGTTGCGACAGCGAATACGACATCGACGACGAGGCGCCGGCGCCGGTGGCGCTGGCGTCGCGCGTGTCGATGCGCTGGCCACCGCTGGCGCCGAAGAAGGAATCCGGCTGCAGGCGGCTTTCCAGGAAGGAGGTTTCCCCGCCCTGCTTGCGCATGCGGCCACGCAGCTTGTACAGGCCCAGGCCCGCCAGCAGGGCCGCCAGCACGCCGGCGGCGGGCAGCAGCAGGGAGTTGTCGAGCAGCGAGTCGAGGAAGCTCGGCTCTGGCGGTGCCGGCGGCGGGGGCACGGCCTTCTTGGCCGGTGCCGAGGCCTGCACGGGCGGCGCGGGCGGTGCCGCCGCCGGTGCTGAAGCCGGCGCGGCCACGACAGCCGGTGCCGGGGCCGGGGCAGGTGTCGGTGCCGGCGTCGGAGGAGCGGCGGCCACCACCACCGGCGCGGCTGGCGCTGGCGCTGGCGCGGGTGCCGGCGCGGGCGAAGGCTTGGGCGCGGGCGGCACGGCGGCGGCGCCCTGCAGCTTCTTCAGGTCCTCGACGTTCTTGCGGAGCTCGGCCTCACGCGTGCGCGAATCCTTGGCCTGCGTGTCACGCGAGGCCTGCGCCGCGGACGCGGCGGCCTTGGCACTGCCCTGCGACAGCGTCAGACGGTCGGGCGAAGTCGCGGCGGCCTGCTTGCGGTCGTCCACCTGGGTCTGCACCTTGCCGCTGGCCTGCCGGGCCGGGGCGGTGTCCGCCGCCGTGGTGGTGCCCGAGGCCAGGCGCTGGCGGTAGGCGGCGAAGTCGTTGCTCTGCGCGACGATGACTTCGCGCGCTTCCTGGGCACTCAGCTTGCCGGCCTGTTCGGTGGACGGCACCGACAGCACGACACCGGCCTTCAGCCGGTTCATGTTGTCGCCGACGAACGCGTCAGGGTTGCCACGGAACAGGGCCACCAGCATCTGGTCGAGCGAAATGCCCGGGCGCTGCACGCGCGCTGCGATCTTGCTGAGCGAGTCGCCGCTGCGCACGCGGATCTCGTCACCGCCGGCGGGGCCCGCAGGGGCGGCCGAGGCCACGGGCGGGCGCGGCGGCTCCATCGGCGTCTGCTTCGCAGGGCGTGCAGGCCGCGGGGCGGCCGCGGGCTTGGGCGCTTCCTCGGAGGCCGCAGCCACCGGCGCCGGCGCCGCCGCGGGAGGCTCCGCAGGCGCAGGCGAGGCACTGATGACCGGTGCCGCCACGGGCGCGGGTGCCGGGGCCTGCGCGGTGCGCGAGCCCGGCGGGTCGAACAGCATCGTGTACTCGCGCACCAGGCGCCCGCTGGCCCAGGTGGCTTCCAGGATGACGTCGACGAAGGGTTCGAGCACGGCGCGGTCGCTGCTCAGGCGGAGCACCTGGCGGCCGTCGGCCCGCTTGACGACCTGCACCTGCGCCACGGCCAGCGCCGCGTTGTATTCGACGCCGGCGGCGCGGTGTGCCTCGGGCGAAGCGATGCGCAGCTTCAGCGAGGCCGCTTCCTCGGGCGTCATGCTGGTGATGTCGATCTCGGCCTTCAGCGTCTCACCGAGGGCGGAGTTCACGGTCAGGCGGCCCAGTCCGAGCGCCCACGACTGCGCGCCCCACAGGCAGGCGGCGGCGAGTGCGACGCTCTTCAGTGCGAAGCGCGCAGTGCGTGTGGATCCGTGTTTCAAGTGCATTCCCCCAGGCCCTCTCGGCGTGGCGGGGCAAGGCGCCGCCGGCCGACTCTTCGTGCCGCTATCGGCATCGGACCGGTCCGATGTCTTGTTGCGGCGGAAAAAGGCAACTGTATCAAGCATATAGCAGCGGAAGCTCACGCTGATGCTGACGTTCCCGGGGAGAAATGCTTTGTTTCCGGGGGGTGCAGGCCCTGTTGCCGGGTGGCAACGGGGCCCGGTCCGCTGGAAATCACGCCTCCAGCAGGATGCGCAGCATGCGGCGCAGCGGCTCGGCCGCGCCCCAGAGCAGCTGGTCGCCGATGGTGAAGGCCCCCAGGTACTCCGGGCCCATCGCCAGCTTGCGCAGGCGGCCGACCGGGATCGTCATCGTGCCGGTGACGGCCACGGGCGTGAGGTCACGCAGCGTGGCTTCGCGGGTGTTCGGCACCACCTTCACCCAGGCGTTGTCGGCGGCGATCATGGCCTCCACGTCGGCCAGCGGCACGTCCTTCTTCAGCTTGAAGGTCAGCGCCTGGCTGTGGCAGCGCATGGCGCCCACGCGCACGCAGAAGCCGTCCACGGGCACGGGGGCGGACGTGCCGAGGATCTTGTTGGTCTCGGCCATGCCCTTCCATTCCTCGCGGCTCATGCCATCGCCGAGGTCACGGTCGATCCAGGGAATCAGCGAGCCGCCCAGCGGCACGCCGAAGTTGGCCGTCTCCTCGGCCGACATGGCACGCTGGCGGGCGATCACGCGGCGGTCGATCTCCAGGATGGCGCTCTTCGGGTCGTCCAGCAGCGCCCGCACTTCGGCGTTCAGCGTGCCGTACTGGGTGAGCAGCTCGCGCATGTGCTGGGCACCGCCGCCGCTGGCGGCCTGGTAGGTCTGGGTGGACATCCACTCCACCAGGCCCGCCTTGTAGAGCGCACCCACGCCCATCAGCATGCAGCTGACGGTGCAGTTGCCGCCGATCCAGTCACGACCGCCCGCCGCCAGGGCGTTCTTGATGACGGGCAGGTTGACCGGGTCGAGCACGATGACACCGTGGTCCTTCATGCGCAGCGTGCTGGCGGCGTCGATCCAGTGGCCGTTCCAGCCTGCGGCGCGCAGCTTGGGGAAGACCTCGGTGGTGTAGTCGCCACCCTGGCAGGTGATGACGATGTCGCAGCGCTTGAGCTGCTCGATGTCGTGCGCGTCCTGCAGCTTGGTCTCGTTCTTCGCGAACGAGGGCGCCGCGCCGCCGGCGTTGCTGGTGCTGAAGAACAGCGGCTCGATGAGCGCGAAGTCGTTCTCGGCCGCCATGCGGTCCATGAGCACGGAGCCGACCATGCCGCGCCAGCCGACCAATCCTACGAGTGCCATGTCAGTCTTGCCTTTCCGATGAAATCCGGACCCCTGGGTGTCCCCGGCTCGTGTCGCCGGGGTCCTGGGAGGTAGGGGCGAGACGATCCGAAGACGCTAGGTCTTGGTGGTAATGGTTTTGCCGGTGATGGCGGCGACAACCGCATCACCCATCTCGCGCGTACCGACCCGCTTCGTGCCTTCACTCCAGATGTCCCCGGTACGCAGGCCGGAAGACA
The DNA here is from genome assembly GCA_016790395.1 of Rubrivivax sp. Lineage (GTDB taxonomy): Bacteria > Pseudomonadota > Gammaproteobacteria > Burkholderiales > Burkholderiaceae_C > Rubrivivax. The sequence continues at coordinate 5,495 of JAEUPH010000068.1, read as the reverse complement.
GCACCGAGCGCACCGCCGACTCGATGTGGTCGGCCGCGGTGGGCTGGTTGAGCGTGAAGCGAAGCATCATGGCGGCAGACAAGATTGTAGCCAGCGGGTTTGCAACACCCTTACCGGCGATGTCGGGCGCGCTGCCATGGCTGGGCTCGTACAGGCCCTTGTTCGCCTTGTCCAGGCTCGCGCTCGGCAGCATGCCGATGCTGCCGGTGAGCATGGCGGCTTCGTCGGACAGGATGTCGCCGAACATGTTGCCGGTGACCACCACGTCGAAGGCCTTGGGCGCCTTCACCAGCTGCATGGCGGCGTTGTCCACGTACATGTGCTGCAGTTCCACGTCGGGGTACTGCGCATGCACCTCGGTGACCACGTCCTTCCAGAACTGGAAGGTCTCGAGCACGTTGGCCTTGTCGACCGAGGTCACCTTCTTGCTGCGCTTGCGCGCGGCCTGGAAGGCGACGTGCGCGATGCGCTCGATCTCCGGCTTGCTGTAGCGCATGGTGTCGAAGGCTTCCTCGGCGCCGGGGAAGTGGCCGTCCACCGCCGTGCGGCGGCCGCGCGGCTGGCCGAAGTAGATGTCGCCCGTCAGCTCGCGGATGATGAGGATGTCCAGGCCCGCCACCAGCTCGGGCTTGAGCGAGCTGGCGTGCGTGAGCTGCTCGTAGCACAGCGCGGGGCGGAAATTGGCGAACAGACCCAGGTGCTTGCGCAGGCCCAGGATGGCCTGCTCGGGGCGCAGCGGGCGGTCCAGCTTGTCGTACTTCCAGTCGCCCACGGCGCCGAAGAGGATGGCGTCGGCGGACTTGGCCAGGTTCAGCGTGCTGTCGGGCAGCGGGTGGCCGTGGGCCTCGTAGGCGGCGCCGCCGACCAGCGCGTGCTCGGTTTCGAACTTCAGGCCGTGAACGTCGGCAACGGCCGCGAGCACGCGCTCGGCTTCGGCCACGATTTCGGTGCCGATGCCGTCACCGGGGAGGATGGCGATCTTCATGGGGCGGTTCTTCAGAGTTGGGTTTGCGCGAGCCAGGGCATCTTCGCCAGGCGCTCGGCCTCGTAGGCCTTGATCTTGTCGGCGTGGCGCAGCGTGAGGCCGATGTCGTCGAAGCCGTTGATCAGGCAGTACTTGCGGAAGGGCTGCACGTCGAAGGGCAGCTCGCTGCCGTCGGGCTTGACGATCACCTGGCGCGGCAGGTCCACCGTGAGGCTGTAGCCGGGGAAGGCGGCCACTTCGTCGAACAGCCGCGCCACCTGCGCCTCGGGCAGCACGATGGGCAGCAGGCCGTTCTTGAAGCAGTTGTTGAAGAAGATGTCGGCGTAGCTGGGCGCGATGAGCGTGCGGAAGCCGTACTGTTCCAGCGCCCAGGGCGCGTGCTCGCGGCTGGAGCCGCAGCCGAAGTTCTGGCGCGCGATCAGCACGCTGGCGCCCTGGTAGCGCGGCTGGTTCAGCACGAAGTCCGGGTTGGGCTTGCGCGAGGCCGGATCCTGGCCGGGCTCGCCCTTGTCGAGGTAGCGCCACTCGTCGAACAGGTTCGGTCCGAAGCCGCTGCGCGCGATGCTCTTGAGGAACTGCTTGGGAATGATGGCGTCGGTGTCGACGTTGGCGCGGTCCATCGGGGCGACCAGGCCCTGGTGCACGGTGAAGGCTTGCATGGCGTGGGCTCCTGTCAGCTGAACTTGCGCACATCGACGAAGTGGCCATGCACGGCGGCGGCCGCGGCCATGGCCGGGCTCACCAGGTGCGTGCGGCCGCCGGCGCCCTGGCGCCCTTCGAAGTTGCGGTTGCTGGTGCTGGCGCAGCGCTCGCCAGGTTCCAGCCGGTCGGCGTTCATCGCCAGGCACATGCTGCAGCCGGGCTCGCGCCACTCGAAGCCGGCGGCCTTGAAGATCTCGTGCAGGCCTTCGCGTTCGGCCTGCGCCTTCACCAGGCCGGAGCCCGGCACCACCAGCGCGGCGCGCACGTTCGGCGCCACGCGCTGGCCGATGCGGCGCACCACGGCGGCGGCTTCGCGCAGGTCCTCGATGCGGCTGTTGGTGCAGGAGCCGATGAACACCTTGTCGATGGTGATGTCGGTGATGGGCTTGTTCGGCTGCAGGCCCATGTAGCTGAGCGCACGCTCGATGGCGCCGCGCCGGACCTCGTCCTTCTCCTTGTCGGGATCGGGCACGCGGCCTTCCACCGGCAGCACCATCTCCGGGCTCGTGCCCCAGGTGACGTGCGGCGCGATGGCGCTGCCGTCCAGTTCCACCACGGCATCGAACTTGGCGCCGGGGTCGGAGTGCAGCGTGCGCCAGTGCGCCACGGCCTGGTCCCAGGCCACGCCGGTGGGCGAGAGCGGGCGGCCCTTCACGTACTCCAGCGTCTTGTCGTCCACTGCCACCAGCCCGGCACGCGCGCCGGCCTCGATGGCCATGTTGCACACCGTCATGCGCCCTTCCATGCTGAGCGAGCGGATGGCGCTGCCGGCGAACTCGATGGTGTAGCCGGTGCCGCCGGCGGTGCCGATCTTCCCGATGATGGCCAGCACGACGTCCTTGGCGGTGACACCACGGCCCAGCGTGCCTTCCACCTTCACGAGCATGTTCTTCGCCTTCTTGGCCAGCAGCGTCTGCGTGGCCATCACGTGCTCCACCTCGCTGGTGCCGATGCCATGCGCCAGCGCACCGAAAGCACCGTGCGTGCTGGTGTGGCTGTCGCCGCAGACCACCGTCATGCCCGGCAGCGTGGCGCCGTTCTCCGGGCCCATCACGTGCACGATGCCCTGGCGGGCGTGCAGGTAAGGGAAGTAGGCCGCGGCACCGAAGGCCTGGATGTTGGCGTCCAGCGTGGTGATCTGCAGCTTGCTGATGGGATCGGCGATGCCGTCGTAGCCCTGCTCCCAGTTCGTCGTCGGCGTGTTGTGGTCGGCGGTGGCGACGATGGAGCTCGTGCGCCACACCTTGCGCCCGGCCAGGCGCAGGCCTTCAAAGGCCTGCGGGCTGGTCACCTCGTGCACGAGGTGGCGGTCGATGTAGAGCACGGCGGTGCCGTCTTCCTCGGTGTGGACGACGTGCTCGTCCCAGAGCTTGTCGTAGAGCGTGCGTGCGGTCATGGGCTCAGCCTCCGGCGGGGGGTGATTCTGGAACGGGCGGGCACAGCGCGTCGACGAAACGCTGCACCACGGTGGGAAGCACGTCCTGCGTGCGCACGGCCAGCAGGTAGTCACGCTGCGCCCAGGGCTCGTCCAGGCTCAGCACCTGGACATTGAACAGCTGCGCCATGCGCTGGGCCACGGCGGTGGGCAGCACGGCCACGCCCAGACCGGCCTCCACGAGCTGGGCGATGGCGTCGAAGCCGCGCACCTGCAGCCGCGCCTTCAGCGGCCGTCCGCTGCCTTCGGCCTCGGCGCGCATCAGCTCGTGCACGGCGGCGCCGTGGTGCAGGCCGACGATGTCGTGCTCCAGCAGCGCCTCGAAGCGCACGCGGCGTTTGCGTGCCAGCGCGTGCTTCGCCGGCACCATCACGGCCAGCGTGCCGTGGCGGTAGGTGCGCGCCGTCAGGCGGTTGTCCAGCAGCGGCGGCACGAAGATGCCGACATCGGCACGGCCTTCGGCCACCGCGGCCTGCACCTCGGCGCTGGTCTGGTCCTCCAGGCTGATGCGCACCTGCGGATGGGCCTGCGAGAAGGCCGCCAGATCGGGCGGCAGGCATTCGCTGATGGCACCGGCATTGGCCACGATGCGCAGGTGGCCCTTCACGCCGCGCGCGAACTCGGCCACTTCGCTCTCCAGCGCGTGCAGCTGCGCGTGCAGGCTGCGCACGTGCTGGACCAGTGCGCGGCCGGCCTCGGTGGGCTCCACGCCGCGGGCGCGGCGTTCGAAGAGCGGCACGCCGAAGCGGGCTTCCAGGTCGGAGAGCCGCTTGCTGGCGGCGGCCAGCGCGAGATGTTCGCGTTCGGCGCCGCGCGTGATGCTGCGGGTGTCGGCGATGGCGAGCACGAGGTTGAGTGTCGTGAGGTCGAAGCGCATGGCGAGCCCGTGGATGCCCGGGCCGCGCGAAGGCCTTCAGCTTAGCCTTCGCGCATGGCGAGCGGATGCGTCGATTGTCAACCCAGGCTTCGCCAACCGCGAAGCCAACAGCTCAAGCCGCGGCAGCCCGCGCTTCCAATGTGGCTTTCAGGCCGGCGTCCAGCCGCAATTCCCTGGCCAGCGCGTCCAGGTAGGCGCGCTCCATGGTGCTGGTCTCGTCCACCACCAGCACGCTGGCCAGGTAGATCTCGGCGGCCATCTCGGGGCCGGTGGCGGCTGCGGCCACGTCGGCGGGCTCCACCGGGCGGCGCAGCTCGGTCTCCACCCAGGCGCGCAGTTCGGCCGGCGCCTGCACGCGGCCGAGTTCGGCTTCCAGCAGGCCGCGCTCGCGCTCGTCGACGTGGCCGTCGGACTTGGCGGCGGCGATCATGGCCTTGAGCATCGCCTGCCCGTGGGCTTCGGCCTGAGGCGGGGGCAGCGCCGCGAAGCCGGCCTCGGGCAAGGCAGCGGGGGCGCTCGCGCCTTTCGCGGCCTGCTGCGCCTGCCAGTCGCTGTAGGCCTTCCAGGCCATCACGCCCAGCGCCGCCACGCCGCCCACCTTCAGCACCTTGCCGCCCAGGCGGCGCCCACCGCGCGAACCCAGCAGCATCGTCAGCAGGCTGCCGGCGGCAGCACCGGTGGCGTACTTGCCGACATCACTCTGGCGCGCGTTGTAGCCGCGCGCGGCGTCGGTGCCGGCCTTCAGCAGTTGGTCGAGGAAGGAGAAAGCGCTCATGCGGGGCTCCGTGACAACGAGAGCGCCACTCTAGCGGCGCACGCTCAGCCGAGGGCTGCCACCACCTCGGGTGGGGCCTGAACCAGCTCGATCAGCACGCCCTCCCCGGACAGCGGGAACTCCTCGTTGCCCTTGGGGTGGATGAAGCAGATGTCATGGCCGGCGGCACCCTTGCGGATGCCGCCCGGCGCAAAGCGCACGCCCTGGGCCGTCATCCACTCGACGGCCTTGGGCAGGTCGTCCACCCACAGGCCCACGTGGTTCAGCGGCGTGCTGTGCACGGCCGGCTTCTTCTCCGGGTCCAGCGGCTGCATCAGGTCGACTTCGACCGCCGTCGGCCCGCTGCCCATCGCGCAGATGTCTTCGTCGACGTTCTCGCGCTCGCTGACGAAGGTGCTCTTCACGGTGAGGCCGAACATGTCGACCCACAGCGACTTCAGCCGCGCCTTGCTCGGGCCGCCGATGGCCACCTGCTGGATGCCCAGGATCTTGAAGGGCTTGTTCATCACGCGAAGCTCAGGATGGGTTGGTCGACGGCCAGGCTTTCGCCCTTGGTCGCGAGCAGTTCGCCGACGGTGCCGTCCTGCTGCGCGACGAGGATGTTCTCCATCTTCATCGCCTCGATCACCGCCAGCCGCTCCCCGGCCAGCACCTTCTGGCCCGGCTTGACCACGATGTCGGCCAGCAGCCCGGGCATCGGCGACAGCAGGAACTTGCTGAG
>JAEUPH010000053.1 GCA_016790395.1 Rubrivivax sp. | reverse complement strand
GTTCATGGTGCCGATGATGATGGAGTGGACGGCCGACTTCACCGTCGCTGCGCTCCAGCTCACGCGCATCCCGGTGTACCGCGAAGGCCTGCAGTTCATCATCCCCTCGGGCAACTGGTCGGTGGTGGAAGCGTGCAGCGGTGTGCGCTACCTGATTGCCTCGTTCATGGTGGGCACGCTCTTCGCCTACCTCAACTTCAGCGTGACGTGGAAGCGAGCGCTCTTCATCTTCATCTCGCTGGCCGTGCCGGTGGTCGCCAACTGGCTGCGGGCCTACCTGATCGTCATGCTGGGCCACCTCTCGGGCAACAAGCTGGCGGCCGGCGTCGACCACATCATCTACGGCTGGGTCTTCTTCGGCCTCGTCATCGGCATCATGTTCATGGTGGGTTCGCGCTTTGCCGACCCCGCCGAGCCCGTGCCTGCCGCCGCGTCCGCCGGCGCTGGCGGCGGTGCCCCGTCCGGCCTGGCCTGGGGTGTGTGCGCCGCCGTCGTGCTGCTGCTGCTGGGCACGCAGGTCTGGGGTTCGCGGCTGCTGCGCGAAGCCCCCGGCACGAACCCGCCGCTGGCGTTGCCGGCACCGGCCGCGGGCTGGGTGGCGGGTTCGGGGCCGGTCTCGGACTGGCAGCCCTTCTTCGCCAACCCGTCCCTGTCGCTCTCGGCCCGCTACGAGGCCGACAAGCAGCCTGCGGTGATGAACGTCGCCTACTACCGCGGGCAGAGTTACGAACGCAAGCTGGTGAGCTCCACGAACGGCCTGGTGGAGATGGCCGAGGGCGCCAAGTGGGCGCAGGTGCAGTCGGGCCTGACCACCTTGCCGACACCCGCCGGGCCTGTGCAACTGCGCACCGCCGTGCTGCGCGGCTCGTCGCTGGGCGGGTCCATCGCCGCGCCGCGGCTGCGTGTGTGGCACCTGTACTGGGTGGGCGGCCGCCCGACCGTCAGCGACGCACGCGCCAAGCTGATGCTGTCGCTGAACCGCCTGCTCGGCCGCGGCGACGACGGCGCGGCCATCTTCCTCTACACGGCGTTGGACGACGAAAACATCGCCAACGCCGACGCGCTGCTGCAGCGTTTCGCCAGCGCGCACCTCGAATCCCTCTTCCGTGGGCTGGAGGCCGCGCACGCCGCGCGCTGAACGCCCCCTGTCACCGGAACCCTCACCATGAACACTCTGGCAGTCATCGGGCTCGGCTACGTGGGCCTTCCGCTCGTCGTGGAGTTCGGCAAGCGCATCCGCACCATCGGCTTCGACATCGCGACGCACAAGGTGCAGGCCTGCCAGCGCGGCACCGACCCCTCGCGCGAGCTCACCGACGCCGAGGTGCAGGCCGCCACGCACGCCGTCTACACCGACGACGCTGCCATGCTCGGCGAAGCCGACGTCATCATCGTCGCCGTGCCCACGCCCGTGGACGAGGCGCACATCCCCGATTTCGGCCCGCTGATCGGCGCGTCCAGGAGCGCCGGACGCCACCTCAAGAAGGGCGCCATCGTCGTCTACGAGAGCACCGTCTACCCCGGCGCCACCGAGGAGGTCTGCATCCCGGTGCTGGAGCGCGAATCGGGCCTCAAGTGGAAGCAGGACTTCTTCGTCGGCTACAGCCCCGAGCGCATCAACCCGGGTGACCGCGAGCACACGCTGACCAAGATCCTGAAGATCGTCTCCGGCGACACGCCGGCCACGCTGGACACGGTGGCCAAGGTTTACGAGATGATCGTCGAGCCGGGCGTGCACCGCGCCAGCAGCATCAAGGCCGCCGAGGCCGCCAAGGTCATCGAGAACACGCAGCGCGACCTGAACATCGCGCTCATGAACGAACTGGCCATCCTCTTCGACCGCATGGGCATCGACACGACGGAGGTGCTGGAGGCCGCGGGCACGAAGTGGAACTTCCTGAAATTCAAGCCCGGCCTGGTGGGCGGCCACTGCATCGGCGTGGACCCGTACTACCTGACGCACAAGGCCGACATGCTGGGCCTGCACCCGCAGGTCATCCTGGCCGGCCGGCGCATCAACGACGGCATGGGCAAGTTCATCGCCGAGCAGACCATCAAGCAGATGATCGCCGCCGGCAGCACCATCAGGGGCGCCAAGGTCAACGTGTTGGGCCTGACTTTCAAGGAGAACTGCGGTGACCTGCGCAACAGCCGCGTCATCGACATCATCAAGGAACTGCGCAGCTACGGCGTGGATGTGCATGTCACCGACCCGCAGGCCACGGTGGACGAGGCCATGCACGAGTACGGCGTGAAGCTGGAGCCCTGGGCGGCCCTGCCGAAGGCCGACGCCGTGGTGGCCGCGGTGGCACACCGCGAGTTCGCTGCGCTGGGCGTGGCGCAGATCGCCGAGAAGCTGACGGCGGGCGGGGCCTTCATCGACGTGAAGGCCTGCCACGATGCGGCGGCCCTGCGCGGCGCGGGTTTCCGCGTGTGGCGCCTGTGAGTCAGGCACTGCCCCTGGCCCGACCCGGGAGATGAGCGAAGACCTGCGCCCGCTGGTGCTGCACATCGTCCACCGCTTCGACACCGGTGGCCTGGAGAACGGCCTGGCGAACCTCATCAACCACATGCCGGCGCAGGCCTACCGGCACGCCATCCTGGCGCTGACCGAGGTCACCG
>JAEUPH010000292.1 GCA_016790395.1 Rubrivivax sp. | reverse complement strand
CAGCAGCGTGTCGGCGCGCTCGGCCATCAGCGCGCTGTCGGTCACCGTGCCCGGCGTGACCACGCGCACCACCTTGCGCTCCACCGGCCCCTTGGCGGTGGCCACGTCGCCCACCTGCTCGGCCACGGCCACCGCCTCGCCCAGCTTGATCAGGCGTGAGAGGTAGCTTTCCACCGAATGCACGGGCACGCCGGCCATCACCACCGGCTCGCCGTTGCTCTGGCCGCGCTGCGTGAGCGTGATGTCCAGCAGGCGGTTGGCCTTGCGCGCGTCGTCGAAGAAGAGTTCGTAGAAGTCGCCCATCCGGTAGAAGACGAGCGTGTCGGGGTGCAGGGCCTTGATGCGCAGGTACTGCTGCATCATCGGCGTGTGGCCGGCGAGGGCGGTGTCGGTGGCTGAGGAGGGCGTGGTCATCGGGGCGGGCGGGGCGCTGCGGGCCGCATTGTCCAGGGTCGGCGGCCCGGGCCTTCGTACACTGCGCCATCGTCTCTTCGCAAGGCCACCAGCATGTCCAGCACCCACCAAGCTGCCATCGGCATCGAAGGCGCTCTCAGCGCCATGTCGCTGGAGTGGGACCTGCGGGGCGATGCGGCCGCGTTGTGGGCTGTGCTCCCCGGCCTGGTGGCCGAGGGCGTCGTCGTGGGCCTGGGAGGGCCGCTGCTCGACGCCGTGGGCGCCCACGTGCCGGGCTACCGCCCCTTCGAGCGGCTGCAGCAGGGCCGCCACACCCTGCCGGCGACGCCGCACGCCCTGTGGACGCTGGCGCTGGGCGCCAGCCCGGGCGAGGTGTTCCAGCGCGCCGAAGCGCTCAAGCAGCGTCTGGCCGCCCATCTTCGCGTGAGCGAGGCGCGGACGATGTTCTCGTACCGCCAGGGGCGCGACCTCACCGGCTACCAGGACGGCACGGCCAACCCTCGGGGTGACGAGGCCTGGGCCGCAGCCCTCATCGAGGACGGCCCCTTCGAGCATGGCAGCTTCGCGCTGGTGCAGCGCTGGCTGCACTTCCGCGAGCGCTTTGCCGCGTTGCCTCAGGCCGAGCGCGATCTCACCATCGGCCGCACCCTGGAGGGCGACGTGGAGATGGACGACGCGCCGCCCACGGCGCACATCAAGCGCACCGAGCAGGAGGACTTCGACCCGCCGGCCTTCCTGCTGCGCCGTTCCATGCCCTGGGGCGACCTGCGCCGCCACGGCCTGGTGTTCATCGCCTTCGCCAGCGACCTGTCCAAGCCCGAGCGCATGCTGCGGCGCATGGTGGGCCTGGAAGACGGCCTGCAGGACGCGCTCCTGGGCCACAGCCAGGCCGAGACCGGGGCCTACTACTTCGTGCCGCCGGTGGCCGACGGCCGGCTGCTGCTGCCCGCCGCGCAGCGCAGGCCCGCGGTCGCCGCGCCCGCCGCTCCCTTGCCCGCGCGCAGCACCCTCACGCTGCGCGAGCACGGCCCGCTGCTGCTGGCGGGCAATTTCGTCGTTGCCGGTGTGCCGATGGTGCGCGGCGCGTTGTGCCGTTGTGGGCGTTCGGCCGACAAGCCCTTCTGCGACGGCAGCCATGCCGCCGCCGGTTTCGTGGCCGCCGGTGGCTGCGCGGCGCTCACGGGACAGGGGCGCGGCGCCGCACGGCCGGTGATCGTGCAACCCGTGGCCGACGGGCCGCTGGTGGTGCAGGGTGCCGTGGAGCTGTGCGCGGCCGACGGTGCGTCTCTGGGCACCGTGGAGGGCCCCACTCTGTGCCGTTGCGGCCACTCGGCCAACAAGCCCTTCTGCGACGGCGCGCATGCCCGCGTGGGCTTCTGCGCGCCGGAGTGAGCCGCCTTACATCGGCGCGTCGTCGCCGGGCACCGCCTTGCGGATGCGGGTCGGTGCCTTCTTCGCCGCGGCCGGCGTGGCTTGGGCGATGAAGGCCTCGGTGGCCTCGGCGGCCGCCACCGGCGCGGCCGCCGGCTCGTCCTTGATGACACGCGTGTAGGGCGCCAGGATCTGCACCAGCTGGCCGTAGACCTTGGGGTTGCCGGCCACCACTTCGCGCTGGAAGAGGTAGTCGCTCTCGCCGGTGAAGTTGCCGATCAGACCACCGGCTTCCGTGATCATCAGCGAGCCGGCGGCGGCGTCCCAGGGCTGCAGGCCGGTCTCGAAGAAGCCGTCGTAGTGGCCGGCGGCCACGTAGCAGAGGTCGAGCGCGGCGGCGCCAGGGCGGCGCAGCCCGGCGCAGCTCTGCATCACCTCCTCGAACATCTTCACGTAACGCTTGAAGTTGTCGCCCTTGCGGAAGGGAAAGCCGGTGCCGATGAGGGCGTCCGACAGGCGCGTGCGCTTGGACACGCGCAGCCGGCGGTCATTGAGGAACGCACCGCGGCCCTTGCTGGCGAAGAAGAGGTCGTTGCGCGTGGGGTCGTAGACCACGGCCTGCTGCACCTGGCCGCGGAAGGCGAGCGCGATGCTCACCGCGTAGACGGGAAAGCCGTGCAGGAAGTTGGTGGTGCCGTCCAGCGGGTCGATGATCCAGACGAAGTCGCTGTCCTTGGCGCCGTGCTCGCGGCCGCTCTCTTCGGCCAGGATGCCGTGGCCGGGGTAGGCATCCAGCAGGGTCTCGATGATCGAGGCCTCGGCGGCGCGGTCGACCTCGCTGACGTAGTCGTTGGGGCCCTTGCTGCCCACCTTCAGCACTTCCAGGTCCAGCGCGGCGCGGTTGATGATGGCGCCGGCGCCGCGTGCCGCCTTGATGGCGATGTTGAGCATGGGGTGGAGGGCTTGCGACATGACGGCATCGGCGGCCGCAAAGGCCGCGTGGGGAAGGGCTTCGGAACTGGGAAAGAGCGTCGCGGCGAGAATGTCCGCGAAAACCCTTGATTCTATCGACGATGACCGCCCCCGCCACCGCTGACCGCACGCGCTTCGTGCTCGTCGGCACGAGCCACGCCGGCAACGTGGGCGCCGCGGCGCGCGCGATGAAGGTGATGGGCTTTTCCGACCTCGTGCTGGTGGCGCCGCGCTTCCCCGACGTGCTGGCCCGGCCCGACGCCGCCGCCTTCGCCAGCGGTGCCACCGACGTGCTGGCCGCCGCCCGCGTGGTGCCCACGCTGGCCGAGGCCCTGGACGGCATCACCTGGGCCTGCGCCACGGCCATGACGCCACGCGACTTCGGCCCGCCCACCTTCGCGCCGCGCGAGCACTTCGCCAGCCTGGCGGCCAGCGATCACCGCGTGGCCTTCGTGTTCGGCGCCGAACGCACGGGCATGAGCAACGACGACGTCTACCGCTGTCACGCCTGCCTCTCCATCCCCACGCATCCCGGCTACGGCTCCCTGAACCTGGCCCAGGCCGTGCAGCTGCTGGCCTACGACTGGCGCCAGGCCCTGGGCAGTTTCGCCGTCGAAGCCCGCACCGCACCGCGCGACCTGGCCGACGGCGCCGCGGTCGAAGGCCTGGTGGCGCACTGGGAGCAGATGCTGGTGGAGATCGGCTTCCTCGATCCGCAGGCGCCCAAGAAGCTGTTGCCGCGCCTGCGCCAGCTGTTCAACCGCGCCCAGCTGGGCACCGAGGAGGTGCACATCCTGCGCGGCATCGCGCGCGCCGCGGTTTCTCCACGTCCTCGGCGCGAATAGGCGCGCCGCACTAAACTGGCGTCACCATGTTCAGCCGCCTCCGCGAAGACATTGCCTGCATCCGCGAGCGCGACCCTGCCGCGCGTTCGACGTGGGAGGTGCTGACCTGTTACCCCGGCCTGCACGCCTTGGTGCTGCACCGCCGCGCCCACTGGGCGTGGCAGCACGGTTTCCGCTGGCTGGGCCGCTTCATCTCGCACGTGGCGCGCTTTCTCACCGGCATCGAGATCCACCCGGGCGCCACGGTGGGACGCCGCGTGTTCATCGACCACGGCATGGGCGTGGTGGTGGGCGAGACGGCCGAGATCGGTGACGACTGCACCATCTACCAGGGCGTCACGCTCGGGGGCACCTCGCTCACCCGGGGCGCCAAGCGCCACCCGACGCTGGGCAAGGGCGTGATCGTCGGTGCCAACTCGCAGGTGCTGGGCGGCTTCACGGTGGGTGACGGCGCGCGCATCGGTTCCAGCGCCGTGGTCGTGAAGCCCGTGCCGCCGGGCGCCACGGCCGTGGGCAACCCGGCGCGCGTGATCCAGCGTGACGTGGAGGCGGCGCGCGAAGCCGCCGCCGCCAAGATGGGCTTTTCGGCCTACGGCGTGACGCAGGGTGACGATCCGGTGTCGCAGGCCATGAAGGGCCTGATCGACAACGCCTCGGGCCACGAGCACCAGATCGCGCTGCTCTGGCAGGCCATCGAGAAGCTCTCGGCCCGCGCGCGCGAGTTGCCCGGCGAGGACTGCGTGCCGCAGGACGCGGCCACGCAGGAAACCTTCGACGCCGAGCGCCTGAACCGGCTGGTGAAGTAAGGCGCAGGCGGCCTCAGGCCGCCTTCTTCTCGCCGCCGAACTGCTCGTAGGCGTCCAGCGCCGCGGCGGCGTACATCAGTGACGGCCCGCCGCCCATGTAGACGCACATGCCCAGCATGTCCTCGAACTCCGCGCGCGTGCAGCCCAGCTTGACCAGGGCCTCGGCATGGAAGCCCAGGCAGGGGTCGCAGCGCGCGGCCACCGACAGCGCCATGGCGATGAGCTCCTTGGTCTTCTTGTCGAGCGCGCCCTCGCGGGTGGCGGCCTGGGCCAGCGACGAGAAGCCGCGGGTGGTGTCCGGGATGTCGGCGCGCAGCTTGGCCAGCGTCGCCGAGACCTCGCGGGTGATGTCGGGGTAGTGCTTGCTCATGCCTTCTTTATATCAGCATTTACTGATTTAATGGGCCGGCCACGCCCCGGCCCTTGATCTGCCGCAAGCCGGCGTGGTGCTCAGGAGGCCGGCACCAGGATCAGGTCCTTGGCCAGCGCGGCGCGGTCCGACAGTTCGGCCGCGCGCACCGGGCGGCCGAACAGGTAGCCCTGCGCAAAGGTGCATCCCAGGCGCTGCAGCGCGCGCGCCTGCTCCTCGGTCTCCACGCCTTCGGCCACGGTGTGCACGCCCAGGCTGCGGCTGAGCCCCACGATGGCGTCGACGATCTTCGCGCTCTCGGGGCGGTCGTGCAGCGTGCGCACGAAGCTGCGGTCGATCTTGATCTTGTCGAAGGTCATCTCGGCCAGGTAGCTGAGGCTGGAGTAGCCGGTGCCGAAGTCGTCCAGCGTCACCGTCATGCCGGCGCGCTTGAGCGCCAGGATCACGCTGCGCGCGCGCGCCGTGTCGTTGACCAGCGCCGTTTCCGTCAGCTCCACGTCGATGCGTGAAGGCGGCACGGCGTTTGCCGCCAGGATCTTCAGCAGCTGCGGCACCAGGGTCTCGTCCTGGATCTGCCGCGGTGCGACGTTGAAGGACATGCGCCACGGCCCGGGGAACTTCGCGATGTCCTTGCAGGCCTGGTCGAGCAGGCTCATGGTCAGCGGGCCGATGAGGCCGCTGTCCTCGGCCACGGCGATGAACTTGTCCGGCGCCAGCAGCCCGCGCACCGGGTGGCGCCAGCGGCACAGCAGCTCCAGCGAGCGCACGCTGCGCTGGGAGAGGTCGACGATGGGCTGGTAGAAGGGCACCAGCTGGCCACCGGCGATGGCCTCGCGCAGTTCCTGCTCCAGCGCATGGCGCTCCGACAGCCGTTCGTCCAGGCGCGACTCGTACAGGCAGACGCCGCCGCGGCCGGCCTGCTTGGCCCGGTACAGCGCCGAGTCGGCCTTGCGCAGCAATTCGTCGTCGGTGAAGGCGTCGGCCGGAAAGCGCGCCATGCCGACGCTGGCGCCCACGCTCACCACGAGGTCGCCGAACTGGATGGGTTGGGCCATGCGGTCGATGATGGTCTCGGCCGTGCTGACGGCCTGGCCGACCCCGCCGGTCTCGTCGACCACCACGACGAACTCGTCGCCGCCGTAGCGGGCCAGCAGGTCGCCCTGGCGCACGCAGCGGGTCAGGCGGCGCGCCACTTCCTTCAGCACCATGTCGCCCACCATGTGGCCGTGGCGGTCGTTCACCGGCTTGAAGCGGTCCAGGTCCACCATCAGCACCGCCAGCGAATGCTCGGTGCGGCGCGCCCGGGCCATCAGCTGCTGCATCGCGTCGTGCAGCGCGGCGCGGTTGTCCAGGCCGGTCAGCAGGTCGCTGGCCGCCAGGCGCTGGATGCGCTCCTCGGCGTCCATCAGCGAGCCGCGTGAGTTGGTGAGGTTGCTGCTGAGCCGGCGCCAGAGCGTGAAGCCCAGTGCCACCGTCGTCAGCAGCATGGCGGCCGCGACGAAGTAGCTGCGTTCGCGCAGTTCGTCCACCCGGGCCGCCGTCGCTTCCAGCGACGCCGTGGTCAGCGACTCGGTGGCCTGTTGCACCTCGGCGCTGAGCTTGCGGTAGCGATCGCTTTCCAGCAGGCCGCGCGCGGCGGCCGCGCCGCCGCTGCCCATGGCCTCGAGCGCGGACAGGTGCATGCGCGACAGCGTGGCCGAGGCCTCGCGGGTCTGGTTCTCGAAGCGCAGCGCGGCTTCGGGCGGTGCCAGCAAGGCGGCGTGCTCCGTGGTGCGGGCCAGCTCGGGCACCAGGCGGTCGAAGCGGTCGATCCAGGCCGAGTCGCCGGTCACGGCAGCCAGCTGCGCCGCACTGGTGAGCTGTTGTTGGGTGGACCGCAGGTCGGCGGCCAGCCGGTAGGCCTGGGCGTGGCGGTCGGCCGCCGCCTTCATGGCCTCGCCGGACCACATCCGCTCGCCCAGCAGCACCAAGGTGATGGCCACCGCCCCGGCCAGCGCCAGCATGACGGCGCGCCGCGACTGCCGCATCGTCCCTTCGACGATGGAAACGGTGGGCAGCAGCTGGGGGCGCTGGGACGTGGAATCGGGCACGGCGGCTGGGGGGCGGGCGGAAAGGCTCCGCCCCGGATATCGGCGCCTGGGTGCCCCGACTTGAGGCGGGAGCTCAGGAGCCCGGCCGCACCGCCGTCTTGGGCCGCCAGGCCTTGCAGACGGATTCGTCCGTCTCGAGCCAGGGGCCGCCGATGAGGTCGATGCAGTAGGGCACGGCCGAGAAGATGCCGTGCACCGGCGGGCTGCGCTCGGGCAGGCCGGTGAGCGTTTCCGCGATGGACTTGGGCTGCCCCGGCAGGTTGATGATGAGCGCCTGGCCGCGGATCACCGCCACCTGGCGCGACAGGATGGCCGTGGGCACGAAGGCCAGGCTCACCTGGCGCATCTGCTCGCCGAAGCCGGGCATCACCTTGTCGGCGACAGCCAGCGTGGCTTCGGGCGTGACGTCGCGCGGCGCCGGCCCGGTGCCGCCGGTGGTGAGCACCAGCGCGCAGCGTGCTTCGTCCACCAGTTCGCGCAACGCGGCGCTGATGCCGGCCTGCTCGTCGGGAATCAGGCGCTCCTGCCACTCGATGGGGTTCTTCAGCGCCCGCGTCAGCCAGTCCTTCAGCGCCGGGATGCCCTTGTCCTGGTAGACGCCGGCGGACGCGCGGTCGCTGATGGAAACCACACCGATGCGGACGGGGTCGAGAGGCAGGCTCATGGCGGGATCAAAGCAAGGGCTTGAGAAACTGGAACAACTCGCGAAAGCTCTTGGGCTGTCGCGCCTCGGGCGCCAGGCCGGCGGCGTCGCGGCGGGCGGCGCGCACCAGGCTGCGCAGCTGCTGGGTGTCGGTCTCGGGGTGCTCGGCCATCCAGCGCGTCATGGCCTCCTCGCCGGCGATGAGTTCGGCCCGCCAGCGTTCCACCACGTGCAGTGCCAGCGCGTTCTGTGCGCTGCCCAGGGTGGCGGCGGCCACGGCCTCGCGCAGCGCGTCGGCATCGGCGCTGCGCATCAGCTTGCCGACGTACTGCAGCTGGCGGCGGCGGCCTTCGTGGCTCCGGGTGCGGCGGTACTCGACGAGCGCGTCGCGCAGGGCTTCGGGCATCTCGATGGCTTCCAGCGCGCCGTCGGACAGCGCCGCGAGTTCGAGACCGAGCTTCTGCAGATCGTGCGACGCCTGCTTGAGCCGGGTCTTGCTGGGGCGGTCATCGGCGTCGCTGTCGGACGAGTCGGGAGCGTCGCCGTAGTGAACGTCGATGCCACGGTGCGGGGCAGCGCGTCGGGCCATGGAATGCGTGAAGGGATGGCGAAAGGGTGGCGGCTATCATAGTTGCGAGCCCCTTTGGGCACATTGCCAGCGAGCCCCGATGACCTCTTCCCAAGCCGCGCCCGGCTTCGCCTACCGGCGCGACCAGTTCCAGCAGATCGTCGAAGACACGCTCGCCCTGGCGCGCCAGCTGGGTGCCAGCGACGCCGGCGCCGAGGTCTCCGAAGGGGTGGGCCTCAGCGTCTCGGTGCGCAAGGGCGCGCTGGAGAACGTCGAGCGCAACCGCGACAAGTCGCTGGGTGTCAGCGTCTACATCGGCCAGCGTCGCGGCAATGCGAGCACCTCCGACTTCTCGGTCGACGCGCTTCGCCGCACCGTGCAGGCCGCCTACGACATCGCCCGCTTCACCGCCGAGGACCCTGCCGCCGGCCTGCCCGACGCCGAAGACCTGGCCACGGCCGAAGAGGCCGCGCGTGACCTGGACCTCTTCCACCCCTGGGACATCGACGCCGCGGCGGCGTCCGAACTGGCACGCCGCTGCGAGGCGGCCGCGCTGTCGGTGGACAAGCGCATCAGCAACTCCGAAGGTGCCGGCGTCTCGGCGCAGCAGGCGCACTTCTGGGCCGGCAACACACGCGGCTTCCGCGGCGGCTACGCCAGCTCGCGCCACTACCTGTCGGTCAGCGCCATCGCGGGCAAGGGCAAGGGCATGCAGCGCGACGGCTGGTACACCAGCATGCGCGACGCCGCGGAGCTGGCGGCGCCCGAAGTCGTCGGCCGCTACGCCGCCGAGCGCACGCTGGCGCGCCTGAAGTCACGGGGCGTGGCCACCGCGCAGGTGCCGGTGCTGTTCGAGAGCACGGTCGCCGCGGGCCTGCTGGGCGCCTACGTGCAGGCCACCTCGGGGGGCTCGCTGTACCGCAAGACCAGTTTCCTGGTGGACAGCCTGGGCCAGCCCGTGCTGGCCAGGCACATCGACATCGACGAGCAGCCGCACCTGGCCAAGGGCAAGGGCAGCGCACCCTTCGACGACGAGGGCGTGCGCACCCGTGCGCGCCGCGTTGTCGAGGGCGGCGTGGTGCAGGGCTATTTCCTGTCCAGCTACTCGGCGCGCAAGCTGGGCATGAAGACCACCGGCCACGCCGGCGGATCGCAGAACCTGGCCATGACCAGCCGCCGAACGAAACGCGGCGACACCCTGGAGGCCATGCTGAAGAAGCTGGGCCGCGGCCTCTTCGTCACCGAGCTGATGGGCCAGGGCATCAACATGGTCACCGGCGACTACTCGCGCGGCGCGGCCGGCTTCTGGGTCGAGGGCGGACAGATCGTGCACCCGGTGCACGAGGTAACGATCGCCGGCAACCTGCGCCAGATGTTCAAGGACATTGCCGCCATCGGCGCCGACGTCTACACGCAGGGCAGCAAGTCGGTGGGTTCGGTGCTGGTGTCTCGGATGAAGCTGGCCGGCCCGCAGGACTGAAGCGCCCGTGAAGATCGCGGTGCTCACCGACCTGCACGCCAACCGCGAGGCGGTGCAGGCCGTGATGGAGCACGCCGAGGCGCGCGGTGCCGAGCAGTGGGCCTTCGTCGGCGACTTCGTCGGCTATGGCGCCGACCCGTCCTGGGTGGTGGAGATGGCGCGCGAGAAGGTCTCGCGCGGGGCCATCGCGGTGCAGGGCAACCACGACCTGGCCGTGGCGCAGGGCCCTTCGTCGACGATGCGGCTGGACGCGCGCCGCGTGGTGGAGTGGACGCGCGCGCAGCTGGACGCCTCGCAGATCGAGTTCCTGGCGCGGCTGCCGCTGATGCTGCCTTACGGCGAGCTGCTGTTCGTGCACGCCAATGCCTACCACCCGGCGGGCTGGGACTATCTGCACGGCCGCATGGAGGCAGCGCGCAGCCTGATGGCCACCCAGCAGCGCATCACCTTCTGCGGCCACATGCACGAGCCGCGGCTGTTCCACATGTCGGCCGTGGGCAAGACCTCCGACTTCACGCCCATCCCGGGCGAACCCATCCCGCTGCTGGGCACGCGGCGCTGGCTGGTGATCCCCGGTTCGGCCGGCCAGCCTCGCGACGGCGACCCCGCCGCCTGCTACGCCATGTTCGATGACGAGCGGGCCTCGCTCACGTACTGGCGGGTGCCCTACGACGTCGAGACCGCCGGCGCCAAGATCCGCGCCGCCGACCTGCCGCAGGCGCTGGCCGAGCGCCTTGTCGATGGACACTGACCTCGGCGCCGGGGGGCCGGGCCTGCTCCCGCTGAAGGCGGGCGACGTGGTGGACGGCTGGCGGCTGCAGGAGAAACTGCACACCGGCGGCATGGCCCACCTGTGGAGCGTGCTGCCCGAGGCCGGCGCGGCCATGCCCCGCCTGCCGGCCGGGAGCGAGGGCCTGCGCTGGCTGATGAAGGTGCCGCGCATCAAGGGCGGCGAGGACCCGGCCACCATCGTCGGCTTCGAGGTCGAGCAGATGATCCTGCCGGCGCTGAAGGGCCCGCACGTGCCGCTGTATGCCGGCCGTGGCGACTTCACGCGCCAACCCTACCTCGTGATGGAGCGCATCGAGGGCCCGTCGCTGCGCCCGCGTCTGGACGAGGCGCCCCTGTCGCTGGACGAGGTCAGCGAGATCGGCGCGCGCGTGGCCACGGCGCTGCACGAACTGCACCGCCAGCACCTGGTGCACCTGGACGTGAAGCCCAGCAACATCATGCTGCGGCCCGACGGCACGGCGGTGCTGGTGGATTTCGGCCTGTCGCACCACGACCGCCTGCCCGACCTGCTGGAGGAGGAGTTCACGCTGCCCATGGGCACGGGCCCCTACATGTCGCCCGAGCAGGTGCAGTACGTGCGCAACGACCCGCGCAGCGACCTCTTCGCGCTGGGCGTCATGCTCTACCACTTCACCACCGGCGAGCGGCCCTTCGGGGCGCCCGAGTCGGTGCGTGGCCTGCGCCGGCGCCTCTACGTGGACCCGGTGCCGCCGCGCAGCATCCGCAAGGACTGCCCGCCGTGGCTGCAGGAGGTGATCCTCCGATGTCTCGAAGTGAAGCCCGAGCGGCGCTACCAGAGCGCGGCCCAGCTGGCGCTGGCCTTGCAGGAGCCCTCCCAGGTACCGCTGACGGAGCGCGCCGAGCGCCTGCAGACCAGCGGGCTGCTGCGACGCGCCAAGCGCTGGTTCTTCGCCGCCGGCGCCGATCCTGAGGCCGGACCGCGCCTGGGCGTCAGCAGCCAGGTCGCGCGCAGCCCCATCGTGGTGGCGGCCGTGGACGTGGAGAACGCTGCACCCGAACTGCTGGAACGCCTGCGCGAGACGGTGCGCCGCATCGTCCTCACCGAGCCGGGCGCGCGGCTGGCCTGCGTGAGCGTGATGAAGACGGCGCGCATCGGCATGGACGAGCGCGTCGATGAACGCGGCCAGAGCGTGCACGTGAAGCAGCTGGTCGGCTTGCGCCACTGGGCGCGACCGATCAGCCGCCAGCTCGACCTCGGCGAAGGCCGCCTCACCTTCCACGTGCTGGAGGCCCCCGACCCGGCGGCGGCGCTGGTGGACTTCGCCGAGCGCAACCAGGTGGACCACATCGTGATGGGCGCGCGCGGGAACTCCGCGCTGCGGCGCTACCTGGGCAGCGTCAGCTCGCAGGTGGTGGCGCAGTCCGACTGCACCGTGACGGTGGTTCGTGTCTGAGGCGCGTCAACGGCGGGCTCGCCGCGCTCCGTGCTTACCCTGATTTCAGATTGCTTTCAGCCAGCCTTGATGACACTTGCGGCGGTGCGCCTTTCGAGCGGGTAAACCCGCCCGGGCTTCCAGGGGCCCCCTCCTAGAATTTCGGCGCCTGTTGTTCGTCACACCCACCTTCAAGCAATCCCCAAGGAGACTCTGCATGGAACGTCGTTCCTTCGTTCGTGGTGCCGGCCTGGCCGGCGTGATCGCCGCAGGCACCGCGCCCGCCATCGTGCACGCACAGACCGCGCTGCGCTGGCGCCTGACGTCGGCCTTCCCGAAGTCGCTGGACACCATCTACGGCGCCGCCGAAACCTTCGCCAAGAAGGTCAAGGAGATGTCCGGTGGCAAGTTCGAGATCTCGGTGCACGCCGCCGGCGAGCTGGTGCCCACGCCGGGCCTGGTGGACGCGGTGCAGAACGGCACCGTCGAGATGGGCCACACCGCGCCCTACTACTACTTCGGCAAGAACGACTGCTTCGCGCTGGGCTGCGCCATCCCCTTCGGCCTGAACAGCCGCCAGATGAGCGCCTGGATGTACGACGGCAACGGCCTGAAGCTGATGCGCGAGTTCTATTCGAACTACGGCTTCATCAGCTTCCCCATGGGCAACACCGGCGCGCAGATGGGTGGCTGGTACCGCAAGCAGATCAAGACCCTGGCCGACTTCAAGGGCCTGAAGTTCCGCGTCGGCGGCTTCGCCGGCAAGGTCTGCACGCGCCTGGGTGCCGTGCCCCAGAACATCCCCGGCGGTGAGATCTACCAGGCGCTGGAAAAGGGCACCATCGACGCCGCCGAGTGGGTGGGCCCGTACGACGACGAGAAGCTGGGCTTCTTCAAGGTCGCGCCCTTCTACCACTACCCCGGCTGGTGGGAAGGTGGCCCGGAACTGGACCTGTTCGTGAACCAGAAGGCCTACGACGGCCTGTCCGGCGAGTACAAGGCCATCATCGAAAGCGCCTCGGCCTACGCCCACACCGAGATGCAGGCCAAGTACGACGCCCGCAACCCCTCGGCACTGAAGCGCCTGGTGGCCGGCAAGGCCAAGCTGGTGTCCTTCGACAAGACGGTGCTCGACGCGGCCTACAAGGAGGCGATGGCGCTGTACAGCGAGATCGGCACCAACAACCCGGCGTGGAAGAAGATCTACACCGACTACGCCAACTTCCGCCGCGACGCCAACCTGTGGTTCCGCTTCACCGAAGCGCGCTTCGACAGCTTCATGCAGGCCCAGAAGCTCTGACCGAGCCGGCGCCAAAAGCAAAGCCCCGCACTGCGGGGCTTTTTTCATGGGGCGGCCCGCGGGAGCGGGCCCCCTGAGCGGCTACTTCTTGCCGGCGGCCTCGCGCTTGACGGCCTCTTCCAGTGCCTTCATCGGGTCGTCTTCCTCGGGGGCCGACGCCGCGGGCGCCGCGCCCTCGGCCGCCGAAGCCCCGGGCTCGGCCCCCGACGCCGCTTCGGCCGGCGGCAGCGCGGCCTCTTCGGCGGCGCGGTCGCGGTCCACTTCCATCTGGAGCTCGTTCAGGTTGCCGGTGGCCGCGGCCGTATCGCGACTGACGATGCCCGGGAACGCGATGATCAGGCCGACCATGATGATCTGGATGACCACGAAGGGCACCGCACCCCAGTAGATCTGTCCCGTGGTGACGCGGGCGATGCGCTTGCCGCTGACGCGGTCGTCGTAGTCCTCGTTCGGCGCCACGCTGCGCAGGTAGAACAGCGCGAAGCCGAAGGGCGGGTGCATGAAGCTGGTCTGCATGTTCACCGCCAGCAGCACGCCGAACCACACCGGGTCGATGCCCAGCTTGATGGCCACCGGGCCGAGCAGCGGCACGACGATGAAGCTGAGCTCGAAGAAGTCGAGGAAGAAGGCCAGCACGAAGATCAGGATGTTCACCACGATCAGGAAGCCCACCTGGCCGCCCGGCAGGCCGGCGAGCAGGTGTTCCACCCACTTCGGGCCGTCCACGCCCTGGAAGGACAGGCTGAACACCGTGGAGCCGACCAGGATGAAGACGACGAAGCAGGACAGCTTCATGGTCGTGTCCATGGCCTGGCGCATCAGCTTGAGGTCGAGCCGGCGACGCGCCATCGCCATGATCAGTGCGCCCACCGCGCCCATGGCGCCGCCTTCGGTCGGCGTGGCCACGCCCAGGAAGATGGTGCCCAGCACGAGGAAGATCAGGCCCAGCGGCGGGATCAGCACGAAGGTCACGCGCTCGGCCATCTGCGACAGCAGGCCCAGCTTGAGCACCTTGTTGACCACGGCCAGCACGAAGGCCAGGCCCACGCCGACGCACATCGAGACGACGATCAGCTCATCCGTCGGCGTCTCGGCCGGGCGGCTCTTGGCGAACCACACCGACAGCGCCACGCAGGCCACGAACAGCAGCGCCAGCGAGGTGAGGCCCGACTTGCCGTCGGGTTCGCGGATGGTGCGCGCCTCGGCCGGCAGGGCCGGCACCCAGGTCGGCTTGATCAGGCTGACGAGCAGGATGTAGCCCAGGTACAGGCCCGTGAGCACGAAGCCGGGGACGAAGGCGCCCTTGTAGAGGTCGCCCACGCTCTGGCCCAGCTGGTCGGCCATGATGATCAGCACCAGCGATGGCGGGATGATCTGCGCCAGCGTGCCCGAAGCCGCGATCACGCCGCTGGCCACGCGGCGGTCGTAGCCCGTGCGCAGCATGATGGGCAGCGAGATCAGGCCCATGGCGATGACCGAGGCCGCCACCACGCCGGTGGTGGCCGCCAGCATGGCGCCCACCAGGATCACCGCGTAGGCCAGGCCGCCGCGGATGGGACCGAAGAGCTGGCCGATGGTGTCCAGCAGGTCTTCGGCCATGCCTGAGCGTTCGAGGATCAGCCCCATGAAGGTGAAGAACGGAATCGCCAGCAGCGTGTCGTTCTGCATGATGCCGAACAGCCGCAGCGGCAGGGCCTGCAGCAGCGTGGCCGGGAGCAGGCCCATCTCGATGCCGATGAAGCCGAACAGCATGCCGCAGGCGGCCAGCGAGAACGCCACCGAGAAGCCCAGCAGCAGGAAGGCGATCAGGCCCACGAACATGATCGGGGCCATGTAGGCCGTGAGGAACTCCATCATTTCGTCGCTCCCTTGGCAGCCGCGGCAGCCGCTTCAGCCTGTGCGCGCACGAATTCGGCAAGTTCCTCCTCGGCTGTCTTCTGCTGTTTCTTCTTCGTCGGGTCGTCGATCAGCCCCATGAGGAAGGCCACGCGCTTGATGAGCTCGCTGAGCCCTTGCAGGAACAGCAGCACGAAGCCGATGGGCACCAGGGCGTACACGGGCCAGCGGATCAGGCCACCCGAGTTGGACGACATCTCGCCGGAGACGTAGGCCTTCGTCACGAGCGGCCAGACCAGACCGATGACCTCGAAGCAGAAGGGGAACAGGAACAGGGCCAGGCAGACGGCCTCGACCTTGATCTGCGTGCGCTTGGAGAAGCGGCCCAGCACGACGTCGATGCGCACGTGCTCCTGGCGCAGCAGCGTGTAGCCGGCGGCCAGCAGGAACACGGCCGAGAACAGGTACCACTGGATCTCGAGCCAGGCGTTCGAGCTGGTGTCGAAGGCCTTGCGCACGATGGCATTGCCGGCGCTGATGAGCACCGCCACCAGCACCAGCCACGCGAGCCAGCGCCCGACGAATTCGCTGAGCGCGTCGATGGCGCGCGACAGCTTCAACAGAGCTTGCACTTTTGTCTCCTTCCAGCACGGTGCCCGCACGGACCCGCGTTGGGAGGGGACTTTAGGGGAGCGTGACTGAAAGGCCGCTGAAACCCGCGGCGTCGGGCCTAGTGGTTAGCCCGTAGATGGGCGCCGGCGCAAGGGGCTTCAGAGCGCCTGGGCGGCCATGTACAGGCGCGTGGAGCGCGCCCCCGAACGGCAGAAGGCCAGCAGCGGCCGCGGCAATTCCGCCAGCAACTGGGCGAAGGCCGCGATCTCCTCTGGCGACTGCCAGCCGCCGTCCACCGGCAGGTGGCGGTACTCGAGGCCTGCGGCCCGGGCCGCGGCTTCGATCTCGGCGCTGCTGGGCTGGTCAGGCCCGTGCTCGAAGTCGGGGCGGTTGTTGACGATGCTCTTGAAGCCCATCGCAGCCGCCTCGGCCATGGCCTCGGGCGTCAGTTGCGGGGCGACACAGACATCGGGTGCGACGGCGCGCAGAGGCAGGTTGCTCATGGTGCTACTTTGCCAGAGCCTGCTTCACCGCGGCGGAAACGAGCGCCATCTCGGCCTTGCCACCGAGCTGCGCCTTGGCGGCGCCCATCACCTTGCCCATGTCGCCTGGGCCCGTGGCACCGAGTGCGGCCACGAGTTTCGCCACCTCGGCCTCAACTTCCTCCGCCGACATGCGCACCGGCAGGTAGGCGGCCAGCACGGCGGCCTCGGCCTCTTCCTTGGTGGCCAGGTCTTCGCGGCCGCCCTGGCGGAAGGCGGTGATGCTGTCCTTGCGCTGCTTGATGAGCTTGTCGACGATGGCCACGATGGCGGCGTCGTCCAGCACGATGCGCTCGTCGACCTCGCGCTGCTTCATGGCGGCCATGAGCATGCGGATGGTGGACAGTCGCTCGGCCTCCTTCGCGCGCATGGCGGCCTTCATGTCTTCGGTGATGCGGTCCTTGAGGCTCATCGTTTCAGCTCGTCAGAATGAAAGAAGCCCGCAGCGGCGTCCCGCGCGGGCTCGTGTCTTCAGTGGGGCGAAGGACTCAGTAGAGCTTCTTCGGCAACTGCATGCTGCGCACGCGCTTGAAGTGGCGCTTCACGGCCGCGGCCTTCTTGCGCTTGCGCTCGGCGGTGGGCTTCTCGTAGAACTCGCGGGCGCGCAGTTCCGTCAGCAGGCCGATCTTTTCGATGGTGCGCTTGAAGCGACGCAGGGCGACGTCGAAGGGCTCGTTCTCTTTGACGCGGATGGTGGTCATGTGTCTTGGGATCCCGAAGGGTTTGCTCTCGGTGCCTGCCGTGGCCGGGGTTCCGGAACCAGCACTGTAAAAAACGTCAGGTCGAGATGCTGCTAGCCAGCAAAGCCCGCCATTATAGGCAATTTCAGGCCGCCTGGCGAACGTCCGACCGCAGCGCAGCGCGGGCGCGCAGCACATCGCCCACGATCACGATGGCCGGGCTGCCCAGACCGGCCGAGCGGGCGTCGGCGGCCAGGCCGGCGAGCGTGGTGACGCACAGGCGCTCATCCGGTGTGCCGGCGCTTTGCACGACGGCCGCCGGCGTGCTGCCCGCCATCGTGGCCAGCAGGCCGGCCTGCAACTCGGGCAGGTGCGACATGCCCATGTAGATGACCAGCGTGAGGCCTTGCGCCGCCGCCGCGCCCAGCGTCGGCCAATGCAGGCCCGCCGCACCGTCGCGGGCGTGCCCGGTGACCAGCATGACGCCGTGCGCATGCTCCCGGTGCGTCCAGGGCACGCCCAGCGCGGTGGCCGCGGCCAGCCCCGACGTGATGCCGTTGACGACTTCCACCTCCACCCCGTGCGCGCGCAGCGTGGCTGCCTCCTCGCCGCCTCGGCCGAAGGTGAAGGGGTCGCCGCCCTTGAGGCGCACCACGCGTTGCCCGGCCAGCGCCTCGGCCACCATCAGCCGTTCGATGAAGGCCTGCGGCGTGCTGTTGCAGCCGCCGCGCTTGCCCACGTGCACCACGCGCGGGGCCGGACGACGGCCGCGCAGCACCAGGGACAGCACGGCGTCGGAGACCAGGTCGTCCACCAGCAGCACGGTGGCACGGCGTGCCACGCGCAGGGCCTTGAGCGTGAGCAGTTCGGGGTCGCCGGGGCCGGCACCCACGAGCGCGCACCAGGGCCGGGCCGTGCGCTTCATGCGCGCTTCTCCAGCACCGGAGCCCGCGAGCGCAAGGCCGTCGTGGCCGACACGATGAGCGCCGCTTGTCGCGCCACCGCCGGCGGCACCGGGCGCATGCCCGACAGCACCTCCTGCACGTAGAGGGCCGTGCTGGCGGCATCGTTGGCGCGCGGCAGCAGCGGCAGTTCGGCCAGCACGCCTTCCTGCGCCGGCAGCGAGCACTCGGGGCACGGCATGCCGGCCAGCCAGGTGTCGATGCGGGGCTGGCGGCGCGCGTCGGCCACGGGTTCGCCCTCGGTGCCGCGCAGCAGCATGGCGTCCACGGCCTCGCGCTGGGCCCAGGCCGACATCAGCGCACCGAACTCCGGATGGGTGTGGTTCACCAGGCGCAGCGTCGGCACGCCGACCACCGGGTTCAACATCTTGGCCACCGTGTGCCCGGGGCCGCGCAGGCCGATGCGCTGGCGCATGTCCAGCAGGCGCTGCAGCGGCGGGCAGAGCACGCCCGTGGGCACGAAGGCCGGCTTGCGGCGCGACCAGCCTTCTTCGATCTCGGCCAGCTGGGCCACGGGCAGGATGCCCAGGTCGGCCAGGATGGCGGCGCTGGTGACGCGGGAGGGGTCGGCCAGCGGGCCATGCACGATGACGTCGAGCCCCTCGCGTGCCAGCCACATGGCCAGCAGCGGTGTCAGGTTGGGCAGCTTGCGCGAGCCGTTGTAGGACGGGATCAGCACCACCGGCCGTGCGGCCGGCACCTTGACGCAGCGATCGTGCACCGCCTGCAGGAAGCCGATGATCTCGTCGAGCGTCTCGCCCTTCATGCGCATGGCCATGAGGAAGGCGCCAGTCTCCAGTTCGCCGGCACGGCCATCGAGCAACTGGCCCAGGGCGTCGTGCGCCGCGGCGGTCGACAGCGCCCGGGCGCCTTCTGCGCCCCGGCCCACGTCCTTCAGATAAGCGGCGATGCTCATGACACCCGGTCTCCTGCACCCCACTTCGCAAGTTCCGGGCCGCGCCGCACTTCGCGAGTTAGGGATCAGGCCACGACAGTGACACGGGTCACGAGCCGCTTCAACTCGGGCAGACACGAACCGCACTGCGTGCCGCAGCGCAACCGCCCTTGCACCGCGGCCAGGCGCGCTTCCTGGGGGCCGCCTTCCACCTCGCTCAGCACCTGCGCGATTCGCGCTTCGCTGACATCGAAGCAGCTGCACACCTGCCGCGCGCGTGGGGCGCTGGCGACGGGCGGCGTGGCGCTGGCCAGCAGCATCTGGCGACCCAGAGCCTTCACGGGTTGTTCATCGACCAGCAGCGGGGCGATCCAGGCTTCGGCGCGCGTGTCGCCGGCCAGCAGGAAGGCCTCCAGGCGCTGTTCGCCATCCGCCAACGATTGCAGCCGCAGGCTTCGCCGCTGGCCGCGCCGTGCGTCGCTGTAGTGCAGCGCTTGCGCACCCTGCAGGCCGAAGAGATCGGCAATGCGCGCCACGGTCTCGGCATCGGCCGGCGTTGCGGCGGCGGCGCGGAACAGCACACCATGGCGTTCGCGCCCGAAGGGCACGCAGGCGGCGTAGCCGAAGGGCTCGAAGAAGCGCTGCAGGTCGCGGCGCAGGGCGATGGCACCGGGCTCGTCGCACCAGCCCAGTGCCACCAGGCGCCAGGGCAGTTCGGCCGCTTCGATGCGAACGGCAGCATGCTTCAGCTCCGGTTGTCGCGACTGTGGGCAGGCCGCCGGCGTGGTGAGGCGGTTCACGCCGCCTCTCAAGAATTCCTCGCCCCAGTGCATGGCCACGAAGGCCTGCGAAGGTGCCACGCTGTCGCTGCCGCGCGCGGGCAGCACCAGGGCCCCGCGCCGCGACTGCACGCGCACGAGATCGCCCTCGGCCAGGCGCAGCCGCGCCAGGTCCTGCGGGTGCAGGTCCAGGGTCGGTTCGGGCACATGGCCGAACAGGCGGCCCAGCGTGCCGGTGCGGCTCATGCCGTGCCAGTGGTCGCGGAGGCGGCCGGTGTTCAGCGCGAAGGCGTAGCGCGCATCGCGGGGTTCCGCCACGGGCTTGAAGGGGACGTCGGCAAAGCGGGCGCGACCATCGGGCGTGGCGAAACGACCGTCGGTGTAGAGGCGCTCGGTGCCCGTCTGCGCCCCGTCGGGGCAGGGCCAGCATTGCGCGCCGGCCTCCAGGCGGGCCCAGTCCAGGCCGGTGATGTCGAGGTCGCGGCCCCGCGTGCTCTGGCGGTGTTCGTTCCAGATGGCTTCCGGACCGTCGTAGGGGAACAGCGTCGGCCGCCCCGGCCGCAGCCGCGCTTCCAGACGGCATGCGAAGTCCGCCGCGATGGCCCAGTCGGCCCGCGCCTGGCCCGGCGGAGGCACGGCGGCGCGCACGCGGCTGATGCGGCGTTCGCTGTTGGTGACCGTGCCTTCCTTCTCGGCCCAGGTGCTGGCCGGCAGCAGCAGGTGCGCGAAACGCGCCGTCGCCGTGCCCTCGAAGGCCTCCTGCAGCACCACGAACTCGGCGCGTTGCAGGGCGCGCTGCACCGTGGCCTGGTCGGGCAGGCTTTGCGCGGGGTTGGTGCAGGCGATCCACAAGGCCCTGATCTCGCCGTCGGCGGCGGCCTGGAACATCTCCACGGCGGTCTTGCCGGGCTTCGCCGGCACCGCGTCCACGCCCCACAGGCGGGCCACTTCGGCGCGGTGCTCGGGGTTGGCCAGGTCACGGTGGGCGGGCAGCAGGTTGGCCATGCCGCCCACCTCGCGCCCACCCATCGCGTTGGGCTGGCCCGTCAGCGAGAAGGGCCCGGCGCCGGGACGGCCGATCTGTCCCGTGGCCAGGTGCAGGTTGATGAGCGCGGCGTTCTTGGCCGTGCCGCTGCTGCTCTGGTTCAGGCCCTGGCAGTACAGGCTCAGCGTCGCCGGTCCGCGCCCGAACCAGCGCGCCGCGGTGACGATGGCCTCTTCCTTCAGTCCCGTGATGCGTGCCGTCTCCCGCGGCGTGTACTCGCGCACGCGGTCGCGCAGCGCTTCGATGCCGCTCGTGTGCTCGGCGATGAAGCGCGCGTCGGTGAGCCCTTCCCACAGCAGCAGGTGCAGCAGGCCGTGGAACAGGGCCACGTCGGTGCCGGGCAGCAGCGGCAGGTGCAGGTCTGCCTCGGCAGCTGTTTCCGTTCGACGCGGGTCGACGACGATCACCTTCATGCCCGGCCGGGTCTGCCGCGCTGCTTCGATGCGCCGGTACAGCACCGGATGGGCCCAGGCCGTGTTGCTGCCGACGATGAACAGCACATCGGCATGGTTCACGTCGTCATAGCAGGCCGGCGGCGCGTCGGCGCCCAGCGTGAGCTTGTAGCCGGCCACGGCGCTGCTCATGCACAGGCGCGAGTTGGTGTCGATGTTGTTGGTGCCCAGCAAGCCCTTGGCCAGCTTGTTGAAGACGTGGTAGTCCTCGGTCAGCAGCTGGCCGCTGACGTAGAAGCCCAGGGCGTCGGCGCCGTGGGTCTCGGCGATGCTGGCGAAGCGGTCGGCGGCGGTGGTCAGCGCCTCGTCCCAGCCCACTTCGCGGCCGTGCAGCTTCGGCACGCGCAGCCGCTGGTGCAGCGTGATGGCGGCGCTGGCCGTGAGGTGCAGCGTCTGCCCCTTGGTGCACAGGCGGCCGAAGTTGGCCGGATGGTCGGGGTCGCCACGCACGCCGGTGATCTGCGCGCCATTGCTGTCGATCAGCACGCCGCAGCCCACCCCGCAATAGGGGCAGGTGGACTTCGTCGTCTTCACGCCGCCGCCGGCGTCAGGCCGCGCGTGGCCAGCTCATCGGCATCCAGGAAGACCTCGCCACCTTCCA
Organism: Rubrivivax sp.; assembly: GCA_016790395.1. GTDB lineage: Bacteria > Pseudomonadota > Gammaproteobacteria > Burkholderiales > Burkholderiaceae_C > Rubrivivax. The sequence goes on along the minus strand of JAEUPH010000292.1, from coordinate 36,092 downwards.
GTCGGACGCTGAAGCGGGCCGTGCAGCCTTGATCGGGCGCACGCGCCGTGCCGTCGGCCAGGCCGATGGTCCAGTTGTGCAGCGGACAGGCCACGCTGTCGCCGAACACGATGCCCTGGCTCAGCGGGCCGCCCTTGTGCGGGCAGCGGTCCAGCAGCGCGAAGACGCGGTCGTCGGCGGTGCGGAAGAGGGCCACCTCGGGGCCTTGCGGGCGCGCCACGCGACGTGAGCCGAGCGGCGGGATGTCTTCGAGGGCGCAGATGCGGGTCCAGGCGGCCATCTCAGCGCACCTCCGCGACGGGGAGCACGGGCACGAACTGGCGCGTGTCGACACGTGCCTTGTCGAACTCGAACCAGGGGTCGGGCTCGCCGTCCAGGCTGAACTGCAGGCGTTCCCACAGGCGCTTGCGACCTTCGGCGTCGTCGAGGATGCGCTTCTTCACGACGTCCAGGCCCACGCGGTTGACGTAGTGCACCGTGCGCTCCAGGTACCAGCCTTCCTCGCGGTACAGCTGTAGGAAGGCGCCGCTGACCTCCAGCACCTCGGCCGGTGTCTCCAGCTTGCAGAAGAAGTGCGCCACCTCGGTCTTGATGCCGCCGTTGCCGGCGACGTAGATCTCCCATCCGCTGTCCACGCCGATCACGCCGACGTCCTTGATGCCGGCCTCGGCGCAGTTGCGTGGGCAGCCGCTGACCGCCAGCTTCACCTTGTGCGGGGCATACATGCGCCACAGCGCACGCTCCAGGTCCTTGCCCATCTGCGTGCTGTCCTGCGTGCCGAAGCGGCACCACTCGCTGCCCACGCAGGTCTTCACCGTGCGCAGCCCCTTGGCGTAGGCATGGCCGCTGGGCATGCCGATGTCCTTCCACACGGCCGGCAGGTCTTCCTTCTTCACGCCCAGCAGGTCGATGCGCTGCCCGCCGGTGACCTTGACCGTGGGGATCCTGTACTTGTCCACCGCGTCGGCGATGCGGCGCAGCTCGTCGGCCGTGGTCTCGCCGCCCCACATGCGCGGGATGACGCTGTAGGTGCCGTCCTTCTGGATGTTCGCGTGGCTGCGTTCATTGATGTAGCGGCTTTGCGGGTCGTCGACGGCTTCCTTGGGCCAGGTGCTGATGAGGTAGTAGTTCAAGGCCGGCCGGCAGCTGGCGCAGCCGTCGGGCGTGCGCCAGCCCAGGGCCTGCTGCACGCCGGCGATGGTCAGCAGGTGCTGCTCGCGGATGGCCTGGCGCACCTCTTCGTGGCTGGCGTCGGTGCAGCCGCACAGGGCCTTTTTCGTCGGTGCCTTGGAGTAGTCGCCGCCCGCGGTGAACATCAGCAACTGCTCCAACAGCCCGGTGCAGGAACCGCAGCTGGCGCTGGCCTTGGTGTGCTTGCGCACCTCCTCCAGCGTGAACAGGCCCTTGTCCTTGATGGCCTTGCAGATGGCGCCCTTGCTGACGCCGTTGCAGCCGCAGACTTCATCGCTGTCGGCCATGTCTGCCGCCTTGCTGTGGCCTTCGTGGCCCACGTCCCCGATGTTCGACTCGCCGAACATCAGCCGTTCGCGCAGGTCGGCCACGCTGCGGCCTTCGCGCAGCAGCTTGAAGTACCAGCTGCCGTCCACCGTGTCGCCGTAGAGGCAGGCGCCGACCAGCTTGTCGCCCTGGATCACCAGCTTCTTGTAGACGCCGGCGTAGGGATCGGACAGCACGATTTCCTCCGTGCCCTCGCCACCGCCGAAGTTGCCGGCGCTGAAGAGGTCGATGCCCGTGACCTTCAGCTTGGTGCTGGTCTGGCTGCCCGTGTAGCGACCGATGCCGAACTGCGCCAGGTGCGTGGCGCAGACCTTCCCCTGCTCGAACAGCGGCGCCACCAGGCCGTAGGCGATGCCGCGGTGCGCCGCGCACTCGCCCACCGCGTACACGCGAGGGTCGGTGATGGTCTGCAGCGTGTCGCTCACGACGATGCCGCGGTGGCAGTGGATGCCGATCCGCTCGGCCAGCGCCGTGTTGGGGCGGATGCCGGCGGCCATGACCACCAGCTGCGCAGGAATGGCGCTGCCGTCCTTGAACGAGACCTCGGCCACGCGGCCGTCGGGCCCGGCCAGCAGCGCCGCCGTCTGCGCGCCGAGCAGGAACTTCAGGCCGCGCTCTTCCAGCGACTTCTGCAGCAACCGGCCCGCCGTCTCGTCCAGCTGGCGCTCCATCAGCCAGGGCATGATGTGGACCACCGTCACGTCCATGCCGCGCTTCATGAGCCCGTTGGCAGCTTCCAGCCCCAGGAGCCCGCCGCCGATGACGACGGCCTGCCGGTACTTCGACGCGGCATCGATCATCGCCTGGGTATCGGCGATGTCCCGGTAGGCGATGACGCCGGGCAGGTCCTTGCCCGGTACCGGCAGCATGAAGGGCACCGATCCGGTGGCCAGCAGCAGGCGGTCGTACTCGGCGGTGACGGTGCCGCCGCGGCCGTCGTCGGCGGTGACGGTGCGTCGCGTGCGGTCGACACCGGTCACGGTGCAGCCGCGGTGCAGGGTGATGCCGTGCTCGTCGTACCAGCTCAGCGGGTTGAGGACGATCTGCTCGACCGTCTGTTCGCCGGCCAGCACCGGGCTCAGCAGGATGCGGTTGTAGTTGGGGTGCGGCTCGGCACCGAAGACGGTGATGTCGTAGAGACCGGGCGCGATCTTCAGCAGTTCTTCGAGCGTGCGGACACCGGCCATGCCGTTGCCGACGAGCACCAGGCGGGACTTGTTCAAGGCGAACCTCCGTGCGGGACATGCAGGGCCTGCCCTTCCGGCAAGGGCCGGCAGAGCGGACGGAAACTGCGCACGTCGCTGTGCACGTCGAAGGGCGAAGACCGCGACCTCGCGGACTGACACCCAACGCAGGCGCGCCATCGCGCCACGGGGCCGAACAAGCAGGTTCCGTGCCGTTCGGTGCGGCTCCCGGATCGGTATCGCCACGGGCGCCGATCTAGGGGCCAGAATGCGCAAGCTGCTTGATCTGCCCGCTTGGGCCCACCAAGATAGGGCGCTGGTTGCACATTGGTGCAGTCTTTCGCCGCCAACGACACCCATGTCCACGATCGCCGAAACGTCTCTCGAGACCGCGCTGGCAGGGGCAACGCTCCAGTCCCTGCTGTCGGGCCTGTTGCCGGCGTTGCTGGACCGCCGGGGCGACGCCCTGGCCATCAAGGACCTCGCCAGCGGCCGCTGCGTCCACGCCAACGCCGCGATGGCCGAGTTGCTGCGGCGCCCGCTGGCCCAGCTGACCGGCTGCACCGACGCCGAACTCTTCGACCCGCCCCTGGCCACCGTGCTGCGTGCGGCCGAGCAGACGGCCCAGGCCCAGGGGGCTGCCCTCAGCAGCGAGCACCGGTTCGAGCTGCATGGACAGCGGCGCGAGTTCGCCGTGCTGCGCTGGGCTTCTGCGCCAGACGCTGCGGGGCGCCGCTACCTCTGCAGCGTCTGGACCGATCTCGCGCCCGAGCGCCAGCGCGAAGCACAGCTGAGGTCGGCGCTCGAGCAGATCGAGCAGCAGCAGCGCGCCAACGAGCTCCTGCGCCGCGAGCTTTCGGACCAGGCCTTGCGCGACCCGTCCACCGGTCTGTATCGCCGGACGCACTTCGACGACCAGTTGCGGCGCGAGGTGGACCTGTCCACGCGCGAGCACCGCGAGTTCGCCATCGTCTTCATCGAGCTGGATGCGCTGTCGGCCAAGGTCAGGGCGCTGGGTGTGGAAGGCGAGCAGCGGGTGCTGGAAGCCGTGGGGCGGCTGCTGCGCAGCGGCACGCGGGCCATGGACGCCTCCAGCCGCTACGACGAGCGCCGCTTCGCCGTGCTGCTGTCGGGGGTGGGCCTGGCCACGGCGCATGCGCGCATGGAGGGTCTGCGGCGCCAGTGCGCCAGCCAGATCGTCGTGCACGAAGGTCAGGAGCTGGGCTTCACGGTCTCCATGGGCGTGGCCAGTTTCCCTCACACGGCGCGCACCCAGGAGGCCTTGATTTCCTCATGCGACGCAGCGCTGGCCGAGGCCTGCCGGCGAGGTGGCAACCACGTCACGCTGGCCGCCATCCGCTTCGACGACGCCTGAGCCTGCTTCTCAGGGCGCGAAGGCGCGCTGCAGCATGCTCGCGGCCAGCGCGAACAGCATCACCGCGAAGAAGCGCTTGAGCAGCTTCACGTCGATGCGTTGTGCCGTGCGCGCGCCCAGGGGCGCCAGCAGCACGCTGGCCGTCGAGACGATGAGCAGTGCCGGCAGCCACAGGTAGCCGAAGCTGCCGGGCAGGGCGGGCGCCTGGCCCCAGCCGCTGATGAGGTAGCCCAGCACGCCGGCGGCGGCGATGGGGAAACCCAGTGCGGCGCTGGTGCCCACGGCCTGACGCGGTGGTACGTTGCACCAGGTCATGAAGGGCACCGAGAGGAAGGCGCCGCCGGCGCCGACGAGGCTGGAGAGGAATCCCACGGCAAAGCCCACGCCCGTGAGGCCGGCCGCACCGGGCAGGGCGCGCGCAGGACTGGGCTTGCGGTCCAGCAGCATCTGCACGGCCGTGTAGCTGATGAAGGCGCTGAAGGCCAGCGCCAGCGCCTGGCCCTTGAGCAGGGCGAACACACCGCCGCCGGCGGCCAGCCCACCGAGCAGGATGCCGGGCACCATGGCGCGCACGATGGGCCACCGCACCGCCCCCAGGCGCTGGTGCGCCCGCACGCTGGACAGCGAGGTGAAGAGGATGGTGGACATCGAGGTGGCCACCGCCATCTTGACCGCCAGGCCCGACTCCACGCCGCGTTGTGCCAGCAGCCAGGTCATGGCCGGCACCATCATCATGCCGCCGCCGACGCCCAGCAGCCCGGCCAGGAAACCGGCGATGGTGCCGAGCGCCAGCAGTTCGGCGACGAGCGCCGGGTTCAGGTCGAGAGGCAAGGCACTTCAGTCCAGCAGCGCCAGCACGGCCTGCCACTCGGCAGGCGTCACCGGCGTGATGGAAAGGCGGTTGCCGCGCTTGAGCAGCAGCATGCTGGCGAGTTCCGGCCGCTGGCGCATCTCGGCCAGCGGGAGCAGGCGTGTCTTGCGGACCAGCTGCACGTCGATCTGCAGCCAGCGGGGCGCCTCGCGGCCGGACCTGGCGTCGAAGTAGGGGCTGTGCGGGTCGAACTGCGTGCTGTCCGGCGCCACGTGGCCGACGATGCGTGCCAGCCCCGCCACGCCGGGTAGGGCGCAGGACGAGTGGTAGAAGAGCACGCCGTCGCCGGGCTTCATCGCATCGCGCATGAAGTTGCGCGCCTGGTAGTTGCGCACGCCGGTCCAAGGCAGCGTCTGGCGCGGCGCGCGGGCGAGGTCGTCGATCGAGGCCTCGTCGGGCTCGCTCTTCATCAACCAGTACTGGGGCACTGCGGGGCCGGGCTGAGGGGGAGGAAAAGGTGTCCGCCGCGGAGGGCGAGCCGGTTAGCCTGAACCTTAGGGGAAGTTCAGGTGGGCGAGGTCAGCCAAGCCTTAGGTTCATCTGACGCGAGACGATCACACCAGCAAGGCGATGTTCCAAGCCCTGGTCCATAGACCATCGGCTCAAGGGCATATGAGACTCGCAAACCGCAACGGACGGATCCATTCTAGGCGCCGATGCATGACCCTGCGGGCCCCGTGAAGGGGCCGGAAGTCACAGCAATTGACCGTCGTCAGCCAACGCCGTGTCGACACGCCGGATCAGCGCATCGATGTCGCCATGCGCCGCCCCTTCCGGTGCGGCCGGCGTGTTCGAAGGTGGTGCCGCGGGTCCCCGCTCGGCCAGCTGGTAGGCCAGATTCAGGGCCGCCAGCACGGCAATGCGCTCACGGGCCTTGACCTTGCCGGAATCGCGGATGGTGGTCATCTCCCGGTCCACCGCCGCCACGGCCGACTGCAGCAGCGTTTCTCCGCCTTCCGGACAGCCGAGCATGTACACCTGCCCGAGGATGGTGACTTCGATCTGCTTCATCAGGGACGCGCCTTGGTGCTGCCTTCGGCGGCTTCCGCGGGGAGGCGGTCGAGCAGGGCATCGATGCGGGCGCGGGCGGCCGCGAGTCGCGAACGCAGGCTGTCCCGCTCGGCAGTGACAGCGGCGAGCTGCTGCTCGATCAGCGCACTCGTGCGCTTGAGCTCCTGGTGCCGAAGCACCAGGCGGTCAACCCGTTCGGCGAGTTCCTCGAGCTTGGCCATCTGCGTCCCACCCTGTCGCGCGAGCTTCACATTGTAGGAGCGCCGGTGTCGCACCAGGCCCGCACACCACATTCCGAACAGCGCGGCGTGCGTGCCAGGCACACGTAGCGGCCGTGCAGGATGAGCCAGTGGTGCGCGTGCTCGGCGTACTTGGGCGGCACGCGCTGCAGCAGCTTCTGCTCGACCTCCTGCGGGTTGCGCCCGGGGGCCAGCCCGGTCCTGTTGGAGACGCGGAAGACATGGGTGTCCACCGCCATCGTCGGCTCGCCGAAGGCCACGTTGAGCACCACGTTGGCTGTCTTGCGACCCACGCCGGGCAGGGCCTCCAGCGCCTCGCGCGACCGTGGCACGCGGCCGGCGTGCCGTTCGACCAGGATGCGGCTGGTCTCGACGAGATTCTTCGCCTTGGTGCGGAACAGGCCGATGGTGCGGATCAGCTCGCTCACCTGTTCCACGCCCAGCGCCATCATGCGGTGCGGCGTGGGCGCCAGCACGAAGAGGCGCCGCGTGGCCTTGTTGACGCCCACGTCCGTGGCCTGGGCCGACAGCAGCACCGCGGCCAGCAACTCGAACACGCTGCTGTATTCCAGCTCGCTCTGCGGCTGCGGGTTGGCCGCCGCCAGCGTGGCGAAGAAGGGGTCGATGTGCTCAGGCTTCATCGTCGCGAGCCTCCTGCGGTGCCTGCCGCGCCGCTGCGCGTTTCAACGCGGCTTCGATCACGGCGCGCTTGGCGGCCAGGACGGCGGGATCGGTGAGCTTGCTGTGGCTCTCGAGGTCGGCCAGCTTGGCGCGCGCCTTGGCGGCCAGGGCTTCGTCGTGTTCGCGACGCTCGCGTTCAAGGCGCGTCTTGCGCCAGGCGTAGCGGCTGCGTGCCAGAGCGGCTTCCTCGGTGCTCCAGGCCTGCCAGCCGGTGCGCTGGCCGGTGACCGGCCGCAGAACGATGCAGTCCACCGGGCACGCGGGGAGGCACAGTTCGCAGCCCGTGCATTGCGACTCGATCACGGTGTGCATCAGCTTGCTGGCGCCGACGATGCAGTCCACCGGGCAGGCCTTGATGCACAGCGTGCAGCCGATGCACCAGGCTTCGTCGATGACGGCCACGGCACGCGGGCCCTCGCGGCCGCGGGCTTCGTCCAGCGGCAAGGCAGCGCGGCCGGTCAGCGCAGCCAGCCGCAGGATGCCCTCGGCGCCGCCGGGCGGGCAGCGGTTGATGTCGGCCGCGCCTTCGGCCATGGCCTCGGCGTAGGCGCGGCAATCGGGGTAGCCGCAGCGCGTGCACTGCGTCTGGGGCAGTGCCGCGTCCAGGCGCTCGGCCAGCGCGGCGTGTTCAGCGGGAAGGGCGGTGACGGGCACCGCCGGATTATCGGCCGCGGGTCTTGCGCGCGGGCCGGGCTTCGGTCTTGGTGGCCGGCGCGGCCTCGGCCTTGTCGAAGCGCTTGATGAAGCTGCGCACCTCCGGGTAGACCTGCTCGCGCCAGCGGCGGCCCGAGAAGATGCCGTAGTGGCCGGCACCGATGGCGTCGTAGTGGAACTGGCGCGACTTGGGCACACCCGTGCAGAGATCGTGCGCGGCCTTGGTCTGGCCGGCGCCGGAGATGTCGTCGAGTTCGCCTTCCACGGTCAGCAGGGCGGTGGTGGTGATGTCCTGCGGCCGCACCGGCTCGCCGTCCACGACCCAGGTGCCGTTCACGAGCGCGAAGTCCTGGAACACGACCTTGATGGTCTCCAGGTAGTACTCGGCCGGCATGTCCAGCACGGCGTTGTACTCGTCATAGAACTGGCGGTGCGACTCGGCGCTGTCGTCGTCGCCGCTGATCAGGTGCTGGAAGTAGTCGTAGTGGCTGTTGAGGTGCCGGTCGGGGTTCATCGCCACGAAGCCGGTGTGCTGCAGGAAGCCCGGGTAGACGCGGCGGCCGGCACCGGGGAAGTTCTGCGGCACGCGGAAGATGACGTTGTTCTCGAACCAGCTGTGGCTCTTGTTCATCGCCAGGTTGTTGACGGCGGTCGGGCTCTTCCGGGCATCGATGGGGCCGCCCATCATCGTCATGCTCAGCGGCGTGAACTCGCCGCGGCTGGCCAGCAGCGACACCGCCGCCAGCACCGGCACCGTGGGCTGGCAGACCGAGATCACGTGCACGTTCGGGCCGATGTGGCGGATGAACTCCTGCACGTAGGCGATGTAGTCATCGAGGTGGAAGGGGCCCACGGCGGCGGGCACCATGCGGGCATCGGTCCAGTCGGTGATGAACACCTTGTGGTCGTGCAGCAGGCTCTTGACGGTTTCGCGCAGCAGCGTGGAGTGGTGGCCCGACAACGGCGCCACCACCAGCACGGTGGGCTGTGCCTTCATCGTCTCCAGCGCGACCGGCTTGTCGGTGAAGCGCTTGAAGCGCAGCAGGCGGCAGAAGGGCTTGGTCATGGCCACCTGCTCCTGGACGGCCACCTCGATGCCGCCGACCGTGGCGGCGGTGATGCCGAATTCGGGCTTCTCGTACTCCTTCGCCAGACGGTGCAGCAGATCGAAGCTGGCCGAGACACGCTGCGACAGCGGCAGGTGCGCGAAGGGCGACAGCGGGTGGTTGTAGAGCTTGGACGACGCGCTGGCGAACTCGGCGAACGGCGCCATCAGCGCGCGTTGCGTCTCGTACATCTGGTACAGCATGGAATGGGACTCCTCAGCAGCAACCGCCCGGCCTGGATGCAACCGGTTTCAGCCCGATCTTGCTGCACTGCAGCAATTTAGGCAAGCTCTCCGTCATGGTGCGCCCTGGAGAGCGCTCTCGAAAGCGCGAAAACCAGGGTGTTCGCGTGCCGGGCACGCGCAGACTGTCGCCCGCGCGACAGTCGGCCCTCGTCTCGCTCAGCCCATCACCTTGGCCAGCGCGGCGACGACCGTGTCGATGTTGCGGCTGTTGATGGCAGCCACGCAGATGCGACCCGAGTCCACGCCGTAGACGCCGAATTCGCTGCGCAGGCGCTGCATCTGCTCCTTGGCCAGACCCGAATAGCTGAACATGCCCTTCTGCGCGGTGATGTAGGAGAGGTCGCCCTTCACGCCGGCGGCGCCCAGCTTGTCCACCAGCGCTCGGCGCGTGGCGCGGATGCGCTCGCGCATGCCGGCCAGTTCTTCTTCCCACATCGCACGCAGTTCCGGCGTGTTCAGCACCGTGGCCACGACGGTGGCGCCGAAGGTGGGCGGGTTGGAATAGTTCGTGCGGATGACGATCTTCATCTGCGACAGCACGCGGCCGGCCTCTTCGGCGCTGCCGCAGACCACGCTCACCGCCCCCACGCGTTCGCCATACAGCGAAAAGCTCTTGGAGAAGGAGGTCGAGACGAAGAACTGCTGGCCGGCCTTCAGGAAGCACTGCACGGCGGCGCCGTCTTCGGCGATGCCTTCGCCGAAGCCCTGGTAGGCCATGTCCAGGAAGGGCACGAGGCCGGCTTCGGCACAGGTGGCGGCCACCTGCTCCCATTGCGCCGGCGTGATGTCGCAGCCGGTGGGGTTGTGGCAGCAGGCGTGCAACACGACGATGGTGCCCGGCGCGGCGGCGCGCAGCGTGGCCAGCATGGCCTCGACGCGGATGCCGCGGGTGGCGGCGTCGTAGTAGGGATAGGCTTCGACCGTGAAGCCGGCCTGCGTGAACAGGGCGCGGTGGTTTTCCCAGCTGGGGTCGCTGATCAGCACCTTGGCGGCGGGGTTCACCTTCTTCAGCAGGTCGGCGCCCACGCGCAGACCGCCCGTGCCGCCCAGGGCCTGTGCGGTGGCCACGCGGCCTTCGGTGACGGCCGCGCTGCCGGCGCCGAAGACCAGCGCCTGCACCGCCTTGTCATAGGCAGCGATGCCGTCGATGGGCAGGTAGTTCTTCGCCTTGGGGGCTTCGAGCAGCTGCTTCTCGGCCGCGGCCACGCACCTCAGCACCGGCAGCTTGCCTTCGTCGTTGAAGTACACGCCGACGCCCAGATTCACCTTGCCGGGCGTGGTGTCGGCGTTGAACTGCTCGTTCAGACCGAGGATGGGGTCACGGGGCGCCATCTCGACGGCGGCGAAAAGCGATGCGGACATGGGGGTGGTTCCTGACGACGGGGTGTCGGTAGCACCTTCCCGGTGACGGCAGAGGACCGGCGGGCTGCGCTACCCTTGGGGTTTCCCCGGGATTCTAAGTGTCACCCTTGCCTCGCTTCCCCATCCGACCGCCTGCCTCGGAGACCGCATGAGCGCCCTGGCCGAAGTTTCCCAGGACGACGCCCCTGCGCGTGCTGGCGAATTCGTCACCTTCCCCGGTTCGCCCTTCCAGCTGTTCCAGGCCTTCGCGCCGGCGGGAGACCAGCCGACCGCCATCGCGCAGCTGGTGGAAGGCATCGAGGACGGCCTGGCCTTTCAGACCCTGCTGGGCGTGACGGGCTCGGGCAAGACCTTCACCATGGCCAACGTCATCGCGCGCCTGGGTCGTCCGGCCATCGTGTTCGCGCCCAACAAGACGCTGGCCGCGCAGCTGTACGCCGAGTTCCGCGATTTCTTTCCGAAGAACGCGGTGGAGTACTTCGTCAGCTACTACGACTACTACCAGCCCGAGGCCTACGTGCCGCAGCGCGACCTGTTCATCGAGAAGGACAGCGCGATCAACGAGCACATCGAGCAGATGCGGCTGAGTGCCACCAAGAGCCTGCTGGAGCGGCGTGACGTGGTCATCGTGGCCAGCGTGAGCGCCATCTACGGCATCGGCAACCCGGCCGACTACCACCAGATGGTGATGACGCTGCGCGTGGGCGACAAGCTCAGCCAGCGCGACGCCATCGCCCAGCTCATCCGCATGCAGTACAAGCGCAACGAGCTGGACTTCAGCCGCGGCAGCTTCCGCGTGCGCGGCGACACCATCGACGTGTTCCCCGCCGAGCACAGCGAACTCGCGCTGCGCATGGAACTCTTCGACGACGAGGTGGAGAGCCTGATGCTGCTGGACCCGCTGACCGGCAAGGTGCGGCAGAAGATCCCTCGCTTCACGGTCTACCCCAGCAGCCATTACGTGACGCCGCGCGAACGCGTGGTGGATGCCATCGCCACCATCAAGGACGAGCTGCGCCAGCGCCTGGACGAGTTCGTGAAGGCCGGCAAGCTGGTGGAAGCGCAGCGCCTGGAGCAGCGCACGCGCTTCGACCTGGAGATGCTGCAGGAGGTGGGGCACTGCAAGGGCATCGAGAACTACACGCGGCACCTGTCGGGGGCGAAGCCCGGCGACCCGCCACCGACGCTGGTGGACTACCTGCCGTCGGACGCATTGATGTTCATGGACGAGAGCCATGTGCTGATCGGCCAGTTCGGCGGCATGTACAACGGCGACAAGGCACGCAAGACCACGCTGGTGGAGTACGGCTTCCGCCTGCCCAGCGCCCTCGACAACCGCCCGCTGAAGTTCGAGGAGTTCGAGGGCAAGATCCGCCAGGCGGTGTTCGTCTCGGCCACGCCGGCCAACTACGAGAAGGAACATGCCGGCCAGGTGGTGGAGCAGGTGGTGCGGCCCACCGGCCTGATCGACCCCGAGGTGGAGGTACGCCCCGCGCTCACGCAGGTGGACGACGTGCTGCAGGAGATCCGCGACCGCATCGTCAAGAACGAGCGCGTGCTGATCACCACGCTGACCAAGCGCATGGCCGAGCAGCTGACGGAGTACCTGTCCGAGAACGGCGTGAAGGTGCGCTACCTGCACAGCGATGTCGACACGGTCGAGCGTGTGGAGATCCTGCGCGACCTGCGCCTGGGCCTGTTCGACGTGCTGGTGGGCATCAACCTGCTGCGTGAAGGGCTGGACCTTCCCGAGGTGTCTCTCGTGGCCATCCTGGATGCCGACAAGGAAGGCTTCCTGCGCGCCGAGCGCAGCCTCATCCAGACCATCGGGCGCGCGGCGCGCAACGTCAACGGCAAGGCCATCCTGTACGCCGACAAGATGACCGACTCGATGAAGGCGGCCATCGGCGAGACCGAGCGCCGCCGCGCCAAGCAGATCGCGCACAACCTGGCACTGGGCATCACGCCCAAGAGCGTGACGACGCGCATCCGCGACCTCATCGATGGCGTGGTGTCCGACAAGACCGCGAAGGACGACCTGAAGGCCGCCAAGGCTGCGGCCGAGGTGGAAGCCCTGTCCGAGAAGGACCTCGGCAAGCGCATCAAGGCGCTGGAGAAGCAGATGCTCGATCACGCCCGCAACCTGGAGTTCGAGAAGGCGGCACGTGTGCGTGACCAGTTGGCACTGTTGCGCGAGCAGGCCTTCGGCGGCGCGGGTCACGACGTCGTGCCGCTCGTGCCACCGCCGGCCGGGGGCGCCCGATGATCGGGCGCCTCAAGCAGTGGCTGCAGAGCAGCGGAGACAGCGGGCCCGAGCCGCAGCTGCGCGTGCTGATGGTCTGCATGGGCAACATCTGCCGTTCGCCCACGGCCGAGGGCGTGCTGCGCGCGCGGCTGCAGCGCGCGGGCCTGGCCGGCGTGGTGCAGGTGGACTCCGCGGGCACGCACGGCTACCACTCGGGTGAGCCGCCCGATGCACGGGCCATCCGCCATGCGGCCCAGCGCGGCTACGACATCGCCGGGCTGCGCGCACGCCCCGTGGTGCCCGAGGACTTCACGCGCTTCCAGTGGATCCTGGCGATGGACGAGGCCAACCTCGAGTGGCTGAGCAAGCGGGCACCCAAAGGCCACTCGGCGCGCATCGAGCCGCTGATGCTGCATGCCAGGCATCACCCGGACCTCCTGGCGGTGCCTGACCCCTACTACGGCGCGGCAGCCGGCTTCGACCATGTGCTGGACCTGGTGGAGGACGCCTGCGACGGCCTTCTGCCCCGGTTGCAGGCGGCCCTCGGCACCACGCCGCCGGGGCTTCGGTAACTTGACTAAAATGCTCAGGAACCGCTATACTTGACTTAATTACTGGGGCAAATCTGCCACAGTCCCGGGTCACCCGGTCACGAGCCGGGTCCCGTCAACCCCAGGCTCGGCCGGACGGCCGAGCCCGCGCGCTGCGCACCAGGAGATTTCGATGCGACTCACCACCAAAGGCCGTTTTGCCGTCACGGCGATGATCGACCTCGCGCTGCGCTCCAACACCGGCCCGGTGGCCCTGGCGGCCATCAGCCAGCGTCAGCAGATCTCTCTGTCCTACCTGGAACAGCTGTTCGGCAAGCTGCGCCGTCATGAACTGGTGGAGAGCACGCGCGGCCCGGGCGGCGGCTATTCGCTGGGCCGCGGCGCAGGCGAGATCACGGTCGCCGACATCATCGTGGCGGTCGATGAACCCATCGACGCCACCGGTTGTGGCGGCAAGGAAACCTGCATGGGCGAGGACGCCGGCAAGTGCATGACGCATGACCTGTGGGCCAGCCTCAACGCCAAGATGATCGAGTACCTCGACTCCATTTCGCTGCAGAAGCTGGTGGACGAGCAGATCGCCAAGGGCGTGTCCATCGACGCCACGCCCGTCAAGCGTGCAATCTCCAGCGCGCCCGTGGTCAAGCCCATCAAGGTCACGGCCCCGAACTCGGTCTTCGCCCTCGGCAACACCTTCACCAAGTAATCGCCGTCTTTCCCATGACCCCCCATTTCCCCATCTACATGGACTACGGCGCGACGACGCCGTGCGACTCGCGTGTGGTCGACGCGATGGTGCCCTGGCTGCGGGAGCACTTCGGCAACCCGGCGTCACGCAGCCACGCCTGGGGCTGGGAGGCCGAAGAGGCGGTGGAGAAGGCGCGCGGCCAGGTGGCCGCGCTCATCAACGCCGACCCGCGCGAGATCGTGTGGACCAGTGGCGCCACCGAGAGCATCAACCTCGCGCTGAAGGGTGCGGCGCATTTCTACGGCAGCCGCGGCAAGCACCTGGTGACGGTGAAGACGGAGCACAAGGCCACGCTGGACACCATGCGCGAGCTGGAGCGCCAGGGCTTCGAGGTCACCTACCTCGACGTGCAGGAGAACGGCCTGCTCGACCTGGACAGGTTCCGAGACACGCTGCGCAAGGACACGATCCTCGTCTCCGTGATGCTGGTCAACAACGAGATCGGCGTGATCCAGGACATTCCCGCCATCGGCACGATGTGCCGCGAGCGCGGGATCATCTTCCACGTCGACGCGGCGCAGGCCACGGGCAAGGTGGCCGTGGACATCGCCACGCTGCCGGTCGACCTGATGAGCCTGGCCTCGCACAAGACCTACGGCCCCAAGGGCATCGGCGCGCTCTACGTGCGCCGCAAGCCGCGCGTGCGCATCGAGGCGCAGATGCACGGCGGCGGCCACGAGCGCGGCATGCGCAGCGGCACGCTGCCCACGCACCAATGCGTGGGCATGGGCGCGGCCTTCGCCATCGCACAGGCCGAGATGGGCACCGAGATCGAACGCGTGCGCATGCTGCAGCAGCGGTTGCTGGCGGGCATCGGCAAGATCGAGCAGGTGTTCATCAACGGCGACCTGGAGCGCCGCGTCCCGCACAACATCAACGCGAGCTTCAACTTCGTCGAAGGCGAGAGCCTGATCATGGGCGTCAAGGGCTTGGCCGTGAGCTCGGGCTCGGCCTGTACCAGCGCCAGCCTGGAACCCAGCTACGTGCTTCGCGCCCTGGGCCGCAGCGACGAACTGGCGCACAGCAGCCTGCGCATGACCATCGGCCGCTACACCACGGCCGAGGAGATCGACTATGCGGTGAGCACGCTGCAGGACCGCGTGGCCAAGCTGCGCGAGCTGTCGCCGCTGTGGGAGATGTTCAAGGACGGCGTCGACCTCAGCACCATCCAGTGGGCGGCGCACTGAGTTTCCAAGGAGTACGGACATGGCATACAGCGACAAGGTGGTTGACCACTACGAGAACCCGCGCAACGTGGGCGGCTTCGACAAGGGCGACGACTCGGTAGGCACCGGCATGGTGGGTGCGCCGGCCTGCGGCGACGTGATGAAGCTGCAGATCAAGGTGAACCCGGCCACGGGCCTGATCGAGGACGCGCGCTTCAAGACCTACGGCTGCGGCTCGGCCATCGCGTCCAGCTCGCTCGTCACCGAATGGGTGAAAGGCAAGACGCTCGACGAGGCGGTGGCCATCAAGAACACGCAGATCGCCGAGGAACTGGCGCTGCCGCCGGTGAAGATCCACTGCTCCATCCTGGCCGAGGACGCCATCAAGGCGGCGGTGGACGACTACAAGGCCAAGCACGGCGCCCCGGCACAACCGGCCCACTGAACGCGACGAGATGGCTGTCACCCTCACTGAAGCCGCAGCGCGGCACGTCACGCGCTACCTCGGGCGCCGGGGCAAGGGCGTGGGCGTGCGACTGGGCGTGAAGACCACCGGTTGCTCGGGACTGGCCTACAAGCTGGAGTACGCCGACGACATCGCGCCCGAGGACATCGTCTTCGAGGACCATGGCGTCAAGGTGCTGATCGACCCCAAGAGCCTGCCTTACATCGACGGCACCGAGCTGGATTTCGTCCGCGAAGGGCTCAACGAGGGTTTCAAGTTCCACAACCCGCGCGAGAAGGACCGCTGCGGATGTGGAGAATCCTTCCGCGTCTGAAGCGCAGCGCTCCCTGGCGCAGGGCGCGGCTCGGCAGCCGCGCCCTGTTGTTTTCAATCCCCCGTGCACCATGTCCGACCGCATCGTCATCCGCCCCGAACGTCCTGACCAGCCTGAAGTGATGGATCTGCTCGCCGAGCTGGACGCCTACCTGGGCAGCCTCTACGAACCCGAGGCCAACCACATCCTGGACGTGCACGATTTGCTGCAGCCCGAGATCGCCTTCTACGTGGCGCGCGAGAACCTGCCCGGCGGCCGCGCCGTGGGCACCGCGGCCTTCAGGCGCATGCAGGGCGAGCCTGCCACCCGCGGCCTCCGCTACGGCGAGATCAAGCGCATGTACGTGGATCCGGCCTTCAGGGGCGAACGCATCGGCGCCCGGTTGATCGCCGCCCTCGAGGACGGGCTGCGTGCCGAGGGATTTGCGCTCGCGCTGCTGGAGACGGGCAGCGCACAGACCGAGGCCGTGCGCCTGTACGAACGCGAGGGCTACCGTCCGCGTACGGCTTTCGGCGGTTACCCCGACAACGGGCTGTCGGTCTTCTACGAGAAGGCACTGTGAAGCTCACCGACGATGACTTCACCCTCTTCGGCCTGCCGCAGCGCCAGGCGCTGGACCGCGCCGACATCGACGCCCGGCGGCGCGAGCTGCAGGCGCGGGTGCATCCGGACCGCTTTGCGTCCGAGGGCGCTGCGGCCCAGCGCATCGCCATGCAGTGGGCCGTGCGCGTGAACGAGGCTTACCAGCGCCTGAAGGACCCGCTCAGCCGCGCCGCCTACCTCTGCGAGCTGCGCGGTCTGCCGGTGCAGGCCGAGAACAACACGGCCATGCCGGGCGCCTTCCTGATGCAGCAGATGGCCTGGCGCGAGGCCCTCGAAGAGGCCTCGGGCACCGCCGCGGTGGAGCAACTGGACGACACCGTGGCGGCCGACGAGGCACGCCGCATCGCCGAACTGGCCATCTTGCTGGACGAACGCGGCGACACGGCGGCCGCCGCGGCCCAGGTGCGCGCGCTGATGTTCGTGGCCCGATTCCGCGAAGACATTGCACGCCGCCTCGACGTGCTGGACCCTTCGCGCTGACCCGACACCACCATGGCGCTGCTACAGATTTCAGAACCCGGCCAGGCCCCCGACCCTCACCAGCGGCGCGTCGCCGTGGGCATCGATCTCGGCACCACGAACTCGCTGGTGGCCGCCGTGCGCCATGGCGTGGCCGAGTGCCTGCCCGACGCGCAAGGGCGCGTGTTGCTTCCCTCGGCCGTGCGCTACCTCGGCGGCGGCCGGCGGCTCATCGGCTTCGACGCGCGCGACACGCAGGCCGAGGATGCGGCCAACACGCTGGTGTCCGTCAAGCGATTCATGGGCCGCAAGCAGGCCGACGTGGCGGGTGCCGACAAGCTGCCCTACCAATTCGTCGACGGTGCCGGCATGGTGGCCATCGCCACGCGGGACGGCATCAAGACGCCGGTCGAGTTCTCGGCCGAGATCCTGGCCACACTGCGCCAGCGCGCCGAGGACACGTTCGACTCCGACGAACTCCACGGTGCCGTCGTCACCGTGCCGGCCTACTTCGACGATGCCCAGCGCCAGGCCACCAAGGACGCCGCCGAACTGGCGGGCCTGAACGTGCTGCGCCTGATCAGCGAGCCGACGGCAGCGGCCGTGGCCTATGGCCTGGACAACGCCAGCGAGGGCCTCTACGCGGTCTACGACCTGGGCGGTGGCACCTTCGACTTCAGCCTGCTGAGACTGACGCGCGGCGTCTTCGAGGTGGTGGGCACCGGTGGTGACGCGGCGCTCGGCGGCGACGACTTCGACGAGGCGATCGTCGAGATGGTGCTGCGCCAGCGCGGCTGGCCGGTGCTGGCCACGCATTCCGCCAACGACAAGCGCCTGCTGCTGGCCACGGCGCGCGCCATCAAGCACGACCTGACCGATGCCGACGAGACCACCCACACCCTCAGTCTGCAGGAACACGGGCCGCTGAGCGCACGAGTCACGCGCCGGGACTTCGAAGTCGCCACCGCGCCCCTGCTCGACCGCACCCTCAGCGCCGTGCGCCGGGTGCTGCGCGACGCCCGGGTGAAGCCCGTGGACGTGCAGGGCGTGGTGATGGTGGGCGGCAGCACGCGCATGCCGCGTGTGCGCGCGGCGGTGAGCGAACTCTTCGGCCGCGAGGTGCTGACCAACGTGAACCCCGACGAGGTGGTGGCCATCGGCGCCGCCATCCAGGCCAATGCGCTGGCCGGCAACGCCAAGGACGGCGAACTGCTGCTGCTGGACGTCATCGCGCTCAGCCTGGGCCTGGAGACCATGGGCGGGTTGGTGGAGCGCGTGATCGAGCGCAACACCACCCTCCCGGTGGCCAAGGCGCAGGAGTTCACCACCTTCCAGGACGGGCAGACGGCCATGGCCATCCACGTGCTGCAGGGCGAGCGCGACCTGGTGAGCGAATGCCGGTCGCTCGCGCGCTTCGAACTGCGTGGCATTCCGCCCATGGTCGCGGGTGCGGCGCGCATCCGCGTCACCTTCCAGGTCGATGCCGACGGACTGCTGAGCGTGTCCGCTCGCGAGCAGCTCTCGGGCGTGGAAGCCGCCGTGACGGTGAAGCCCAGCTACGGCCTGGCCGACGACCAGATCGCGCAGATGCTCAAGGACGGTTTCAGCCACGCCGAGGCCGACATGGCGGCGCGCGCGCTGCGCGAGGCGAGGGTGGAGGCCGAGCGCATGGTGCTGGCCACGCGTTCGGCCCTGGCGGCCGATGGCGCGCTGCTCTCCGCCGAAGAGCGGCGCGACATCGAGGCGCTGGTCGATGCGACGCAGGCCATCGCGGCCTCCGACGACGCGGCCGCCATCGACGAGGCCGTCAAGGCCCTGGCCACCGGCACCGAGGCTTTCGCCGCGGCCCGCATGAACCAGGGCATCCGCCAGGCACTGGCCGGCCGCAAGCTCGAAGAAGTCTGAAAGTCCCCGATGCCCATCATCCGCATCCTGCCCCACGCCGAGTACTGTCCCGAAGGCGACTCCATCGAGGCGCCTGCCGGCACCTCGGTCTGCGAGGCGCTGCTGGAGAACGGCATCGCCATCGAGCACGCCTGCGACATGAGCTGCGCCTGCACCACCTGCCACGTGGTGGTGAAGGCAGGCTTCGATTCGCTGGGCGAGATGGACGAGAGCGAGGAAGACCTGCTGGACCGCGCCTGGGGCCTGACGCCCACCTCACGGCTGAGCTGCCAGGCCATCCTCTCGAACCAGGACGTGGTGATCGAGATCCCGAAGTACTCGATCAACCACGCCCGGGAAAAGCACTGAACTGTCCGATCAAGCGGACGCCGCGGAACCGGCTTTGCCGGGCCGCTGGCGTCGCCCCCTCGAGGGGGAGCGCCGTCAGGCGCTTCGGGGGTGGGCTTATGTCGCCGGCTTGTCGCTGAGGGCCTTCAGGTTGTCGACCAGCGCCTTGTCCATCGGCGCGTTCAGGTTGATGCCCTTGGGCGGGATCGGCGACATGAACCACTTGCGGTAGAGCTTCTCGAACTCGCCGCTCTTCATCAGGCCGGCCAGCACGCCGTCCACCAGCGTCTTGATGCCCGGGTCGTCCTTGCGCATCATGATCGCGTAGGGCTCCACCTGGATGGGGTCGCCCACCACGGCCAGCGAGGCCGGGTTCTGCGCGCTGGCGCGCAGGCCGTACAGCAGGATGTCGTCCATCGCGAAGGCGGCAGCACGGCCGCTTTCCACCAGCAGCGCGGATTCCGAGTGGTCCTTGGCGCCAATCAGTTCGATCGGCAGCTTCTGCTCGGTGATCAGGTTCCGCATGATGCGGAAGTTCGTGGTGCCGGTGGTCGAGACGACCACCTTGTTGTTCAGGTCGCCCAGCTTCTTGATGCCCGAGTCTGCCTTCACCAGGAAGCGCGTGCCCGTGTAGAAGTAGTTGATGGCGAAGGTCACCTGCTTGGCGCGGTCGCTGTTGTTGGTGGTGGAGCCGCACTCGAGGTCGATGGTCCCATTCACCAGCAGCGGGATGCGGTTGGCCGAGGTGACGGCCTGGCGCGTCACCTTCAGGTCGGCGCGGCCGGTGGCCTTCCTGATCTCGTCGACGATGCGGTCGCAGATCTCGACGCCGAAGCCAACCGGCTGCGCCTTGTCGTCCAGGTAGGAGAACGGGATCGACGATTCGCGGTAGGCCAAGGAGATGCTGCCGCTGGCCTTGACCTTGTCGAGCGTGGACTGCGCTTGCGCCGGCAGCAGGGCCGCCAGCGGCAGGACGGTGGCAAGGCAGAGGCGGGAGAGGGCGTTCATGGTGGCTCCTTGGGAATGCGAGTCGTCTGGGGTGGTGCGCATGCTATCGAAGCTGGTGCGCCGGCCGCACCGCGTTTGCACCAAAAAAAGACCTCCCCGGCTTGCGCCGGGGAGGTTGGACTAGGGCTCATGCCCTGCTGAGGAGATAGACAGACACCCGAAGGTGCCGCGAACCATCCAGCAAGCGCCGTGCCCGTTTCAGAGTTGCAGGGCGACGACGGCAACGAGCGTGCCGCGGTCCAGCACGGGCAGGGCGACGATGGGCGCCGCAGGCGCGCTGCCGACCACCGGGCGGGCGCTGTCGCGGCACAGAGCCACCTCGGGGGCGGGCGTCCGGATCGCCAGGCCGGCCAAGCTGCCCTGCGTCTCGCAGAAGCCTTCTGCCAGTGTCCAGGTCGAAGCCAGCGGCCGCCACACTTCGACCCGCTGGGCGATGGGCGTGCCCAGCGCCGACAGGAACGTCAGCACGAACGCCTGTGGTCCAGGCACCGAGCAGGGGAGTGCCAGGCCGCGGTTGATGCCCACCTTCTGCGCACCGTCGGCGCGCAGGAAGCCGGAGCCGCGTCCCAGGTCGGGCAGGAACACCGGGGCGTGCGACGCCCAGGCCATGCCCGGAAGGCCGGTGCCGCGGCGAAAGCTGGTGCGGCGCGAGATGAACTCGAAAGTGTCGGCGGTGCGGCCGTAGTGGCCGTCCAGCAGCACCATGTCGTGTCCAAGCGCCGGATTCGCCGGGTCGTTGTGCCACAGCTCGATGGCACCGGCGTGCGCCTCGTCGTCGCCGCAGAAGAACACCACCACGGCACGCAGGGCCGTGCCGGCAAAGATGGGCCATGCCATGCCGCAGTTCAGCCCGTCGGCCAGTGCCGCCTCGGTGCGGCGGAAGTAGCTGCCGGCGAAGTCGTGCAGCACCACGGGCGCTGCCAGGTCCCAGGCCCTGCCGGGCAGACCTTCGCCTCTGCCGAAGCACATGCCACGGCTGACCTGAGGCATGCGAGAAGCGGGCGGGAAGTGGCCGCCCGCGAACTCGAGCAGGGTGGCGTCTTCGCTGGGCAACCAGACTTCGACGGCGCGGATGAAGCTGCGGCTCATGCGTTCAGGCTGCCGCCTTCTCCACGTGGCCCTGGCGCGTGTAGAGGAAGTCCAGCACTTCCTTGCGGCACTGCACGTAGCCGCGATCCTCGGCCAGCGCCACGCGGTCGCGCGGGCGGGGCAGGTCCACGCGCAGGATCTCGCCGATGGTGGCGGCCGGGCCGTTGGTCATCATCACGATGCGGTCGCTCAGCAGCACGGCTTCGTCGACGTCGTGCGTGACCATCACCACCGTGCTCTTCGTGCGCGCCACGATCTTCAGCAGTTCGTCCTGCAACCGTGCGCGCGTGAGCGCGTCCAGCGCGCCGAAGGGTTCGTCCATCAGCAGCACCTTGGGCTCCATGGCGAGCGCACGTGCGATGCCCACGCGCTGCTTCATGCCGCCGCTGATCTCGTGCGGCCGCTTGGTCGCGGCGTGGCCCATGCCCACCAGTTCCAGCGCCGCCAGCGTGCGCGCCTGCAGCTGCGCCTTGGTTTCGGTGGCCCCGAAAACGCGCTCCACCGCCAGGTGCACGTTCTCGGCGCAGCTCAGCCAGGGCAGCAGCGAGTGGTTCTGGAACACCACGGCGCGCTCGGGGCCGGGGGCAGCGATCTCGCGCCTGTCGCACAGCAGCACGCCGCCGGTGGGTTTCAGCAGCCCGGCGATGAGGTTCAGCAGCGTGCTCTTGCCGCAGCCCGAATGGCCGATGAGCGCCACGAACTCGCCTTGCGCGATGCTCAGGTCGATCTCGCGCAGCGCGTGGAAGCGGCCCTTCCTGGTCTCGAACACCATTTCGGCGCCCTCGACCTTGATGAAGTCAGTGCTCGTCATAGGTGAACCTCTTGGCGATCCAGATCAGGAGTTGTTCGAGCAGCAGGCCGACGATGCCGATGACGAAGATGGCGACGATGATGTGCTTGACGTTGAGGTTGTTCCACTCGTCCCACACCCAGAAGCCGATGCCCACGCCGCCGGTCAGCATCTCGGCGGCCACGATCACGAGCCAGGCCGTGCCCACGCTCAGCCGCACGCCCGTGAGCATGTAGGGCAGCACGGCAGGGAACAGGATCTTGGTGATCACCTTCCACTCGCTCAAGTTCAGCACCTTGGCGACGTTGAGGTAGTCCACCGGCACGCGCTGCACGCCCACCGCGGTGTTGATGATCATCGGCCAGATGCTGCAGATGAAGATGGTCCAGATGGCCGCCGGGTTGGCCGCCTTGAACACCAGCAGGCCGATGGGCAGCCAGGCCAGCGGGCTCACCGGGCGCAGCAGGCTCACCAGCGGGTTCACCATGCGCGACAGGAACTCGAAGCGCCCCAGCATGAAGCCCAGCGGGATGCCCACCAGCGCCGCCATGCCGAAGCCCAGGGCGACGCGCTGCAGCGAGAACAGCACGTTCCAGCCAATGCCCTGGTCGTTCGGCCCCTTGCTGTAGAAGGGGTCGGCGAACAGCTTCACGGCGGCGTCGAAGGTGGCCAGCGGCGTGGGAAAGGCCGTGCTGTTCATCGTCAGCAAGGCCCACACACCCACCAGCAGCGCCAGACCCAAGACCGGCGGCAGCACGCGCAGCCAGAGGCCTCGCCAGTCGAAGGGCACACGCGGCGCCTTGGCGGGTGGGACGGCGGACTTCACCGGTACGGCCGCCGCACTGGCGGCAGGCACGGTGGGCTCGTGCACGGAGGTGTGGAAGACAGCGGCAACCATGGCGTGCTTCGGGTCAGCCGGCCGCGCCGACCTTGACCTTGAACGAATCCGCGTACTTGGCGGGATTGCTGCCGTCCCAGACCACGCCGTCGATGAGCTTGCTGCTCCGCATCTCGGACTTGGGCACACTGATCTTCAGCGCGCCGGCGGCTTCCTTGTAGAGCGCCACCTGGTTGATCTGCTTGGCCACGCCCAGGTAGTCGGGGTGGTCCTTCAGCAGGCCCCAGCGCTTGTGCTGCGTGAGAAACCACATGCCGTCGGACAGGTACGGGAAGTTCACCGCGCCGTCGTTGAAGAACTTCATGTAGTTCGGGTCGTCCCAGGTCTTGCCGAGGCCGTTCTGGTAGCGGCCCAGGATGCGCTGGTTGATGGCGTCGACGCCGGTGTTGACGTAGCTCTTGTCGGCGATGGTCTCGGCCATCTTGTTCTTGTTCGACAGGCCGGCGTCGATCCACTTGCTGGCCTCCAGCACCGCCATCATCACGGCGCGCGCCGTGTTGGGGTACTTCTTGACGAAATCGCCCGTCGTGCCCAGCACCTTCTCGGGGTGGTCCTTCCAGATGTCCTGCGTGGTCACGGCGGTGACGCCGATGCCGTCGATGATGGCGCGATGGTTCCAGGGCTCGCCGACGCAGAAGCCGTCCATGTTGCCCACACGCATGTTGGCCACCATCTGTGGCGGCGGCACGGTGATGACCTTGGCGTCCTTCATGGGATTGATGCCCGCAGAGGCCAGCCAGTAGTACAGCCACATGGCATGCGTGCCGGTGGGGAAGGTCTGCGCGAAGGTGTATTCGCGCTTCTCGGCGGCCATGGCCTTGGCGAGGCTCGCTCCGTCCACCGCACCCTTGTCGGCCAGCTTCTTCGACAGGCTGATGGCCTGACCGTTGTTGTTCAGCGTCATTAGCACGGCCATGTCTTTCTTCGGCCCGCCCACGCCCAGGTGCACGCCGTAGACCAGCCCGTACAACACGTGCGCCATGTCCAGTTCGCCATTGACGAGCTTGTCGCGCACGCCGGCCCAGCTGGCTTCCTTGGTGGGGATGATCTTCACGCCGTACTTCTTGTCGAAGCCCAGCACGCTGGCCATCACCACGCTGGCGCAATCGGTCAGCGGGATGAAGCCGATGCGCACTTCCTCCTTCTCGGGCTTGTCGCTGCCTGCGGCATGCACGGCAGCCTGGAGGCCGGGGAGAAGGCCGGCGGCGCCGGTGGCGGCGGCGGCCTTGACGATGGAGCGGCGTGCCATGTCGATGCGTCCGGATAAAGAAGAGTGGTTCATGGTGTCCAGCAAGTTGGGGGCCGATGAATGCGACAGGAAATGCAAAAGGGCGTCCGCACGTCGGCGCGCCGCGAACGGCACGCACGGGTGAGGACGCCCTTGTCCCGCCGGACCGCCGCAAACGATGCGGTGGGCCGGCGCTGGCGAGAAATCGGCTTTGATCTCTCTCTGCCAAACGCGTTGCAAAGCGCGTGCCAGCAGGGGCTGCCTGGGGCGCGCATTGCCGCGCCTCGCTGCACCGCACCAATGCGCGGCGGCGGCGCGCAGCGCTGGTGCGCGCGGGCGCTACATCAGCAGGTCGGCGGCATCGACGATGCGCTGAGCGATGTCGGCCATCTTCAGGCCCTTGTCCATCGCCGCCTTGCGGATGCGTGCGTAGGCCTCGGGCTCGCCGATCTGGTGGCGCTGCATGAGCAGGCCCTTGGCGCGGTCCACCACCTTGCGGTCGGCGAGCTGGCTGCGGGCCTCGGCCAGTTCGCGTCGCAGCGTTTCCTCGTGCTCGAAGCGGGCCAGCGCCACTTCCAGCACCGGCTTCACCCGTTCCGGCGCCAGGCCCGCGACCACGTAGGCCGTGACGCCGGCGGCGATGGCATGGCGCACGTGCGTGGTGTCTTCGTCTTCGGTGAACATGACGATGGGCCGCCGCGCGTCGCGCGTGGCCATCACCACGTGCTCCAGCGTGTCGCGCGCCTGGCTTTCGGCATCGACGACGATCATGTCCGGCTGCAGCTGGTTCAGCCGGTCAGGCAGGAAAGGGTCGGCCGGCAGCACGGCGATGATGTTGTAGCCGGCCTCCAGCAGCCCGATGCGCAGACTGCGCGAGCGTTCCACTTCGGCGGCCGCCTGCTCGTCACCGGGCTCCACCACCAAGGAGTCGGGTGCGACGATGACGATGCGGGTGGCAGCCGGTGACATGGCGGCGACCTTGCAAATTCCGCGCCTTAGACTGCGCGCCATGAGTCTGGTGCTGGGTTTCGAGTCTTCCTGCGACGAGACGGGCGTGGCGCTCGTCGAGGCGCCCGAACACGGTTCACTGCGCCTGCTGGCGGAGGCGCTGCACACCCAGGTGGCCATGCATGCCGACTACGGCGGCGTGGTGCCCGAGCTGGCTTCGCGCGACCACATCCGCCGCGTGCTGCCGCTGGCGCGGCAGGTGCTTCAGCAGGCTGGCCGCAGCCTGACCGAGGTCGACCTCGTGGCCTACACCCGCGGCCCTGGCCTCGCCGGCGCGCTCCTGGTGGGCGCGGGCGTGGCGGTGGCGCTGGCGGCGGCGCTGGGCAAGCCGGCACTGGGCATCCATCACCTCGAAGGCCACTTGCTGTCGCCGTTCCTCGCCGAACCGGCGCCCGAGTTTCCGTTCATCGCGCTGCTGGTCAGCGGCGGCCACACGCAGCTGATGCACGTGCGCGCGGTGGGCGACTACGAGCTGCTGGGCGAGACCATCGACGATGCCGCCGGCGAAGCCTTCGACAAGAGCGCCAAGCTGCTGGGCCTGGGCTACCCCGGCGGCCCGGCGCTGTCGCGACTGGCGGCGCAGGGCGACGAGCTTGCCTTCGCCTTGCCGCGCCCGCTGCTGCACAGCGGCGATCTGGACTTCAGTTTCGCCGGCCTGAAGACGGCCGTGCTGACGCAGGCGCGCAAGCTGGATGCCGCGAACGGTGGCGCGATGAGCGACGCCCAGCGCGCCGACCTGGCCGCATCGACGCAGGCCGCCATCGTCGACGTGCTGGTGGCCAAGGCACTGCGCGCGCTGAAGGATGGCGGCACGCGCCGCCTGGTGGTGGCTGGCGGCGTGGGCGCGAACCTGCGCCTTCGCGAGAAGCTGGACGCCGGCGCCGCAAAGCTTCGGGCCGCGGTGCACTACCCGCCGCTGTCGCTGTGCACCGACAACGGCGCCATGATCGCGCTGGCCGCCGCGCTGCGCTTGCGGCACGGGCTGGCGCAGCCCGAGCACGGCGGCGCGTTCGACGTGCGGCCGCGTTGGCCGCTGGCCGAGCTGGGCAGCGCCGTCAGTTGATGGTGATCTGCGAAGCGGTGCGCGCGTTGCGCTTGGGCAGCGTGAGCGTCAGCACGCCGTGGTCCAGCTTGGCCGCGGCTTCGGCCGCATCCACTTCCACCGGCAGCGTGAAGCTGCGTGCGTAGCGCACGGCGGCGCGCTCGCGGTACACCACGCGCTCGCCGTCCCTGCGCTCTTCGCGCTGCTCGGCACTGGCCTGCACGCTGACCTGGCGGCCTTCGATGGAGACCTTCACGTCTTCCTTGGCGACGCCCGGCACTTCGAGCGTCACCACATAGCCACGCTCGGTCTCGGCCACGTCGAGCACAGGGCTGCGCGCGGTGGTGGTGTCGAGGCTGGTGGCGGCACCGAAGAAGCGTTCCAGCGTGTCGTCGAACAGGCGGGACAGCTGGCGGGATTCGCGGGTGACAGGGACGATGAACATGCTGCGCTCCTTAGAATTCGGGGTCTGGGCGCCGTGGGGTTTGAAAAGCTGCGGCGCCGTGCTCCGACAGATGGTCGCCGGCCCGTCGGTTTCAAGACCCACCTCTTTGCTTCCGATGAACCCACGACGACGTGCGCTGTTGGCGCTGCCCCTGGCCGGCGCCCTGCCGGCCGCCTTCGCGCAGGCGCCTGCTCCCATCCGCCTGGCCCTGATCGAGGGCCTGTCGGGCCCCTTCGCCAACGCCGGCGAGGCCGTGTTCCGGAACCTGCTGTGGGCCGTGGAACGCGTCAATGCGCGCGGTGGCGTGAAGCTGCCGGCCGGCGCGCGCCCGCTGGCGCTGGTGCGCTTCGACAGCAAGGGCACGGCCGAGGAGGCGCTGAACCTGCTGCGCAGCGCCACCGAGCAAGGCATGGCCTTCATTCTGCAGGGCAACAGCTCGGCGACGGCGGCGGCGCTGGTGGATGCGCTGGAGAAGCACAACCAGCGTGAGCCGGCGCGGCGGGCGCTGCTGCTGAACTACTCCGCCGTGGACCCGGCGCTCACCAACGAGCGCTGCAGCTTCTGGCACTTCCGCTTCGACGCCCACGCCGACATGCGCCTGGCCGCGCTGACCGATGCGCTGCGCGACGAGCGCGCCGTGAAGCGCGTCTACCTCATCGGCCAGGACTACAGCTTCGGCCAGCAGGTGGCGAAGTCGGCGCGCGCGCTGCTGGCGGCGAAGCGCCCTGACCTGGAGATCGTCGGCGACGAACTGCATCCGATGGGCCGCGTGAAGGACTTCCTGCCGTACGCGGCCAAGATCAAGGCCAGCCAGGCGCAGGCCGTGCTCACCGGCAACTGGGGCAATGACCTCACGCTGCTGGTGCGCGCACTGCGCGAGGTGGGCTCCGACGCGCGGCTGTACACCTTCTACGGCAACGCGCTGGGCGCGCCGGCGGCCATCGGTGAGGCTGGCGTCGGCCGTGTGCTGGCGGTGGCCGAGTGGCACCCCAACCTGGGCGATGCGGCTTCCGACACCTTCTACGCCGCCTTCCGCCAGCGCTTCCCCGAGCCGCGCGACGACTACGTGCACGCGCGCATGCAGGTGCTGGTGGAGATGCTGGCCGCGGCCATCGAGAAGGCCGGCAGCGTCGAGGCCACCGCCGTGGCGCGCGCGCTGGAGGGCGCGGCCTACGACGGCCGAACGCTGGGCGGCCTGCACACGGCCACGATGCGCGCCGCCGACCACCAGCTGCAGCAGCCCATGGTGGTGAGCGTGATGGACCGCGCCGGCACGCCGGGCGTGAAGCACGACGTCGAAGGCTCCGGCTTCGGCTTCCGCACGCTGCGCAGGCTCGATGCCGCGGCCGTCTCCCAGCCTTCCACCTGCCGCATGACGCGGCCTGACTGAACCCATGCGCGTCGCCATCGACCAACTGCCCGCCTCCAAGATCCGCGAGGTGGCCAATGCCGGCCTTGGCCGCAGCGACGTGCTGCCCTTCTGGTTCGGCGAGAGCGACGAGGTCACGCCGCAGGCCATCCGCGACGCCGCCGCCGAATCGCTGGCGCGTGGCGAAACCTTCTATTCCCACAATCTGGGCCTGCCGGAGCTGCGCGAGGCCATCGCGCGCTACGCCAGCACACTGCACCAGCCGGTGTCTGTGGAGCGCGTGGCCGTCACGTCTTCGGGCGTCACGGCGTTGATGCTGGCGATGCAGTTGCTGCTGGATGCCGGCGACGAAGTCGTGGCCGTGGTGCCGGTGTGGCCGAACCTCACTGCGCAGCCGGTGATTCTGGGCGCCCGCGTCACGCGCGTGCCGCTGCGCCCGCGGCGCGGCGCCTGGGAACTGGACGTCGATGAACTGCTGGCCGCCGTGACGCCGGCCACGCGCGTGCTGCTGGTCAACGCACCGAACAACCCCACCGGCTGGACGTTGACGCACGCCGAGCAGCAGCGGCTGCTGGACCACTGCCGCCGCACCGGCACCTGGATCGTGGCCGACGAGGTCTACGAACGCATCTGGTTCGGCGAAGGCCGCGCGGCGCCTTCGTTCCTGGACATCGCGGCGCCGGAAGACCGGCTGATCGTGGCAGCGAGCTTCAGCAAGGCCTTCCTGATGACAGGCTGGCGGCTGGGCTGGATGGTGCTGCCGGCATCGCTGCTGCCGGCCGCCGGCAAGCTGCTGGAGTTCAATACCTCCTGCGCGCCGGTCTTCGTGCAGCGCGGCGGGCTGGCCGCGCTGGCGCTGGGTGAGGACTTCGTGCCCGGGCTGGTCGGCCGGCTGAAGGCCTGTCGCGATGCGCTGCTGCCCGGCCTGGCCGCGATGCCGGGCGTGCAGGTGGCCACGCCGCCGGGTGGCCTGTACGCCTTTTTCCGCGTCGAGGGTCAGGACGACTCGCTGGCCTTCGCCAAGCGCCTGGTGGCCGAACAGGGCCTGGGCCTGGCGCCGGGCGCGGCCTTCGGGCCGGAAGGCGAGGGCTGGCTGCGCTGGTGCTTTGCGTCACGCGATCCTGCGCGGCTGGCCGAAGGCCTTGCCCGGCTGGGCGCCGCGCTTCGGTTATGATCGGCGGTTCTTCGGCGGCTTGGGGGCTCACCCTGGGGTGCTGAAGTCGAGCACGGCACCGGTCGGTTTCACTGGTGTTCGCAAGTCCAAACCGGAAACCGCGGGCGCCTGAGCTGGGTGCCGACATGCGGTTTCCTCTGTCCGAACAGGAAACGAAGCATGTCTCTCGCCACCGCCGTCAAGGCCGACATCGTCAAGGCCAATGCGCGCGGCGCCGCCGACACCGGCAGCCCCGAAGTCCAGGTCGCCCTGCTGACCGCCCGCATCAACGAACTCACGCCGCACTTCAAGCAGCACCTGAAGGACCACCACGGCCGCCGTGGCCTGCTGAAGATGGTCAATGCGCGCAAGCGCCTGCTGGCCTACCTGAAGGCGAAGGACGCCGACCGCTACACCGCGCTGATCGCCAAGCTGGGCCTGCGCAAGTAATCCGCTCCGGCCGCCGCCGCCCCCTCGGGCGCCGGCGGCCGGTTCGCTTCACCCATCCATTCATCAACGGGCGGCTTTTGCTGTGTCATTCCAACGGCGTCCCACGCTGGGGCATCACTGGAATGGCATGACGCTGCCCACCATCGTCCAGGAGGACAAGTCATGAGCATGTTCAACAAGGTCACCAAGACCTTCCAGTGGGGCCAGCACACCGTCACGCTCGAAACGGGCGAAGTCGCGCGCCAGTCCACCGGCGCCGTGGTCTGCAGCATCGACGACACCGTCGTGCTCGCCACCGTGGTCGCCAAGACCGAAGCCAAGGCCGGGCAGGACTTCTTCCCGCTGACCGTCGACTACATCGAGAAGACCTACGCCGCCGGCAAGATTCCCGGCAGCTTCTTCAAGCGCGAAGGCCGCCCGAGCGAGCTGGAAACGCTGACCTCGCGCCTGATCGACCGCCCCATCCGCCCGCTGTTCCCCGAAGGCTTCTTCAATGAAGTGCAGGTGGTGGTGCACGTGCTGAGCCTGAACCCCGAGGTCCAGGCCGACATCGCCGCCATGATCGGCACCAGCGCCGCGCTGGCCATCAGCGGCATCCCGTTCAACGGCCCCATCGGCGCCGCCCGCGTGGGCTACGTCAACGGCGAGTACGTGCTGAACCCGGGCAAGACCCAGCTGGCCGACAGCAAGATGGACCTCGTCGTCGCCGGCACCGAAGCCGCGGTGCTGATGGTGGAGTCGGAAGCCGACCAGCTGAGCGAGGAAGTGATGCTGGGCGCCGTGGTCTTCGGCCACGACCAGGGCAAGATCGCCATCGCGGCCATCAACGAGCTGGTGCGCGACGCCGGCAAGCCGGAATGGCAGTGGCAGGCCGCGCCCAAGGACGAGGCCTTCATTGCCAAGGTCACCGCGCTGGCCGAAGGCCCGCTGGCCGCCGCCTACCAGATCCGCAGCAAGCAGGCCCGCACCCAGGCCTGCCGCGACGCCGCCTCGGGCGTGTTCGCCGCGCTGAAGGCCGAAGGCGTGGAGTTCGACAAGGTCTACGTCGAAGGTCTGCTGTTCGAGATCGAGGCCAAGCTCGTGCGGGGCCAAATCCTGGCCGGCGAGCCGCGCATCGACGGCCGCGACACGCGCACCGTGCGCCCGATCGAAATCCGCACCGGCGTGCTGCCGCGGACCCACGGCTCGGCGCTGTTCACGCGCGGCGAGACGCAGGCGCTCGTCGCCGCGACGCTGGGCACCGAACGCGACGCGCAGCGCATCGACGCGCTGGCCGGCGACTTCGAAGACCGCTTCATGCTGCACTACAACATGCCCCCGTTCGCCACCGGTGAGACGGGCCGCGTGGGCAGCCCCAAGCGCCGCGAGATCGGCCACGGCCGCCTGGCCAAGCGCGCACTGGTCGCCGTGCTGCCGAAG
This sequence comes from Rubrivivax sp., assembly GCA_016790395.1. Lineage (GTDB taxonomy): Bacteria > Pseudomonadota > Gammaproteobacteria > Burkholderiales > Burkholderiaceae_C > Rubrivivax. Next base: position 5,164 of record JAEUPH010000292.1, on the reverse strand, counting down.
AAGGAAGACTTCCCCTACACGCTGCGCGTGGTGTCGGAGATCACCGAATCGAACGGCTCCTCGTCGATGGCCTCCGTGTGCGGCGGCTGCCTGAGCCTGCTGGACGCCGGCGTGCCGCTGAAGGCGCACGTGGCCGGCATCGCCATGGGCCTGATCAAGGAAGGCAACCGCTTCGCCGTGCTGACCGACATCCTGGGCGATGAAGATCACCTGGGCGACATGGACTTCAAGGTGGCCGGCACCAACGGTGGCATCACCGCGCTGCAGATGGACATCAAGATCCAGGGCATCACCAAGGAGATCATGCAGGTCGCCCTGGCGCAGGCCAAGGAAGCGCGCATGCACATCCTGGGCAAGATGGTCGAAGCCGTGGGCGGCGCCAAGGAAGAGGTGAGCAAGTTCGCCCCGCGCCTGTACACGATGAAGATCAACCCGGAAAAGATCCGCGACGTCATCGGCAAGGGCGGCGCCACCATCCGCGCGCTGACCGAAGAGACCGGCTGCACGATCGACATCGGCGAGGACGGCACCATCACCATCGCCAGCGTCGATGCCGACAAGGCCGAGTTCGCGAAGAAGCGCATCACCGAGATCACGGCCGAGGCCGAGATCGGCAAGGTCTACGAAGGCCCGGTCACCAAGATCCTGGACTTCGGCGCGCTCATCAACATCCTGCCCGGCAAGGACGGCCTGCTGCACATCAGCCAGATCGCGCACCAGCGCGTGGAGAAGGTCGAGGACTTCCTCAAGGAAGGCCAGATCGTCCAGGTGAAGGTGCTGGAGACCGACGACAAGGGCCGCATCAAGCTGAGCATGAAGGCGCTGATCGAGCGTCCTGAAGGCATGCCCGAAGAGCGCTACGAGCCGCGCGGCGACCGTGGTGACCGTGGCGATCGTCCGCGCCGTGACCGCGGCGACCGCGAAGACCGCCCGCGCCGTGAGCGCAGCGAGCGCCCCCCACGTGACACCGCGCCGGCCGAAGGCAGCGAGACCGGTGCCGCCCCGGCGCCGGTGGCCCCGGCCGTGGTCGATGAAACGCCCAGGCAGCCCGAGTGAGTGCAGCCCAGGCCTGAATGAGCATGCGAGCGATCGAGATCAGCGCGCCGGGTGGGCCCGAGGTTTTGCGGGCCTGCGAACGGCCTGCACCCGCGCCCCAGCCGGGTGAACTGCTGATCGCCGTGCAGGCGTCGGGCGTGAACCGACCCGACGTGCTCCAGCGCAAGGGCCTGTACCCCATGCCCCCGGGCGTCAGTGACCTGCCTGGCCTGGAGATCGCGGGCACCGTGGCCGGTGGCGCGCCTGAAGACCTGGCGGCAGCCGGGCTGGCCGTTGGCGATGCCGTCTGCGCGCTGGTGGCCGGCGGCGGCTATGCCGAGTTCTGCGTCGCGCCCGCGGGCCAGTGCCTGCCGGTGCCGGCAGGACTGAACATGGTCGAGGCGGCGAGCCTCCCCGAGACCTTCTTCACCGTCTGGCAGAACGTCTTCGCGATCGCGAAGCTGGCCGCCGGCGAGACACTGCTGGTGCAGGGCGGCTCCAGCGGCATCGGCGTCACAGCGATCCAACTGGCCAAGGCGCTGGGCGCGCGCGTCATCGTCACCGCGGGCAGCGACGAGAAGTGCGCCGCCTGCCTGGCGCTGGGCGCCGACCACGCCATCAACTACAAGACGCAGGACTTCGTCGCCGAGGTCAGGCGCATCACCGGCCGCGGCGTGGACGTGGTGCTCGACATGGTGGCTGGCGATTACGTCGGCCGCGAGCTCGAGTGCCTGGCCGAAGACGGCCGCCTGGCCATCATCGCGGTGCAGGGCGGCACGAAGAGCAGCATCGACAGCGGTCTCGTGCTGCGCAAGCGCTTGTCCATCACGGGCTCCACGCTGCGTCCCCGTTCCGTTCCCTACAAGACTGGCCTCGCGCGCGAACTGCGCGCCACCGTCTGGCCGCTGCTCGAAGCCGGGCGCATCAAGCCCGTCATCCACCAGGTGTTCGCGGCCCCGAAGGCGGCCGAGGCGCACGCCTTGATGGAGTCGAGCACCCACGTCGGCAAGATCGTCCTCACCTGGACCTGAAACACCATGAGCACATCCGCACGCCGTCCGCTCGTCGTGGGCAACTGGAAGATGCACGGCAGCCGCCCGGCCAACGCCGAACTTCTCGCTGGCGTTCTGGCCGGCCGGCCCTACGCCTGTGACGTGGCCGTCTGCGTGCCTTTCGTCTTCCTCACCGAGACGGCCGCCACCCTGGCCGGCAGCGATCTGCGCTGGGGCTCGCAGGACGTGTCCGCGCACGAGCAGGGCGCGTACACCGGCGAGGTGTCGGCCGCGATGCTGGCCGAATGCGGCTGCCGCTACGCCATCGTGGGCCACTCCGAGCGCCGCGCCTACCACGCCGAAAGTGACGGCCTGGTGGCACAGAAGGCCCAGGCCGCTCTGGCTCGTGGCGTGACGCCGATCGTGTGCGTGGGCGAGACGCTGGCCGAGCGCGAGGCCGGGCAGACCGAAGTCGTGGTCAAGCGCCAGCTCTCGGCCGTGATCCACCAGCTGGCGCATTGCGCGGCCGAGATGGTGGTGGCCTACGAACCCGTGTGGGCCATCGGCACCGGCCGCACGGCCACGCCCGAGCAGGCCCAGGCGGTGCATGCCGTGCTGCGCGCCCAGCTGCAGGCCGCCACGGGCCGTGGCGAAGCCATGAAGATCCTCTACGGCGGCAGCGTCAAGCCCGACAACGCGGCCACGCTGTTCGCACAGCCTGACATCGACGGTGGCCTCATCGGTGGCGCGGCCTTGAAGGCGGCCGATTTCGTCGCGATCTGCCGCGCGGCAGGCTGACCCCGCACAGACATTCGATTCCCCGGAGTTCCGAGAACATGCAAATCTGGATGACCTTGATCCTGGCCGTGCAACTGCTGTCGGCCGTGACCATGATCGGCCTCGTGCTGATCCAGCACGGCAAGGGCGCGGACATGGGCGCCTCGTTCGGCAGCGGAGCCTCCGGCAGCCTCTTCGGCGCCACCGGGAGCGCGAACTTCCTCTCGCGCTCCACGGCCGCCTGCGCCACCGTCTTCTTCCTCTGCACGCTGGCGCTGGCCGCCATCGGCAACACCGGCCGCAGTGCCGGCCTGGGGGGTACCAGCGTGCTGGACCGCCCGGCCGCCTCGCAGCCCGCGCCTTCGGCCAGCAGTGCCGTGCCGGCCGGCGGTGGCGCGATCCCGACGGCGCCGGCCATGGTCTCGCCCGATGTGCCCGCGGCCGCTTCCGCGCCGGCGCCTGCGGCTTCGAAGTAGCGCGCGACCTCGCTGAAGCCCCCTCTTTTGGGGCTAGAATTCCGGGTTGTCCGGGGGGCAGATTCCTCAGTGGAGCCCACCGGACGGGCTGCGATCCAGAGTTCGTTGAAGCGTCATGCCGACGTGGTGAAATTGGTAGACACGCTATCTTGAGGGGGTAGTGGCGAAAGCTGTGCGAGTTCGAGTCTCGCCGTCGGCACCAAGGCTGTTCTTGTACGCTTCTCGAAAGGTCCGCGCTGCACACTGCAGCAGGGCCGGCTGATGCGGCCCCGGCGCCCGACACAAGAACAAAGATCCCCACCTGGGCGCGCCCGAAGTTGCTGCATCTCAGCGGCTGCGAGGCGCGCTTTTTGCTGGCCCGAACGGGGTCGCACGCGAGAGACGACGAGAAGCCATGGACTTGCAACCCTACCTGCCCGTGATCCTGTTCATCCTGGTGGGCGTGGCGGTCGGTGTGTTGCCGCAACTCATCGGTTTCGTCTTCGGCCCGAACCGGCCTGACGTCGAGAAGAACAGCCCCTACGAGTGCGGCTTCGAGGCCTTCGAGGACGCGCGCATGAAGTTCGATGTGCGCTACTACCTCGTCGCCATCCTCTTCATCCTGTTCGACCTCGAGATCGCCTTCCTCTTCCCCTGGGCCGTGGCGCTGCGCGAGATCGGCCCCGTCGGCTTCTGGTCCATGATGGTCTTCCTGACGATCCTCGTGGTGGGTTTCATCTACGAGTGGAAGAAGGGCGCCCTCGACTGGGAGTGATCAAGACATGGGCATCGAAGGCGTTCTGAAGGAAGGCTTCGTCACCACCTCGGTGGACAAGCTGATCAACTGGTCCAAGACCGGTTCGTTGTGGCCGATGACCTTCGGCCTGGCCTGCTGTGCGGTGGAGATGATGCACGCGGGCGCGGCCCGCTACGACATCGACCGCTTCGGCATGCTGTTCCGTCCAAGCCCGCGCCAGAGCGATCTCATGATCGTCGCCGGTACGCTGTGCAACAAGATGGCGCCGGCGCTGCGCAAGGTCTACGACCAGATGGCCGAGCCGCGCTGGGTGCTGAGCATGGGCTCCTGCGCCAACGGCGGTGGCTACTACCACTACAGCTACAGCGTGGTGCGCGGCTGCGACCGCATCGTGCCGGTGGACGTCTACGTGCCTGGCTGCCCGCCCACGGCCGAGGCACTGCTGTACGGCATCCTGCAACTGCAGGCCAAGATCCGCCGCGAAAACACCATCGCGCGCTGAGCGCGACTCGACATCCCACGCGATGACTCAGAAGCTCGACACCCTGGAAGCGGCGCTGCAGTCGGCGCTCGGCGATTCGATCACCCGGCTCGTGCGTGACCGCGGCGAGATCTCCATCACCGTGCCAGCGGCGCGCTACTTCGACGTCGCCAGGACGCTGCGCGATCACCCGGCACTGAAGTTCGAGCAGCTGATCGACCTCTGCGGCATGGACTACTCCCAGTACCGCGACGAATCCTGGGAAGGTCCGCGCTACGCCGTGGTGTCGCACCTGCTGTCCGTGTCGCTGAACTGGCGCGTGCGCTTGAAGGTCTTCGCCCCCGATGACGACCTGCCCGCCGTGGCCGCCGTCACCGAGCTGTGGACCTCGGCCAACTGGTTCGAGCGCGAAGCCTTCGACCTCTACGGCATCGTCTTCGAAGGCCACCTGGACCTGCGCCGCATCCTCACCGACTACGGCTTCATCGGCCACCCGATGCGCAAGGACTTCCCCGTCAGCGGCCATGTCGAGATGCGCTACGACGAGCAGAAGAAGCGCGTCATCTACCAGCCCGTGACCATCGAGCCGCGCGAGATCGTGCCGCGCGTGGTGCGCGAAGACCAGTACGGCGGAACGCACTGATTCCGAGCCATGGCCGAGATCAAG
>JAEUPH010000231.1 GCA_016790395.1 Rubrivivax sp. | reverse complement strand
CCTCGAAGCCGTCCCGTCCCGGCAGCATCACATCCAGGACGATCAGGTCGTAGGTGCCCTCGACAGCGAAATGAAGCCCGTCGATGCCGTCGTGGGCCAGGTCGACGACATAACCACTCTCCGACAAGCCCTTTTTCAGGTATTCCGCCAAGCGGACCTCGTCTTCGATCACGAGAATTTTCATGGGTAGATTCTCCACCAGCCGCTAAGTCGCCTCGATTACGAGTTGGTCATCTTTCAGTCCGCATTTGGTCAGCACGCGGTCCCTAGAGTGAAGCCTCGCATTCATCAACAAACTGACGAGGTTCACCATGCGCAGAAACTCCATCTTCACAGTCACCCGCACGCTTGCGGCCGCCGCCATCATGGTCGGCTCCCCGATCTTCGCAGCGGCTCAACACCAGATGGCGCAAGGCGCGCCCGCTGGCGCCAACACGACGGAGCCGGCCCGGCCCGCGGCGCTCACGCGAGAACAGGTTCGCGCGGAGGTCGAGAAGGCGATGCGGGACGGCACCTGGCGCTGCCGGACCAGCAATCGCGGCTGGTGCTCGAACGAACCCGTGGCGACCGTCAAGCCTGGCGCTGACAAGCGCCGGTAGTCACGTCAGTGGCGGCGCAGTGAGCGCGCGTCGGCACATACTGGTACTCGTCAAGACTTCTGTGTCTGGGCGGCCTCTTGGCTGGTCGCAGGATGACGAAGAAGTCGCGAAACGGCGCGCATGCCGAACGACACGAGTCAGAGGTCCGCAAAAGCCGTAGCCGTCGCACGAAGATCCGGCGACGACCCGATCCTCTTGTCCAAGGCCCGGAACCCGCAGTCAAGCGGACTGCCGCCTGCGTCGTCCCGCCTGCAGCCCAGTTGTCCTGCGCTGCCCGTGTGCATCCGCCCCCTCCGAACTTCTCGCCCGCTCCCGTCTTTGCTGCGCCAGCGAGTCGATGATCGGGCAATCGGGCCGGTCATCGCCATGACAGCAATGCACGAGGTGCTCGAGCGTCGCCTTCATGGCCCGGAGTTCCCCGAGCTTCTCGTCCAGCTCCTCGATGTGGGCCAGCGCCAGCGCGCGCACCTGGCGGCTCGGACGCTTGCGGTCCTGCCAGAGCCCGAGCAGCTTGCGGATCTGCTCGATGGAAAAGCCCAGGTCGCGCGACTGGCGGACGAAGCGCAGCGTGCGGACTTCCTTGTCCGTGTATTGGCGGTAGCCGGACTCGGTTCGTGCCGCTTCCGGGAACAGCCCGACGCTCTCGTAGTGGCGAATCATCTTCGCCGACACCCCCGAGGCCTTGGACGCTTCGCCGATGTTCATGCTCATGTCGTGCTCCCTGACACGGCCGCAGGCCGCGATGGCTCGGTCCGCTGCGCAGCCGGCGCGTCGGCCGCACCCTGCCAGCGCCGCAACGTCAATGCATTGGCCACGACGCTCACGCTGCTGAAGGCCATCGCTGCGCCCGCGATGACGGGCTTAAGCATGCCCAGCGCGGCCAACGGGATGCCCAGCACGTTGTAGCCGAACGCCCAGAACAGGCCCTGCTTGATCTTCGAGTAGGTCCGGCGCGAGATGTCCAGCGAGTCCGCCACGAGCAGCGGGTCGCCACGCATGAGCGTGATGCCGGCCGCCTCGGTCGCCACGTCCGCGCCGCCCGCCATCGCGTACGAGACGGACGCCGCGGCGAGCGCAGGGCCGTCGTTCAGGCCATCGCCGACGAACGCGACCACGGCGCCGACGTCGCGCAGTTCCTTCACGATGGCCGCCTTGTCGCCCGGCAGCACTTCGGCGCGCACCTCGTCGATGCCGAGGGCCTTCGCGACGGCCTCGGCGGCGCCGCGGTTGTCCCCGGTCAGCATGACCGTCCTGATGCCCAGCTGATGGAGACGCGCCACCGCTGCGGTGGCGGTGTGCTTGATGGTGTCACCGAACGCCAGCAAGCCCAGCAGGCGCCACTGGTCGCCTTCCGAGCCGACCAGCCAGGAGACCGTCTTCCCCTGCCCTTCGAGCCGCCGGGCCTCGCCCAGCAGGTGGCCCTCGTCCAGCTGGAGCTCGCGCAGCATCCGCGTGCTGCCCAGCGCCAGCTTCCGGCCTCGGACCGTGCCTTCGACACCACGGCCCGGAAGCGCCTTCGCATCATGGGCTTCGGGAACCGGCAGCCGCTCCTCGCGCACCTTTTCCATCACCGCCACCGCGAGCGGATGACTGCTCGACTTCTGGAGCGCGGCCGCCAGACGCAGCACCTCGTCACGACTGGTTCCTTCGGCCGCCGCCACCGCCGCAAGAGAAGGCTTGCCTTCGGTGAGCGTGCCGGTCTTGTCGAAGGCGACCACCGTCACCGCATGCGCGACCTCCAGCGCTTCGGCGTCCTTGATGAGGATGCCATGTCGCGCGGCGACCCCGGTGCCGGCCATGATGGCTGTCGGCGTCGCCAGGCCCAGCGCACAGGGGCAGGCGATGACCAGCACGGCCACCGCGTTGATCAGTGCGTGTTCCCAGTCCCCCGTGAAGGCCGCCCACCCGAGGAAGGTCGCCAGCGCGATGCCCAGGACGACCGGAACGAACACCGCGCTCACGCGATCGACGATGCGCTGGATCGGCGCCTTGGCCGCCTGCGCCGACTCGACCATGCGGATGATGCGGGCCAGCGTCGTCTCCGCACCGATGGCAGTCGTGCGAACGGTCAGCGCGCCTTCGGCGTTGATAGCGCCGCCGGTGACCTTGTCTCCGACGGCCTTGGGCGCCGGCAGGCTCTCGCCGGTGATCAACGACTCGTCGATGTGGCTGCGCCCCTCGACGATCTCGCCGTCCACCGCGACGCGGTCACCCGGCCGGATCACGACGATGTCGCCCACGATGACCTGCTCCACCGGAATGTCGACTTCCGCTCCATCCCGGCGCACCCGCGCGGTGGTCGGCCGCAACGCGTTCAGTGCGCGGATGGCGTCGGCGGTTTGCCGCTTGGCCCGGTGCTCCAGCCACTTGCCGAGCAGGACCAGCGTGATGACGGCCGCCGACGCCTCGAAGTAGAGGTG
>JAEUPH010000082.1 GCA_016790395.1 Rubrivivax sp. | reverse complement strand
ATCCAGATCCACCCCGAGGCCGTGATCGCCACGCCCGGCGGCATCGTCAGCGACCCCGCCACCTTCAACCTGCTGCTGGCGCACTGCACCACCGTGTGGCTGCATGCCGACCCCGAAGACCACATGAAGCGCGTCATCGCCCAGGGCGACATGCGCCCGATGGCGGCCAGCAAGGAAGCGATGGACGACCTGAAGAACATCCTCGCCGGCCGCGCTGCCTTCTATTCCAAGGCCGACATGAAGCTGGACACCAGCGCCCAGCCGCTGGAAGCCACCTTCGCCGCGCTGCGCGCGTTGGTGCGCCAGGCGCTCGCGCTGCCGACTTGAATTAAAATGCATTTCCCTGCTTGACTCACTTTCGACGCATGCACTATGATGCGTCAACGCCAGCCGCAGGAGACCCCGATGAGCACCATCCCGAACCGCGTCGACTACCAGACCGAGCCCAGCCGCTACAAGCACTGGAAGCTGAAGTTCGAAGGCCCGGTGGCCACGCTGCTGGCCGACTTCGACGAGAACGGCGGCCTGCGCGAGGGCTACAAGCTCAAGCTCAACAGCTACGACCTGGGCGTGGACATCGAATTGCACGACGCGGTGAACCGCATCCGCTTCGAGCACCCCGAGGTGCAGACCGTGGTGCTCACCAGCGCCAAGGAGAAGGTGTTCTGCTCCGGCGCCAACATCTTCATGCTGGGCGTCAGCAGCCATGCCTGGAAGGTGAACTTCTGCAAGTTCACCAACGAGACGCGCAATGGTCTGGAAGACAGCAGCAACCACGGCAGCCTGAAGTTCCTGGCCGCCGTGAACGGCGCCTGCGCCGGTGGCGGCTACGAAGTGGCGCTGGCCTGCGACGAGATCATCCTGGTGGACGACCGCAGCAGCGCCGTCAGCCTGCCCGAGGTGCCGCTCTTGGGCGTGCTGCCCGGCACCGGCGGCATCACCCGCGTCACCGACAAGCGCAAGGTGCGCCACGACCTGGCCGACATCTTCTGCACCACCACCGAAGGCGTGCGCGGGCAGAAGGCCAAGGACTGGAAGCTGGTGGACGACATCGCCAAGCCCGCCGTCTTCGCGCAAAAGGTGCAGGAGCGTGCGCTGGAACTGGCCAAGCAGTCGAAGCGGCCGGGCCCGGGTGCCAAGGGCATCGCGCTGACGCCGATCACGCGCACCATCGAAGCCGATGCACTGCGCTACCCGCACGTCACGGTGGAGATCGACCGCGCCAAGCGCACCGCCACCTGGACGGTCAAGGCGCCCCAGGGCCCGCTGCCCGCCGACATCGCCGGCATCGAAGCCGCCGGTGCCGCGTGGGCGCCGCTGGCGCTGGCGCGCGAGCTGGACGACGCCATCCTGTCGATGCGCACGAACGAACTCGACATCGGCACCTGGCTCATCAAGACCGAAGGCGACGCCGCGGCCGTGCTGGCGATGGACGCGCAACTCGCGCAGCACGCCGACCACTGGCTGGTGCGCGAGACGGTGGGCCTGCTGCGCCGCACCTTCAGCCGCCTCGACGTGTCTTCGCGCAGCCTGTTCGCGCTGATCGAGCCGGGCTCCTGCTTCGCCGGCAGCTTCCTCGAACTGGCCCTGGCCTGCGACCGCAGCTACATGCTGATCCTGCCGGACGACGCCGCGAAGACGCCCAAGCTGACGGTGAACGACGCCAACTTCGGCACCTACCCCATGGCCACGGGCCAGAGCCGCCTGCACCGCCGCTTCTACGGCGACGCCGCGCAGCTGGCCGCCGTGCGGGCCACGCTGGGCCAGGCGCTGGACGCCGACGCCGCGTTCAAGCTGGGGCTCGTCACCA
>JAEUPH010000339.1 GCA_016790395.1 Rubrivivax sp. | reverse complement strand
CAGGCTGGACAGCAGGCTGGCCGCCTGCGCGATGACGCGCTGCGGCTGGTCCGGGTGCAGCTGTGCCGTGGCGGCGGCCACGTCGGGCGGTGCGTTGTGCAGGTCGTCCAGGCTCAGCGGGCGCGCGGTGAGCATGGTGTCCACGAACAGGCGGTAGCCGCGTGGCGTGGGAATGCGTCCGGCGCTGGTGTGCGGGCTGGCGATCAGGCCCAGTTCTTCCAGGTCGGCCATCACGTTGCGGATGGTCGCGGGGGAAAGGTCCAGCCCGGAGGTGCGCGACAGGGTTCGCGAGCCGACAGGGGTGCCGTCGGCGATGTAGCGCTCGACCAGGGTCTTCAGCAGCGTACGGGCGCGGTCGTCCAGCATGGTCCGCCATTGTAGGAAGGCGCCCGGACCGCAGGCTGGCCGGACCCGGAATTGCGGGGGCCCTATGGTGTAATGCGCCGCATGCCGTCGGGCTTCCGTCATGCAGCGATCGTGGGCAAGTACCAGGCGCGGGGCATACGCCCGGTGCTGGAGGAGATCGCCTATTTCCTGGTCGATCGCGGCCTGGAGGTCAGCTTCGAGCGCGACACCGCGTCCGCCACCGGCGTCACCGGCTTCGAGTCGCTGTCACCCGCGGACATGGCCAAGGCCTGCGACATCGCCGTGGTGGTGGGCGGCGACGGCACCATGCTCGGCATCGCGCGCGAACTCTCGCGCTACGGCATGCCGCTGGTGGGCATCAACCAGGGGCGCCTGGGTTTCATCACCGACGTGCCCATCGGCCAGTACAAGGAGGCGCTGGCCCCCATGCTGGCCGGCGACTACGAGGAAGAACAGCGCAGCATGCTGGAAGGCGATGTCTGGCGCGACGGTGAACGCATCTTCGAAGGCCTGTCGCTGAACGACGTCGTCGTCAGCCGCGGCGCCACCGCCAGCATGGTGGAGCTGCGGGTCGACATCGACGGCGAGTTCGTTGCCAACATGCGCGCCGACGGCCTGATCGTCGCTTCGCCCACGGGCAGCACGGCCTATGCGCTGTCCGCCGGCGGGCCCATCCTGCATCCGTCCATTGCCGGCTGGGTGGTGGTGCCGATTGCCAGCCACACGCTCAGCAACCGCCCCATCGTGCTGCCCGACCGCGGCGAGGTCGTCATCGGCATCGTCTCGGGCAAGGACGTCTCGGCCAACTTCGACATGCACAACCTGGCCAGCCTCATCCCGGGCGACCAGATCAAGGTGCGCCGCTCGGCCCACAAGGTGCGCTTCCTGCACCCGCGCGGCTGGAGCTATTACGCCACGCTGCGCAGGAAGCTGCGCTGGTACGAGGGCGTGGTCTAGCGATGTTGCGCCGCCTGAGCCTGCGCGACGTGGTCATCGTCGCCGAACTGGAGATCGATCTCGGTCCCGGCTTCACCGTGCTCACGGGCGAGACCGGCGCCGGCAAATCCATCCTCATCGACGCGCTGCAACTCGCCCTGGGCCAGCGCGCCGACGCCGCGATGGTGCGCGAAGGCGCGCAGCGGGCGGAGGTCAGTGCCGAGTTTGACAGCCCGCCCACGCTGGCCGGCTGGCTGGACGACGGCGGGTTCGCGGCCGACGGCACGCTGCTGCTGCGCCGCACGGTGGACGCCCAGGGCAAGAGCCGCGCCTGGATCAACGGCAGCCCGGCCACCGTGGCGCAGTTGCGCGAGGCCGCCGACCACCTCGTCGACATCCACGGCCAGCACGCCTGGCAAAGCCTCACGCGGCC
>JAEUPH010000299.1 GCA_016790395.1 Rubrivivax sp. | reverse complement strand
CGGTCCACCGCTGCCTGCAGCGTGAGCTGGCCGCTGGCGTGGCTGGCGGGCGTGACGCACACCGTGCAGGCGCAGTCGCCCCCGCCTTCGGGCGGCCAGGGGTGGCGGCAGTCGCTCACGGTGCCGGCGGCCACGTCCCAGAAGCCCAGGCGGGCGTAGTGGTGCTGCGTGCCGCGCGGCGGCGCGTTGGTCAGGTCCTCCACGCTGGCGTCCAGCGTGCGTGCGGCGAAGGTCCAGAAGTCGCCGCTGCGGAAGCCGGGGCTGCCGGGGCCGCCGGCGTTGGTGAAGCTCACCGTCAGGCCGTCTTCCAGCAGCAGCGTGCCGCTGGCCGGGATGGGGATGGCCCCGGTGGCGCCGGGCGCGTCCAGGTCGTGGTGCAGCACCGTGCCGCTGCCCTGCACACGAAGCACGCGCCGGGCCTGGTCCCAGCGGCGCACGCGCAGATTGGTGCGGGGCGGCTGCAGGTCGTCCAGGGGCGGGCTGAATTCCAGCGAACGGGTGTCGTCGTTGACGGTGACGCGGCGCAGCTCGCCCGGCCGCTGCGCGAACTCGCGCTCGTCGTCGATGAACTCCACCCAGTCGCCGGTGTTGAAGCGCAGCACGTCGTCGCGGCCCAGCGACTCCACTTCCACCTCGAGGTTCGACAGGAAGCGCGTGACGCGGCTGCCCACGGCGTTGTTCTCGCGGCTCCACTTGAAGGTGGCGCCGCCGCCGGGCAGGCCGGCATCGTGGATCTCCACGCGGTAGAGCTGGTTCTCCAGGCCGCGGTAGCCGCCTTCGGGCGGCAGCTCGCAGGGGTCGGTGCCGGGCGCGAGGTCGAAGGTGCCGGTGGTCAGCCGGCCGGTGGACGGTGCGATGAGCTCGGCCCAGCCGGGCACGGCGGCGTCGGGGCTGGCGCAGTCCACGCCCGCGGCGGCGTTCTCGGCCAGCACGCGCACCTGCCACACCGTCTGCGTGCGCGTCGTGCTGTCCACGCCGACGGCCGCTTCCACCAGGTCGGGCTGCTCCAGCGCCGAGACCTCGCGGTTCCACACGTCCAGGTAGACGAGGTGGCGGCCGGCGGTCGGCGGCGTCTGCCCCTTCAGCCAGGGCTGCAGCGTGAAGGGCGTGGTGGTGCTGAAGGTCGGCCCGCCCATCAGCGCGTCGTAGGCCGGCGCGCCGCTGCCGTGGTTCTCGGCCAGCAGCCCGTCCACGTACAGGCGCCCGCGGCCGATGTGCAGCGCGCCGGCCACCAGGCTCAGCTTGAAGGCGTCGGGCGTGTTGGCGCCGACGGTGGCGCGGCCCAGCACGTCGCCGGCCAGCGCGCGCAGGCGGCGGTCCAGCAGCGCGGTGAGCTCGTTGAAGTCGGCGTCCAGCAGCACCCGCCCTTGCTGGAGATCGACCCCGGCGTAGTTCAGCGTCGGATTGAAGCGGACCTTGGAGAAGTCGGCAGCCATGGTGTTCTCTCGATTCGTCGGAGGTTCAGGTGGCGTGGAAGATCCCGGCCACCAGGCCGAAACGCAGGTACTCCTGCAGCCGTACGCGCAGGTTGGATTCGCGCAGCGCCTGTTGCAGCGCGTGCATGACGCCGATCTCGCCGCCGTCGTCGGCGCCGGTGAAAAGCGCCACGCCGGACGCCGGCCGCAGCGAGGCATACAGCGGGTGCCCCCACTGCAGCGAGGCGAACTGCGGCAGCGCGTCGGGGTGCTCGGCGTCGGGCAGGCAGCGGTGGCGGCGCGGCGTCACCGCAGCCGGCGGCAGCCAGCAGAAGCGCACGCAGCCGCTCTGCCGCCGCTGCACGTGCACCGGCGGCACCGTGCCCGCGGCCTCGGCATGGAAGACCGTGTTGCTGGCCATCGGCATCTCCAGCGCCGCGACGCGGCCGATGAGCGTGCATTCGTGCAGCGTGAGCGGTGCGCCGAAGTCGCCGCTGCCCGAGCTGGGGCCGTAGGCCAGGGCCTGCGGGTCCTGCGCGTCGAGCACGCAGTCGTGCAGTTCCACGCGGGCCAGCGGGTGCGCCAGGAGCGGCCCGCAGATGCAGCGCTCCATGCGCAGCGTGATCGACGGGTCTTCGATCACCAGGCCCTGCAGCAGCGTGCAGTCGTGCAGCAGCAGCGTGCGCGCCTCGGTGTCGGCCGCGGCCGGCGCGCGCAGCGGGCCACCGCTGACCAGCAGGCCTTCGACCACCAGCGTGCCGCGCGCGCCGATGTCCAGCACCACGTCGCCCGGGCTGAGGAGCACCGGCCGCTGCCCTTCGGCCGCACTGAGCACGCGCACGAGGCCGGCCTCGCCCGCTGCGGTGACGCCCGGCACGCGCAGCGTCAGCGCTTCGCTGTGCGACAGGCTGTCGCTGACCCGCACGCGCGCCGACAGCGGCGGCAGCAGATCCAGCTCGGCCTGCCAGGCCGCGCCGCCGCTCAGCACGCGCTGCTCCGCCAGCGCGCCACCGGCCGGCTCACGCGCGTAGGGCCCGCCGCCGATCTCGCGCAGCAGCCCGTAGTGGAAGCTGGCCGTCAGCGGCGTGGCCGCATGGCGCGTGGCGGCGGCGCTGCCCAGCAGCACGCGGCCGCGCTCGGGGTCGATGGCGATCTCGTCCGGCAACAGCCCGCCCTCGTGGTTCCAGCCCAGCAGCGTGCCGCCGCCGTCGAAGACGTCGCGCAGGTCGGCCGCGCGCAGCACCGGCTGCAGGGGTGCCGGCGGGCCTGGTGGCGGGGCGTTCAGCGCCAGCACGGCGCCACCCTGGAACAGCACCAGGCTGCGGCCTTCGCCGTAGTCCAGCGTCTGCGTCACCGGCATGTCCGGGCTCTGCGCCTGCCGCCACTGGCGGGCCAGCTCGCGCACGCCGAGCGGCGCGGGCACGTGTTCGGCCTGCGACAGCGCGTCGATGCCGCCTTCGGGCCGCGGCGCGCGGAACAGCGCCATGTCCAGGCCCAGCGGGTGCAGGTGGAACTTGGTGCCGGTGGCATCACCGGCGTGCGGCACCAGCGGCAGCCCGTGCAGCGGCTGCGGCCGCACACGCCACAGGAAGAGGCCCACGTTCGGGATGTTGAAGCGGCCGGACCCGCCCTCGGGCCGCCGGACCTCGGCCGTGTGCGCCACGGTGTTGAAGGCGCCGGCGTCGCCGCGCACGGCGGCCATGCGGGCCAGGTGCCGCACCGGGGCGGTGGCCGGCGCGTGCAGGCGCACATGGTTCATGTGCTGCGTGGTGGCCAGCTGTTCGAAGAACTCGGCCGCATGGGCCGGCCAGCCGGTGACGTTGCGCGCCAGCTCTTCCAGCATCAGCGCCGTGCCCTTGCGGCGGCGCA